>CAKRRU010000060.1 GCA_934394515.1 uncultured Acetatifactor sp.
ACGGCAAATATCTGTATATTAAGGATGGAGATACCGTATGGAATCCCGGCTGGCAGCCTACGAAGACTGAGCTGGATTCTTACGAGTGCCGTCACGGTATCGGTTACAGCCGTTTCACCTCTTCCAGGAACGGTGTCAAGGCTTCCGTGCTCTCCTTCGTTCCTCTGAACGATAACTGCGAGATCTCTCAGCTTACTCTGACCAACGGAAGCTCCGAGGACAAGAAACTGTCCGTATTCTCTTATGTAGAATGGTGTCTGTGGAATGCCGATGATGATATGAAGAACTTCCAGCGTAATTTAAGCACCGGCGAGGTGGAGGTACAGGATTCCATCATCTACCATAAGACCGAATACCGTGAGCGTCGTAACCATTACGCAATCTATTCTGTAAATACGAAGATCGACGGTTTCGATACCAGCAGAGACGCTTTCCTGGGTGCGTACAGAGGTGCGGATTCCCCTGAAGCGGTTGAGAACGGCAAATGCACGAATTCCATGGCAAGCGGCTGGTCTCCCATCGCCTCCCATCAGATCAATGTGGATCTGGCAGCCGGTGAGACCAAGACTTTCATTTTCGTACTTGGCTATATCGAGAATCCCGAAGACGAAAAATGGGAATCCTACGGTGTGATCAACAAGACACGTGCAAAAGAGATGATTGCCAAATATCAGACCGACGCTCAGGTTGAAGAAGCTTTCGCAGCATTGCAGGCTTACTGGAAGCAGCTGCTGGCACGCTACACCGTACAGTCCGAGGACGAAAAGGTAAACCGCATGGTCAACACCTGGAACCAGTATCAGTGCATGGTAACCTTCAACATGTCCCGTTCCGCTTCTTATTACGAGTCCGGAATCGGCCGTGGTATGGGCTTCCGTGATTCCTGCCAGGATCTGCTCGGTTTCGTACATCTGATCCCGGACCGTGCAAGAGAGCGTATCATTGATATCGCTTCCACCCAATTCCAGGACGGCAGTGCTTACCATCAGTATCAGCCTCTGACCAAGAAAGGCAACTCCGATATCGGCAGTGGATTCAACGATGATCCTCTGTGGCTTATTGCAGGTACCAGTGCTTATGTCAGAGAGACCGGTGATACCTCCATCCTGACCCAGATGGTTCCTTTTGACAACGATATGAGCGTGGCTGCTCCTCTGATGACTGTCTGAACCTGAACTGCTTCTCCGCTCATCCCGGAGAATCCTTCCAGACCTTCGGTCCCAGTGAAGGACCTGTGGCAGAATCCGTATTCATCGCCGGCATGTTCGTAAAATACGGTGAAGAATATGCACAGCTGTGCGAGCTGATGGGTGATGCCGACGAAGCTGCCCGTGCACGTAAGGAAGTACAGGCAATGTATGATGCAATCCTGAAGGATGGCTGGGACGGCGACTGGTTCGTACGTGCTTATGATGCTTACAGCCACAAGGTGGGTTCCAAGGAATGCCGCGAAGGTCAGATCTACATTGAGCCTCAGGGCTTCTGTGTACTCGCCGGTGTCGGTGTGAAGGAAGGGCTTGCTGAAAAAGCACTGAATTCCGTAAAAGAAAGACTGGATACCAAGTACGGTGTCATGATCCTGCAACCCGCATACACGGAGTATCACCTCGAACTTGGTGAAGTATCCTCTTATCCCCCCGGATATAAGGAGAATGCCGGTATCTTCTGCCACAACAATCCCTGGGTATCCATCGCAGAGACCGTTCTGGGCAGAGGTGACAGAGCTTTCGAGATCTACCGCAAGACCTGTCCCGCATACATTGAGGATATCAGTGAGATCCATCGTACCGAGCCTTATGTATATTCCCAGATGGTAGCCGGTAAGGATGCAAAATTCCACGGTGAGGCGAAAAACAGCTGGCTGACCGGTACTGCGGCATGGACTTTCGTAAATATCTCCCAGTACATACTGGGTGTATATCCCACCCATCAGGGATTGTCCGTAGATCCTTGTATTCCCAAGGGCTTCGGTGATTTCTCCATCACCCGTAAGTTCCGTGAGGGCACCTATCACATTCAGGTGAAGAACCCTCAGAATGTGGAGAAGGGCGTGGTATCCCTGACCGTAGACGGCAAGGCTGTTGATGGACACATCATTCCTTACGAAAAGGGCAAAGAAGAGTACAACGTAGTTATTACCATGGGTTAATAAACCTGATGTACATAGTTTAAAACGATTTCTATCCTCCTTAAAACCCCGGCAGTTGTTGTAGCTGCCGGGGTTTTGCATTGGATATTCGTAGTTTGCGCTACAACATCTACACCATAAGGACAAGCAGGCCGTAAGCAGACGTCGGTACTTATTGACCGTATTGGGGTCAATTATGTACCGCTACGTTCTGCGCCAGAGCGAGAGCGTGCCTGCGGTTCTTATGGTGTAGATGTTGTGGACGTTTTTGCGGCTTCCTTCCGGGACTCGATCACGTGCCGAATGGCGGCCACGGGATGGACAAAAAGCATCCGGGGGCCGGAGAAGCGCATAACAATGCGGATGCGTTCCCGCATGTCGGGTTTGTAGCAGTGCACCTTGCAGTTGGAGCAGAAGGTCTTGGTCTCCATGAAGGGGCATTTGTCGCTGCGCATGCGGGCATAAGCTTCCAGTTCCGCACATTCCGGGCAGAGGTCTGTCTTTTTCAGCCCGGATGCTTTCCGTAACTCTTTGTGTTGTTTCTGACAGTAGAGCAGGATCATGTCGGAGACCATCTCCTTTTCCCGCTCCCGTTTGTCCTGTATCTTGTTTATATTCTGTGTATTCTTGCTCAATCTTGATCTCTTTCTATTTGTAGTTTATTGCTGGTGTCCTTATCTCTGTATCCTGTTGTGTCAGTCATTCATGGAGCCGCTTTTTGCCACCGCCGAACTCGCCGGGCTGTTCTCTCCGCATCGCAGTTCACCGGTGCATCATTTTCTCAGCTCATGCGACCGTTCTCCACAGAATAGGTCCGATCCGCAATACGCATGGTGGATTCTCTGTGGGATACCAGTACGACGGTCTTGTCCTCTTTTTCTTCCCTGAGAGATTTCAGAATTACCGCTTCATTCAGGCTGTCCAGATTGCTCGTCGGCTCATCCAACAGCAGCAACGGTGCATTATGGAGGAATGCTCTCGCCAGGCCGATCCGCTGTCTCTCTCCGCCGGATAAGGTGTCTCCCAGTTCTCCGACAGGTGTGTCATATCCCTGTGGCAATGTCATGATAAAATCATGTACTGACGCCTTCTTGCAGGCAGCGATCATCTCTTCCTCTGTGGCATCCAGCTTCGCTATTTTAAGATTATTGCGGATGCTGTCGTGGAACAGGTGGGTCTCCTGGGTTACGAAACTTTCCATTTCCCGCAAATTCGCTGTGTTGATCTCTTCAACAGAAGTACCGGACAGCTTCACCTCTCCCTGCTGTACCGTCCAGAACCGCATCAGCAGTTTCAACAACGTAGATTTACCGCTGCCGCTTCTGCCGGTGATGCCGATGACAGAATGCTCCGGGATCTCCACCGACACATCTGTCAGAATATTGTCCTGCACCGTGCCGGTTCCAACGTCTGTCCGGTCTGTTGCCTTTGTCTCATAAGAAAACGCCACATGCTCTGCCGCAGCTCCCCGAAAAACAATCTCAGGTTTTCCGGTGATCTCTTCCACTGCCGGTGCCTCCTCCAGGATATCCAGCACCCGGTTGCCCGCAGCAAAGGTATTCTGCAAGGTACTGCCCAACGCCGCCAGTGCCACGCAGGGGCCGAAAGAACTCATCAAAGCAATGGTCGGGATCAGTACTCCCTCATAACTTACTGCGCCGTTTCGGTATAACACTACGGAAACGCCCAGCATCGCCAGATCAAACAGCAATATCACGGTATTGGTAATGGCCGTATTTCTGCCGGAGACCGCTTTCATTTTCTCTTCCTCGCTGCTCAACGCATCTGTCTTCGCCATCATGCCGTCCAGCCTTGCCTGTCCCCGGCCGTACTGGATGGTCTCCGTCAGGCCCCGCAGGCTGTCCAACACATAACCGGACAATTCTCCCGCACCACTGCGGAAGCGGATGCCATGGTCTCCGCTGGCTTTCGAGATAGCAAGGGGTACCAGTACCCCCACCGTCACATACGCTGCCAGTGCCAGCAGTCCCAATGTCGGATGGAAACTGCCGATAAATCCACACAGAATCAGGGTAAACAAAAACGCAATGGCTGCCGGGGAAATTGTATGAGCATAAAATACCTCCAGCAGCTCAATATCCGAAGTGATCACTGCGATCAGGTCTCCCTTGCCTCTGCCCTCCAGCTTCGCCGGGCACAGCCTGCGCAGTGCCCGGAATACCTTGTCCCTGATCAGGGCCAGCAACTTAAATGCGATAAAATGGTTACAGGACTGCTCGCCGTAACGGAGTCCGGCCCGTAACAGTGCCAACAAAGGCACCGTAAGAAATACTTGCACCTCTGTAATCTTATCCTGCACGCCCAGTACTACTAACACCGCATAACCGCCCAGAATCGTGATAAAAGCTGCGCACAGATGCCCTACGAGTCCCGCAAAAATGGCAAGACACATATAGCCGGACAGGGGTTTTACCAGCCCGATCAGTTCCGCCATGACCCGGAAGCCGCTGCGGTTCCCGGTATTTTTCCCGCGGAATGCCACATCCTGTTTTTCCCGTTCTGCCTGCTGCACTCTCTTTGCTTCCGTCATGCCTGTGCACCTCCTTTTCCGTAATTCTCCAGACACTGCTGGGCATTCCATAAGCTTGCGTAAGTTCCGTTCTTCGCAAGCAGTTCCTCCTGTGTGCCCTGCTCCGTCACATTTCCGCCATCCATGACATAGATCCGATCCGCTTCCACCACATTTGCCAGTCGGTGAGAAATCAACAGGATAGTCTTCTCTCCCGTAGCTGCCATTTCCCGGATCAATGCCATAATGTCATTCTCACTCTCCACATCAATATTGGAGGTCGCCTCATCAAAAATATAAACCGGACTGTCATGCAAAAGCGCCCTCGCCAGCGCCAGTCGCTGACACTGACCGCCGGAGAAATTGCTTCCCTTCTCCTGCACCGGTGTCTCCAGTCCCTGTTCACTCCGCAGGAAATCCGCCAGCCGCACCTTTCTAAGCACCTGCCACAGTTCTTCCTCCGAAGCCTCCGGTCGTCCCATGCACAGATTCTCCCGGACCGTTCCCCGGAACAGATAACTCTGGTGGCTGACATAGGTGACATTCTGCATCAGGCCTGCCTCGGAAATCTGCCGCACATCCACAGCTCCGACCCTCACCGTGCCAGTATATCCACCGTTTCTGCCCATGAGGATGCCGGAAATGGTGGATTTGCCGCAGCCGCTCTCGCCCACGATGGCGGTCAGTCCCCCCCTGCGGAGCACCAGATCCACACCGTGCAGAATCTCTCTGTCCTCTTCATACGAAAAACGCACCTGCTCCAGACAGATATCACCGTCAACCGGGAACTTCTCAGCCATAGCATTGCCTGTTCCGGTCGCTTCCTTACCGGCATCCCCCTCCGGCAGATCCAGCAGTCTGAAAATCTTCTCACTGGCCGCCATACCATTCATGGCAATATGAAAAAAGGAACCCAACTGCCGCATGGGAATAAAGAAATCAGCCGCCAGAAGGATGATGAGCAGGCATCCGGCCAGATTCACTTTTCCCGCATGCATCCGGCTCACAGAAAGGATGATTCCCAGTGCAGCACCGCCATAAGCGATAAAATCCATGATCGTAATAGAATTCAGCTGCATCGTCAGCACTTTCATGGTGATCTTACGGAACTTTTCCGATTCCGCATTCATTTCCTCATTTTTAAAAGCATCCGACTGATAGATTTTCAAAGTCGTCAGCCCCTGTAAGTTTTCCAAAAAAGTATCTCCAAGCGCTGTGTATTGTCCCCAATACTTCGATAACAACTTTTTGGCCCAGGTCTGCACCGCTGCGATTGCCACCGGGATCAGCGGAACGCAGATCAAAAGCACCACTGCCGGAGGAACGTCGATAAAGCACAGATAAATAAAAAGTGTCAGTGGTGCCAGCATCGCATAGAAAAACTGAGGCAGATACGCGCCGAAATAAGTCTCCAGCTGATCCACACCTTCCACCGCTACCTGCACTACCTCAGAAGTTCCTGTCTGTTCCTGATACAAGCTTCCCAGACGCAGAAGTTTCTCATAGATCAGTCTTCGCAGTGTCTTCTTCACCTCTTTGGATGACAGATAACTCATCTTCGATGCTCCGATGGCACAGCCAAAGCGTACGACCAGCGCTATCAACATAGCCGCGACGGCACCGGGCAGGCTCCTGTCGGTCTCTGTATGAGTATACAGGTCTGATAACAGTATCGTAATCGATGTCATCATTACAATATTTGCTGCCAGAGACAGCCATTGCAAAGCGACATTCCCCGCAATGTATTTTCGGCTTTCCGGCACGATTCCGATCAGTCTTTTATCGATCATCATAGATATACCATCCTTTTTCTCTGTTTAAAAGCAAAAACCGCGCAGAGAGTTAGTAGCTTCTAACTTTCTGCACGGTCATTTTATCGAAAATGGTTCTCAATGTCAAATGGTATTATTTTCTCGCAGACAGATCATTCTAAAAAATATCCGCTGTGAGTGCATCTCCAAAATCACTTGCCGGGATATCAAAATCAACGATTCCCACCGCATAGGACTGTAATACGTACTGTCCGGATTCGAAGGTAAAGCCGTCTTCCAAAATGCTGAAAGTCGGTGTGGCTGTGCCGTTACCGGTTCCTCCAATCTCCGCTCCGTAGATTTCCCGGTAAATAGCGTCCATATCCTCCGTACCATCCAACACTACAAGCTTAATGCTCTTCTCATAATCATCAAAGAAACAGTTCTCCGCAGCCTGCATCTCGGCAGCCTTCGCTGTTACCAATTCCAGAGCCTTCTCGCGGAAACCACTGCCCAGGCTGTCAAATGTAATTTTCTCGCCCGTCTGCGTATAATAATTCATATAAGTAGTCGTGTACCAGCCGTGTGCTCCCTGGTTGTAACCTTCATTGTTCCAGGCCAGGCTGATTACCTCGTCGTCCGCCCGGATGACAGTCAGTGTCAGATCCTGATAGCTCTGCACTCCTGACATTTCTCCTTCGTATATTGTACCAAAATCACCATGATTGATTTCTTCCAGAAAACGCTCCACATAAGCCGTCAGCTCGCTCTCGATCTTATTCTGCGCTTCCTCATTACCGGGGATTGTAACAGTCGGCATCTGATAAGTATAGGTGTAGCTTCTTTCCTTGTCATCCGGAGAGCTGCCGCCTTCAAAGTCTTCCGTGATGATCTCTACCTTACCCGCTGTCGCAGCCTCAGTCGTGGTTTCCTGTTGTGCCGTTGTCTCTGTTACAGTACTTTCCTGTACGTTTTCCTGTGTACTTTCTATTGCGCTGCCGGTTACTTCCGGGATTACAAGAGATTCCTGACTGCCACAGGCTGCAAAGCTGATCATAACGCCGGCAAGTATTGGCGCTAAAACTGTTTTTTTCAATATCTTCGTCCTCCCTGCTACCGTTCTTTTATCTTAAAACATCTGATGAAAGTATCATTTCTACATCATTATACCTGTTTTCTTTCTTAATTTGCACCCCTGTTCTTACTTTTTGCCTGATTTTTTGCAAAAAACGGATGGCCCTCCCAAGCCATCCGTTTTCTCGTTATACAGTTTCCCGTCTTATACTTTTCTCTGTCTCTGCCTGTTTTCTCCCGATCAGTCCAGATTCAGCTTCTGACCGACTCTGATCATATTGCGGTTCGTGATCTGAGCATTTCTGCGAAGCAGTTCATCCAGTGTCAGGTTGTTTCTGCGGGCGATTCCGGAAAGGGTATCACCGCTTCTTACGGTGTAATCACCCTCCGCATACCAGATGCTCTCAGAAGGTCTGCGATCCGTTACAGTCACCAGATAGTTACCGCCGCGTCTTAATGCAAACATAGACTGTCCGTTGGAGGTTACCGTGAAGGATCCACAATACTCCAGACGGCCCTTCGCTGCATTATAGCGATACAGGTTTGCACTCTTTCCGGCATTTTCCTTACCTACATTTACATGAAGATTTACAGGTACGCTGAAGCTGCCGGTATCTTTGATTGCAAGCTGTCTGTTTACGTTTCCGCCCTTGGCAGATACAACATTTGCAGGAATCGCATTACTTGTCTGGTCTACCGTCAGATCAATGCTCTGGATCTTGGACAGATTCCTGTTCTTCAGATCCTGTCCACTGATGCTCAGTGCCACGCCGTTTCCGCTGTGGAAAGCAAGCGTTATTTTCGTGCCCTTGATCATATTCAGCAGATTCTGAGGCACCTTAACCTCACCGCTGCATACAAAGTTCATGTTGACACTTGCAATGGCAGGATTCTGTAACATCTCTGCCACCTTATTCTGTACAGAGCTGCTGACATCGTTCCAGTCTACGGTAGATGCTGCTGTAGAAGAAGCGCCGCTGTTGTTATCATCGTCTTCCTCTCTGTCAACATCCGTATTTACTGTGATCACACCGGAAGCAGTTCCTGTCATTCTGGCTCCCACGCCTTCGGGTACCTTGCCGGTCACCTCAAGGAAGCCATTCATATTGATGATACCGTTGGCATTTCTGTGAATGCCGCCATGAATTGCGCTGTTCATATCCAGGTTACGGAACCAGTCTGCTGTCGCTGCAATTCCTTCACTGTTGGTAGCGTTTTCACCTCTCCAGTAGTAGTTCGCTGCATTTTCGTAAGCACTTGTCTCCTGTGTTCCCTTGGGTTTGAACTGCTCTGCGATCAGTTCTTCTGCTGCATTGGTGCTGTCCTTGAAGGACAGGATTCCCTGTGCGGTAAATGCTGTGTTCTTCGCATCGTTCGTGTAAAGCGCTACGTTGTAGGATTCATTATTGTAGCTGGTAGAAGCATATACCTGAATGTCCGGGCAGCTATTGGAGTCGATACCCTTTGCCTTATTGCCGAAGGATACGCTGTTGCGCAGGATATGCTGTCCGCTGATGCTGGAACCACCCATCTTGAAGCCGTTACCGTTACCCGCATCTACTTCCTGTCCATTCTCATCCAGTACATAACCGTTCTTAAATGCCACACTGTTCTGAATTGTTACCTGACCGATGGCACCGGTCTCTACTTTTGCGAACAGATCCCATCCGTCATCGGCATTGTAAGCTGCGATACATCCATCAAATACGTTGCCGTCTGCTACTGTCAGTTTTGCTGCAAATCCATCCGCATCCTCATATCCCGCATCTGCATTCAGATAAGAAGTACAGTTCAGGATCAGATTGTGGGACGGCCAGTCTTCCCAGTTATCTGTGCTCTTATATCTGCTGATCTGAAGACCGGTATTACCGTTTCTGTAGGTCATTACGTTGTCCACAGTGTTGTAGCTTCCGGATACCTGAATACCCTTCTGCGCATTTGCGGATCTTGTAACATCAAATCCCTGGAAGTACCAATAATCGCCCGCCAGGATCATGCCTGCACATCTTCCCTGGAAATCCAGTACCGGGCGTGTGGCAGCCTCCGGATCTGCGATCATGTAAATCTTCGCATCTGCGGTTCCGTTAACGCCTCTTTCTACAATGACTGTCTTGTCCAGCGCATAAGTTCCGCTCTTTAACAGGATCGTCCTTCCGGGAGCAGCACTCTTCACTGCGGTATAAATATCTACAGGATCATCCTTGGCACCGCTTCCATAGCTTCTGCCGTCGGGACTTACATAAATATAACTTCTGTCTTTTACATTATAGGTTACGGTGAAATCAAATTTCACGGTATCATAGCTGCTTAAGAGAGAATACTTTGCAGGCTTGTAATCTGCATCCGGTGTGAACTCCACTGCAAAAATATTGCTGCCCTGCTCCAGAACCGTATTGACACGGAACTTGGTCTTGGCATCCACATGCTGTCCGGATACCACTGCTTCTCCCTTGCTGTTCGTAATACTCAGAACGCCATCGGCATTGCCGTAGTATACCATCTCATAGTTTGCATTGTTGGCAACCTTGGCAGACTCAATGCTGAAGTTCGGGGTTACATAAGTAATCGGTCTTGCTTCTGCAGGTGCATCGTTTTCCGGAGCCACTGTGGTCAGGCTCATATTGTTGAAGCTTACCTTAGCACTTCTGGAAGCATAGAAGCCTACATAAATATTGTTTTCATCCAGTCTGGTCAGTTCATCGCCGTTGTCACCGTGGTAATATTTGTTGGTCACGGTCTCTCCGGTAGCTGCATTGGTATAGCTTAAGAAATATCCGGTATTGTTTCTCTGGATCGTCATATGGAAGGTTGTCTGAGGATTGACATCTGTGATATCCTTCAATGCTGCCTCATATCCGCCTACCATATTATAAGTTCCGGCACCCTGGCCGCTTGCTACGGCACTGGTCTCCAGCGTTCTCATGGCCGTCTGGAAATCATCTACTACAGTGTCTGCTGCAAGATTCTCCGGTGTTACACCGATCTTCTCCTGAGATCCGACACCCAGCTTCATGGTGTACTTATCTCCGGCATCAGATACCTGACCGGCCTCTGCATCCCAGAAATATTCCACCTTGGTCGCACTTACCATATAAGAGTTGTTCCAGAAGGAATTACCGGAACCGTTCTCTCCCACACGGTCTGCTGCCATCAGACCGAAGCCTTCCTGACCATTGGTAAACTTCCAACTGTCTACGGTTACATCTGCGGACAGCGTAAAGTTCTCTGTCTCAGGATCGATGGTGGTATAGTAGAATGCCACACCATCGGTGGAGTTCGGTACCAGCTTACCCTTGCTGTTCATACTCCATACTTTCAGATCCTGTGTATCATAGCTTCCGCTGAAGCCGTTGTTCCTGCCGCCTTCTGACATGGTATCTACGCTGGAACCGAATGCGGAATAATTCCAGGTCTTTACTGCATCTTCTGTGATCGTCAATTTCACCTCTGCCGGTTTGGAAATGTCATTTCCTCTGACTGCCGCAACGCCAAATGTATATTCCTGTCCTACGGTCAGTCCTGAAATCTTCTGTAATAACTTTGTCACACCCTCTGCATATACCTTGCCATCCACATATACTGTGTAGCTTTCAGCTTCGGGAACAGCCTGCCAGGTCAGCTTCACGTTGCCATGGCCCTTGTTCTCAGCATTTAAGCCTGTGGGAGTTGCCATGGGAAGGACAAAATTAACACCGGTTGTCGTATTACTTACCTTAGAGGCTTCGCCGGTACGGATCAACTCTGCTTTAAAGCTGTAAGTACCGGATGCTGCCGGTGTGAATTCTGCTACTCCGGACTCACCCTCTGCGGTAATTGACTGTTTCATTACTTCCTTACCATTTGCATCATACATCGTTACATCCAAAGACTCTCCATAGATACCACCCACCTGTGCGGTATAGGGAACAGAAATCGTGCCGCCCTTTACGGAAGGGGTTCCAAGTACGGGAGTTTCAATCTTGTTCCAGTCAAGAGAAGTTCTGTAATCTACAGTAATTTCATACATCTTGATTTTAGAACCGCTTGCATATAAATAATAAGTTTTTCCTGCTTCTACCGGAAGGATCAGAACCTTTCCACCAGTTTGCGTATTTGTTGTATTATCAAATTTCAATACTTCCTTGGGACCGTTTGCAGTCTCTTCCAGGAAATAGTAAACTTTGTTTACAAGGGATACTGTAACCTTCAGCTTACCCGCCTTTTCTGCAACCAGTTTCACCGCAGCACCTGTAGTAGGGATTGCTCCATTATTTGGTGAAGGGTTCTCTTTCGGGGTCTGTACGGTTCCCTCATATAGAACACCACATGCCTCTAATGTCTTCGCTGTATAAGGCATATCTGCCAGAACAGAAATACCGCCCTCATAGGTCTGGCCTTTTAACAGTCCACCGCTCAGATCCAGTTCATGCAAATCTGCATCTTTTGCACTTATAACCACATTTGCATTTGTAATTTCTCTTGACGCTTTGTATATTGTACTGTTATTGATCTTAATAATTGCGTTTTTTACTGCGCAGCTTACTTTATACACCTCTCCAATCGTCAGAGATACTGCTTCTCCGCTCTTAAAGCTATGTACATCGGCAGCATCTTTCATATTGGTCAATGTCACCGTTCCATCACCCAACAGACCATCTGCATCTTTCACAGTGATCGTTGTCGCTACCTGTGTGGATTCTATAGAAATGATCAGCTCTGTAGTTTCTTCTGTAACAGTAACCGTTTTTTCACCATTTACTTTCGCATCAGCTAATGCCATACTCGTAGAAATCTCGTAGGTTGCACCTACCTTAAGGGGTGCTGTTCCATTAGGTGTCAGCTGAACAGTATCGCCAGCATCTGCTGTATTGGTCAATGTTAAAGTCGCACTAGCCTCCAGTTCAGAACCTTCTGCCAGTTTTACCAGTGCTTCTACTTTTGCTTTACCCAAAGTAATGGTAGTGCCAAAAGCTTCCGTACCAGTGGTAATGGTGGTCTTACCATCTTCCGCAACAGCACGGACATTCTCGTTCGGAGCAACGATATTGTAGGTAGTTCCGGCACTCAGGGTAAGCTCCTTATTTTCAACGCCTACAGCTAACTTTACGGTATCTTTGTTCTCTGCGGTCAGGCTGACCTTTTGACCTTCCTGCACCAATCCGTTCGTGTTATCTACAACTGCAATATTACCGGAAACGGTTGCTCCTGTGGGAATATCCTGCGTTGTCTCTATTACCTTGATACTTATGATTCGAACGCTTCTTTCCGTAAATCCTTCTGCACTAATGATTGAATAAGTACCTGCTGTAAGATTCGAGTAAGCTGCTGTTTCACCACTTGTTCCTGTAACCGTCTTCACTGAATCAGCTATCTGCGTTCCATCTTTTTTTAATGCCAATTGCGAGTTATTGGTTTTACCCGTACTGCAAAATTTCACCTCCAAGGTTGCCGTTCCATTAACCGTAAAATTTATAGCAGACAGCCCTTCCTTATCTTTCAGTTCAACAGCTGTTACTTTTGTTGCTGCACTGTTTAATCTACACATAGCACTTCCAACAAGTGTATAATAGCTGTCCCCCATCATATCATTTGTAAATGGATCTTTATCTGTTTTTCCTTCTGCAGATATCTTTGTAAAGTTCACCTCATGAACCGTCTCCGCAGCCTTCACGCTGGCGATTCCACCCAGCAGATCCACCGGCATGACACCCAGCAGCATAGCCACGGTCAACATAAATGCCAAAAATCTTTTTCTCTTACATCGACTCATACAATCCTCCCATTTTTTACGGTAGCGCTCTAATCTCCGCAATTTTTTGCGCTGTTTTCTGTTCTTGCGCTTTGTTGTAAACGATTACAATTGTAAGCTCTTACAACGCTATGTACTATATATTAGCACTTTCACTTCACATTAGTAAACTCATTTTGTATATTTTGAATATTTTTGGAAGTAATTCATAGATTTTTTGAGCAATTTTTAGTTATTATTTTTGCGCAAGTCTGTACTACTTTTAAAAATGCACAATCAAGCCATTCTTTGTTCATTTCTTTCAAGTAAGCGTTTCCATTATCATAGCTTTCTCTATCTATTTTATTTTGACTCTTGAAGGCATCTTGTACTTGGCAAAAGTTATATAAGGTTATATAATAGATGCAAAGTTATATATACTTATATAAAGTTATATACAAGCATATAAGTTATATAAACTTATATAAGAAAAGGAGGTTTTCTGATGAGCGCCAATCCATTTACACTGTCCTTCGGCAAAAAGCCCCTGCAGTATATCTCCCGTCTTACAGAGACGAATCAGATTTTGGAAAGCTTTTGTGCTGAGATTCCGTCTAATCAAATCTACATGATCACCGGTGTCCGTGGCTCCGGTAAGACTGTAATGATGACAAATATTGCGTCTGAATTACGAAAAAAAGACAATTGGATCGTAGTAGAATTAAATCCCACCAGAGATCTGTTGCAAAGTCTTGCCGCAAAGATCTACAGTATTCCGGAATTGCACGCACTGTTCGTCAATGCCAAGCTGGATTTTTCCGCTTTCGGTCTGGGCGTTTCCGTAGAAAACGCTGCTCCGGTCACGGATATTGAAAATGCTTTGGAACTTATGCTGAAATATATTCAGAAAAGTGGGAAGCGATTGCTGATTACTGTTGATGAAGTGACAAATTCCGAATATATCCGGATCTTCGCCAGTTCCTTTCAAATTTTTTTACGAAATGACTATCCTATTTTTTTGTTGATGACCGGTTTGTATGAGAATATTTATGATTTGCAGAATGATAAAGCCCTGACCTTTTTGTACCGTGCTCCCAAGCTGATCCTGGAGCCCTTGAATTATACAGCTATCCGTAAGCAATATATGCATATCTTTTCTTTGGACATGGATTCTGCCGGAGAATTAACTTCTCTTACCAAAGGCTATCCTTTTGCCTTCCAAGTACTTGGGTATCTTTATTGGGAAAACCGTGATAAGAAGACTCTGGCACAGATTTTACCGGAATATGACCAATATCTGGATGAATATGTGTATAGCAAAATCTGGTCGGAATTATCCGATCTGGATAAAAAGATTGTAACTGAAATGTCTCTCAGTGGAGAGACACAGGTAAAAGCACTCCGTGAGCGATTAGATATGAAATCTGAACTTTTTTCCGTGTATCGGGAACGTCTAAAGAGAAAGGGCGTCATTATATTCAGGGAATACGGAAAAGTCTCATTGGCACTGCCTCGCTTTGACGAATTTGTCAAAGTACAGCAGCTTATGTGACCGGTGTGGGGCTTACTCCACACCCCGCAGCGTAACCTTCTCCACATATTTCTGCGCCAGTTCCGCCATCCGTTCCAGTTCTTCCCGGGAAAAAGCGCTGAACTGTCCGCAGTTTCCATCCATAGTATCCCCCGCTGTCTGTATCATCCGGTACAGACAGTTTTCATTTTCTTCATAACTCTGGAGATAGTAAGCCGGGCATCCGGCGATCCATTTGCCGATATTCTCGAACTCTTCCACAGTATGGATTCCTTTTACCACTGTGGTGCGGAATTCATACGGGATCCCACTGCTTTTCAGGATGCCGATGCTCTCCTCGATCCGGGAGATATCCATATTCTTAAGGCCTGCGGCATGGACATAATTCTCTCTGGATGCCTTGATATCCATAGCCACGTAATCGATCAGGTGCTCCTGCATAAGTTTCCACAGCACTCCCGGCATATAGCCGTTGGTGTCCAGTTTCACCGGATATCCCAGTTCTTTGATCTTCTGTAAGAATTCCTCCAGGTCCTGTTGCAGGGTCGGTTCCCCGCCGGTGACGCAGACACCTTGCAGAATGCCCCGTCTCTTTTTCAGATACGCGAGCACTTCCTCTTCCGGGATCAGCGGCTGGCATCCGGGATCCAGCACCAGTTCCCCGTTGTGGCAAAACGGACAGCGAAAATTGCAGCCTCCTGTAAAAACAGTGGCTGCAATATGTTCCGGATAATCTAATA
>CAKRRU010000061.1 GCA_934394515.1 uncultured Acetatifactor sp.
CGATTTGTTGATTTCTTATAAAATATCATACTTCACTCTCCATTACAATAATTGTACTATTTTCCACCTTTTCTACACCATAGCAACATGCTTCCTTGTAGCCCACATATAAATCAATAATCATAAAAAGTCTCATACTACACCTTTACTTCAACAACTTTTGTACATATCATGAATCCTTAAATAATTCATGCTGCATCCCCGGAATACCGAATGCCAGACAGTTCTGCTCGTGTACGCCAGTACATACGTATGTATTGGCTATCACTTATGTTGTTGTATAGCTTATTCCATCAAATCCCCCCTTTCCATGGCATAAAAAAAGCAACCGGAACATCTCTGTTTCGATTGCCATGATAATCTTACTACAACCACAATAAAAATAAAAGTGACTATATATTAGTTTTTTACTAGTTTTATACGTAAATTTGTTAGTTCCTCGTTAGTACGCTGTTAGTCTATCGTTAGCCTATGGTCAGTTCAAAGATCAGTTTTTACACTCAAAGCGGAACGTACATTCTTCTCTAAAACTATTTTTCAACAAGGCAATTACTAATAAGTTTTTCCAGCATATCGTTGCTGGCATTTGCCGATCTGACACTGGCGGCTATCATCTCTTCTTTTGAAACATCGGTAAAATCAATTTCAAATCTACCATTGTTCAAGCATAACTGCTCAATGTATATTCTCTGAGTCCTTCCATTACCTTCTCTAAACGGATGGATCATATTAATCTCACCCAGGTAATAGGCTAGTCTCTCGCTCATTTCTTCCTTATCGGTTATGTCAGCTAAGAAATTTTCCTTTTTCAGCTTACGATACAAATCATCAAACTGGCTTTCGATAAACTGCACCAAACAGAAAACGGTTCCTTTGGAAATATCAACCGTTCTCGTCTTGCCCGCCCAAGAATATACATCACTGAATAAATGCTTATGTATAGAACAAAGATGCTTAAAAGAGAAATCTCCAGTAACGCCTTGACCTACAAGTTCTGCCTGGCGTACTGCCGAATAGTCTCTTTCAGCCTCGTGCAATGTATCTAAATCTCTTATATCCAGTTTATTCTTTAATACATTTGTGCCCGGATAACAGTACTTAGCATCCTGTTCATCATCATAGAAATAATCATACTCTTGATCCTTCAACCTGCTTCTTGGATACTCTGTACTTCTTATTTAATTCTGAAATTGCATCTGCTGCAGAGACTTTCTTGGTTAAGACATTTCTTACTCTTTGACGACATTCTGCATCAAACGGCATGCTTTCCATTTTAAAACTGGATTCAATACTGCTTACTCTTCTATCAACTGTCATACGCGTATCCTTTCTCCTTTCCCTTTCGCAGAAAGGTATTTGTTCTTCTACAGTATACCACAAAACGCTACATCTATACTAGAAATTTCCGTATTATGAAGAGCGAACACATAACCTTCTCCGGTATCATTATCGTGCTACTTTACCACCCGTTACATTTCAGGTGCTTACCACTCAGACTTACCACTTTTCTTACCACTTTGAATCACAGTTTTGTGATATTTTGCGATACTTTACGAGGTTTTCTCTGTAAACGTCAAATGCCTTCAATCCCTTATAAATCAAGCATTTCAGCTACTTTCCAGTCATTACTTTTCCTCAACAACCTGGAAAATATAGAACTTGAGATAGTAACTCTCGTCCGCTGCCCACAGGATCGGATGATCGGGACCCTGGGTCTTGAATTCTACCTGACGGAGGCGCTTGT
This sequence comes from uncultured Acetatifactor sp., assembly GCA_934394515.1. Lineage (GTDB taxonomy): Bacteria > Bacillota > Clostridia > Lachnospirales > Lachnospiraceae > Acetatifactor. Next base: position 1,745 of record CAKRRU010000061.1, read on the forward strand.
GTGCTCCATGGGCTGCCTCGCGGATCGTCTTGGCAAACAGTTCCGGATCCATGAAATGAGAGCAGGAACAGGTCACGAGGAATCCGCCGTTTTCTACCAGTTTCAGACCGCGGAGATTGATCTCACGGTAGCCTTTTACAGCATTTTTGATCGAATTGCGGGATTTGGTAAACGCGGGAGGATCCAGAATCACGACATCGTATTTTTCTCCCTGCGTTTCCAGTTCCGGCAGTAATTCAAATACATCCGCGCACCGGAAGCTTACGGTATTCTCCAGTCCGTTCAGCTTTGCGTTTTCCGTCGCCTGATCTACGGCAAGTTGGGAAGCATCCACACCCAGAACACTCTTCGCTCCGGCGATTCCGGCATTCAGTGCAAAGGAACCGGTATGGGTAAAGCAGTCCAGTACTTTCTTATCCTTGCAGAAACGATGAATGGCGGCACGGTTATTCTTCTGATCCAGGAAAAATCCGGTCTTCTGGCCGTCTTCCACATCTACCATATAGTGGACACCATTCTCCACGATCTCCACCTTGGTGTCAAATGGCTCCCCGATAAATCCCTTGTAACGCTCCATGCCTTCCTGTAAGCGCACCTTGGCATCACTTCTCTCGTAGACACCACGGATCGTAATGCCGTCCTCTGCCAATACTTTCTTCAATGCATCAATGATCACAAACTTCCATTTATCGATTCCCAGAGCCAGAGATTCCACAACCAGTACATCCGAAAACTTATCAATCACAATACCGGGCAAAAAGTCCGCCTCTCCGAAAATCAGGCGGCAGCTGGAAGTATCGATCGTCTCCTTACGGTAATACCATGCATCCCGTACTCTCTGCTCAAAAAATGCCTCATCGATCACCGTATCCTTTCTGCGTGCAAGCAGGCGGATCGTGATCTTGGAATTTGTATTGATATAACCGTAACCCATGAAATATCCGTCAAAATCATGAATTGCTACGATATCACCGTTCTCGAAATTCCCCATAATGGATGCGATCTCATTGTCATAGACCCACATTCCTCCGGCTTTCAAAGTTCTGCCTTCGCCTTTTTTCAATGTTACTGTGGTATTATACATAAGTATTCCCTTTCTGTTTTCGTAATCCCGTCTATTCATAATTGTTATAGAAATAAATGTTGCAAATACTTTCCTATTTGCATCACTCTTTTGAATATTTTCTTCTATCATATTCGTTTTTCACTTGACAATCAATGCTTTTTTATTTATTATCTTAATGTTGGCGTAATTCATCATCGTCGCGTGGCTCAGTTTGGTAGAGCGCTGCGTTCGGGACGCAGAGGTCGCAAGTTCGAATCTTGTCGCGACGACTAAAAAAGAGTTCTCACTTTTGTGAGAACTCTTTTTTGTTGCATAAATTATTTTCACTTGTGATCTCCAGCGGAGCGTAGACCGCAAGTTCGAACCCTATGCTCTCTAGCGGATTGAACGCACCGCCCTCAATCTATTCGCTCCAATTCCCATTATTACGAACATTGTCGAAATATTCATCACCTGCTGGAAACTGAACATATTATTCACGGTATAAGCCAGCACGCAGAACCCGCAGGCGCCTGCCAGGGCTGACTTGTCCCCCTCCCGGAGGAAATTCCGGACTGCGGAGATCATCATTCCCGCATAGCTGACCAGCCCCAATATTCCCATATCCACCAGGATCGTCAGCCACTCATTATGGGCGTTGGTCAGGCGGTTTCCGTAAAATCGCTCGTACACCATGTTTTGCAGTTCCGGGCTGCCTTCGTTCGACAGGAACGCATACATGCAGTCAGGTCCCACGCCGAAGAGCTTATGTAACAGATCAGTCTCCCGGAAGCATCCTGCTCCGGCCGACCAGGTGGCTCCTCTGTTACTGCCCCAGTCGCCGCTGAAGGTCATCCATTTTGCCACATCCGGATCTGCCACATTTCCCGTCAATGCTCCCCCTGATAATGTATTGATCCCAATCAGCACAAAGATCAGCACTATAACTACGGATATCACAATGGCAACACACCGGTAAATTGTGCTCCACACCTTCACAGAATAGTGTTGCGTACTCCGCATACGGTGTATCAGGCACAGCATCAATACTGACACAATCGTCATAATCACACTTACCGCAGAAAATGTCAGAATATTCGTAATTTCTTCCAACACCAGTTCCTGCGAAAACACATTGAGGGAACGTAGCACATAAGTGACCAGACACGCCACGGAAAACAGCGTCATTTCCTGCCAGAAGCACTCCATTTTCCCGGCATCTCCCACCGACACTCCAAGCAGCACAAACATTACTACCGCAAAAGTCACGATACCGCTGGTACTGCCCTGGGTCGCCAGGGAGGCAAATCCTATGGTCACATACCCCATCAGGATCAGTTTCTTCCGGTTGAACCCAGGTCCCATTTTCCATAACAGATAGACTCCACCGAACAGCACCGTCACCAGATAACCACAATACCAGTTAATGTTCCCTATAGTGGAAATAAATGAAGAATTGATGATTTCTTTATCCACAGGACACAGTTCAAACTTGTTCAGATACCCAAGGGAAAAAACCACCACAGACACCGGCAGGATCAATGCCGGTACCCAGTCTTTCCCGTGCCACATTCTTGATACCATAAAATAAACAATGACTGCTCCCAGCTGCGTCCACATACCCATCCGCCAGGATACTGTTCCCCACAGAGCTTCCCCGCGATACCGCGTAAACACATAAGACAGCACCACTGAAATCCCGTAAAGAGCGGCAAATTTATCCGTGATGTTCAAGGTTCTCCAGATACTTTCCGGAATTTTCCAAAACACCGGGAGCTCCTTTTTCTGTTTTGCTACGATCACTCTGAGGATCAGCCACAGCACAAACATCGGAAGCAGGAATTCACCCGCATATGTCATGGTCTTAATAAAAAAATTCTCCTTGTCCGTGCCGATCTGCGCATAGCCTCTGTTATACAACGGCAGCACTGCCAATATCACACACAGATACACACTGATCACAATGTCACACAGGAACCGGCTGAAATTGCAAAGTGTCTCTGCCACCGACTCCACGGCTTTTTTTCCTTTTGTATTTTTCGCCATAGATAGTCTCTCCAACGCCTCTTTTATTCTGTAATTCCTATGATAGCTTTTCCTTCTTCTTTCGTCAATCTTTTCTCACACCTGACGCTCCTGCCCCTTCCGGCGGTCATACATACGGCTCAGACTGCGATAAGTCTCATAGATCAGTACAAAACCCAGTGGTCCCTTAATGATCCCCCAGACACCGAACAGCCGGATCCCGGCATACAGAGATATCAGCACCGCAATAGGCGAAACACCGATCTTTCTGCCGATCAGACGCGGTTCCATGATCTCCCTCAGGAAAATACAGCTCACATACAGCACTCCACAGACCAGTGCCCTGCCCCAGTTGCCCGCCAACAGCTGCAAGATACCCAACGGCACCAGTACCACTCCTGTTCCGATAAAAGGCAGCGCATCGAGGATTCCCGCCAGGATTCCCCACAGGATTCCGTGCCGGATTCCCGCAGCCCCCAATACAAACGCCGCAATCATTGCAATAGTTGTCATGATGATGCCCTGAGCTTTCACAAAAGTAGCAATATAGCGGACAATACCGCAGATCACTTCCAGTAATACATGGCAGGCCTCCCGATCCAGCAGGCGGTTCATAATACCGTCATAATCCTTTGCCAACAGCACGGAAGCGATCAGGAACGTCACCAGAAAGCCTCCCAGCTCAGCAAACCACCGCACATACTGCATAGACTGGGACAGCATTCCCGGCAGGATATTTTCTTCCAGAGAATCCAGCCCCTCCTGCAGCCTGCCGCTGACCGTATTTTCCAGATAGACCGCATCCACACCTATGATTTCTCCCACCTTGCGGCACAATCCTCTGACGACTTCCAGCCACTCGCGCTCCCGTATTTCCAGATTTCCGATCCACACCGGCAGACTTCCCAGTACCCAGGATGCCAGTATCCAGAGCAGTCCTGCCAGCAATACCGTTGCCACGCTCAAAAGTACGATGGCACTGAGCGGTCTGGGAAAACACAGTCTCCGGTTCATCCGTTTCATCAGAGGACCGAAAATCGTAACAAACAACATTGCCAGCAATACCGGACCCAACAGCGGGGTCAGATATTGTAGAAAAAAATAGACTGCTCCGGTCACCAGAAGCAGTACTATCATCTTTTTTCCTATAACATTTTTGACAAATTCTCCCCAGTCCATTTCACACACTTCCTTTTTGGGATTAGTGTGCTCCGGAGAGCTTTTTTTATCCGGCGGACAGGTCTTCAAATACAAATTTATCAAATGCCGGATTCTGCGGTTTTACCCGAAACGACATCTTCTTGCCGGTGCCGGGATGCTTAAATTCCAGAAAATACGCACACAGCGCCACCCCGCGATACGACAGGCTCACAGGCAGTGTTCCGGTAGCAGCGCTGCCATATTTGGTATCTCCCAGCAGCGGCAGTCCCGCATGGGCGAACTGTGCCCGGATCTGATGAAATCGCCCTGTCTGGATACAGATATCTGCCAGAGACAGCTTTGCAGTCTGTTCACTCTTCGCCAGAATGCGATAATGTAATTTTGCAAGCTTCGCATCCGGGAAACTCTTCTCCCTGCCCGTAACAACGGTGGCCACATTTCCCTCTTTTCGAAGATAATCCACAAGGTCGCCTTCCGGACAATCAGGATATCCACAAAGCACCGCATAATACCGTTTATTCAATGATCCTTCCGACAACTGTCCGGTAAGCGCTGCTGCCGTCTTTTTTTCTTTTGCAAATACCAGTACCCCCTCCACGGGCTGATCCAGTCTGTGGATCACTGCCAGATAAGGTTCTCCCCGACCGGTGCCGGTCTGTTTCGCCAGATAGGATTTCAGCTCACTGACCACATCCTGCTGCCCGATCCGCGCAGACTGTACCGCAAGGCCTGCCGGTTTGCGGATGACCAGTATACTGTTGTCTTCATATAATATTTCCGTTTTCATTTATTTTCTCAATCCTTTAGGATAATGATTCTTCATAATACCGCCCGCAAGCTTACCCCATCCCAGACTGATGCCGTCCACGCAGATCAGATACCAGCCCTTTTCGCCTTCCGCGGAAAATGTCTGTCCTTTCAGATATGCAGCCGCTTCCTCCACAGAGAGGTTCCACACATGTTTCACATCCTGCGGCTGTAATGCCAGTGCCAGTGCATGCGCCGGCTCGAACCGATTTTTCTTTAAGGTTCCCAGATGCAATCCGGGACGCATGACTTTCAGACCTTTTACCGCAGGCATCGCTGTCGGCATCCGGTACAGGTTCTCGCCAAATGCCAGATAGCCGCTTTGCGCATTATCCGGATTTAATTTCAAGGCACCTTCGTCAGTAAATGTTTCTTTTGCAAAAGTAAAGTATTCGGTCCAGTCCTTTGCCAGATTTTTCGCCGGAATCCCTTTCTCCGGACCGTTTGCACTGACAGGACGGTAGCCTTCCGGCAACTCTCCCTTTTTATGAAGTACCGCCGCGTAATGTCCTTCTCCCTTCAGCTTATGTGGCCACAGGCGCAGCGTTCCTTCGATCCCGGAAGCCGGGGCGGTTACACTGTCAGGCAGTCCGTCACAGCCTTCCGGAATCCCCAGGGCTTTCTTATCGACCGGCACGATCTCGAACTCATCATGCTTTGCAAGGAAACGACTGATACTTCCTTCATTTTCCGCCGGAGCAAAGGTACAGGTAGAATAGACCAGCCTGCCTCCGGCTCGAAGCATCCGCGCCGCACATTCCAGAATTCCGTCCTGCCTGTCCGCACATAGCTGCACATTTTCCGGACTCCACTCTTCACATGCCACCTCATTTTTGCGAAACATTCCTTCTCCGGAGCAGGGTGCATCCACCAGAATTCTGTCAAAATATTCTTCAAAAATATCTGCCAGATGTTCCGGAGTCTCATTCAATACACAGGCATTACGGATACCCATACGCTCCACGTTTTCCGACAAAATTTTCGCCCGTGCCGGATGGATCTCATTGGTGACAAGTAACCCCTCGCCCGCCATTGCCGCCGCGATCTGGGTGCTTTTTCCTCCGGGGGCCGCACACAGATCTAAGATCCGTTCTCCCGGTTGTGGTGACAGCAGTGTCACAGGTGCCATTGCACTGGGTTCCTGAATATAATACAGACCCGCTTCATGCCAGGGATGCTTGCCCGGCTGATCTTCTTTGGCATAATAATAGCCGTTCTCAGCCCAGGGTACCTGTACCAAGTGAAATGTTTGCAGCAATTTTTCCTCTATGTCGTTCTCTATCTTCAATGGATTCAGACGCAGCGCCTGATATTTTTCATGTTCAAAACTTGCCAGAAACTCCTCATATTCCGATCCCAAAAGTCCCTGCATTCTCTTTAAAAACGGCTGTGGAAGCATAACATTTCTCCATTCCTATAATCTTTCCCACTAACTGTATCACAGGTACTATTTTGCGGCAATATTTTCTTGCCAGTGGTCAGTTACGTATCTATAATATTTTTGTAAGTGTTTGTATGTAAGTATGTCATATTGATTCTGTTGTTCCGACAACGAAGTCCCCGGATTACGATCAGGGGAAACTGTTATTTTAGTTACCTATGTAACTTAGTCGAGAAAAGAGGTTATTTATGTCCAGATTTATTTTGAAAAAAACGCTCAGCTGCGCCGTACTGGCAGCTCTGAGTACCTGTGCTCTCGCCGGATGCGGCAAGCAGACTCCTGCGGACAATACCGCCTCTGCGGATGCTGACCTGCAGACCCAAACAATAGATGTCTCTCGGGAAACCACTTCCGAATCCACTGTGGAAACAACTCCTGAAGCCATATCTGCTCCGGATACTGCCGCTGCCTCCAAGTCACAGGAAACTCCCACTCCGGAATTCACCATCTGCCGCTCTGACACTCCTTATGGTGTGCACGGTGCTCTTCACGTGGAAAACGGAAAACTTACCGATCAGAACGGTGAAGTCGTACAACTCTACGGTATGTCTACCCACGGAATTGCCTGGTTCCCACAGTATATCAACCCCGATGCTTTCCGCACCCTGCGCGACGACTGGAATACCAACTGTATCCGTCTCGCTATGTATACGGAGGAATATGGCGGCTATTGTGCCGGCGGAGATCAGGCGCAGCTGAAACAGCTGGTAAAAGACGGTGTATCTTACGCCACCGATCTTGGCATGTATGTCATTGTCGACTGGCATATCCTAAGTGACGGCGATCCAAATCACCATAAAGATGAGGCAATTGCTTTCTTCCGCGAGATGACAGCGGCTTTTGCCGACAACGACAATGTCCTCTACGAGATTTGCAACGAACCCAACGGCGGTACTTCCTGGGAAAGCATCAAATCCTATGCGGAAGAGGTCATTCCCGTGATCCGGGAACAGAAACCGGATGCCGTGATCCTCGTAGGCACTCCCACCTGGAGCCAGGAGATCGACAAAGCTGCCGCTTCTCCGCTTTCCTATGACAATATCATGTATACGCTGCATTTCTATGCCGGCACGCACAAAGACGATCTGCGTAACCGCTTAGAGACCTGCGAGCAGAACAATCTTCCGGTATTCGTCAGCGAATTCGGTATGTGCGATGCGTCCGGCAATGGTGCCAACGATTTTGATTCCACGCTCGAATGGTTTGATCTGCTGAACAAATACCAGATCAGCTTCTGTTGTTGGAACCTCGCCAATAAAGACGAAAGCAGTAGTGTCTTCAAAGCATCCAGTACCGCAGTTTCCGACTGGACCGATGATGATTTTAATGAATCCGGACGCTGGATTCGCGACTACTTCCGCACAATGACGCAGAAATAGTTGTATCCATCCTACCTTTTTTTACATCAGTTCTTCGTCATAAACCGCTCTGCCGCCACCGATGAATTTCGGTCTGGTACGGGCGCATACCACATGGGCGTCTCCGATCTGTCCGGTCCGGAGACGCACCGGTACTGCCACATCTCTCAGATGCATTCCGATCAAAGTATCCCCGATATCCATTCCCGCTGCCGCCTGAATATGTTCTACAGCCACCGGATGTTCAAACGCCTTGTAAGCTGTGGTTGCAAAAGATCCGCCCGCCTTCGGCTGAGGTACCACATTTACCATCGGATAACCGTATTTTGCCGCTGCCTCCTTTTCCAGGATCAATGCACGGTTCAAGTGTTCACAGCACTGCGCTGCCAGGTATACTCCGGCTTCCTGCGTAGCCTGATAGATGCCGCCGAAGACCACCTCCGCCAATTCCGGACTGGAATACGTACCGATCGCAGCTCCGCCCACCTCACTGGTGGAGCAGCCCACCACGAACAATTCTCCCTGCTCTAATTTCGCCTTTTCCAGAATCTCCCGTGCTGCGGAGTATGCTTCCTCCGCAATGATTGTCATGTCCTCTGTCATAATGATACCTCCTCGTGTAGAATCATAGAATGATATTCAGAACTAGCAATATCGCCAGAAACGCAATATTTGCCACAGTAAACCACCCAAAATACCTCTTTTTCTCTTCCGGGATCTCTCCCGCCACCTGCTTATAAGAGATCAGGCTCGCCATGGATGCGATCAGCGTTCCCAGACCTCCCAGATTCGTACCGACGATCAACGCCTGCACATCCTCCGTAAATCCGGACAGCAACAGTGCTGCCGGTACATTACTGATCACCTGACTGGCAATCACAGATGTCATGACTTCCCTGCCTCCGATGATGCCTTGTAAAAAATCCCGGAACACAGGCATTCTTCCCATATTTCCTATGAAAACGAAAAATCCCACAAAAGTCAATAGCAGTGAATAATCTACCTTTGTGATCGTGCTCCGGTCCAAGATAAGAACCGCCGCTGCCACGATCACCAGTGTCACCGGATACGGTATCACACGTGCTACTGTGAACAGGCACAGCAGAAACAGCAGCAAATACATCGGAAGTAAATAGCCCTTCCTCTCTGCCGTCTCTGACTCCACGTTGTCTCCCAGTGAGACTGTTGTCACACCTTGTACCGAGATCTTGCTGCGTTTTGCTGTTACTGCCGCACAAAGTACCAGTAACAGCAATGACACCAAAGAATACGGCAACATCAACAGGATGAATGCCCCTGCGGACATCTGTGCTTTTCCGTAGAGATACAGATTCTGCGGATTACCGATCGGTGTCAACATACTTCCCAGATTCGCTGCGATCGTCTGCAATATGATCACCGGCACCGCCAGCTTTTTCATCGCATCTTCTCCCGACAGCCGGAGTACGATAAAAGTGAACGGTACAAAAGTAATCAACGATACATCATTTGTAATAACCATACTGAAAAAGAAACACAGCAGTACCAGCACTTCCACCAATTGTACCGTATTGTGCGTATGTCGCAGCAACATTCCCGCCACTTTCCGGAATACTCCCAGTTTCTGCAACCCGGCCATTACCGCCATCAGACAAAACAAAATAGAAAGGGTCCGGAAATCAATATATCCGGCATACGCCTTGTCCGGTGTGACCGGTACCGCCGATATCACCGCAAGCACAATTGCAACGGTTAATACGGTTTCTTTTTTTATAAAAGCACATAGTTTTTTCCAAAATTCCATTCTCTTTTGTTCCTTCTTTCACATCTCACACATTTTTCTGGCAGGAATATAGTAAAATTAAGAATACTTTTTACGGAGCATCTTATGTCTGTCCTGTCCTCTCTGCTCTTCGGTATCTCCGCCAGCCTGGATGCCCTTTTGGTAGGCACCGCACTGGGTCTTCGGAAGGTCCTTCTGCCCATAAAATATAATCTGCTGATCAGCACAGTTACCCTGATCGGCACCGTCATTTCCATCGCTCTCGGCAGCCTCTTACTTCCACTTTTCCCTTCCGGATGCGGTACTCTGCTCGGAAGTGCCGTTCTCATCCTGTTCGGACTCTATTATATCGGGAAATGGCTGATTCCCAGACTGCGCTGCCGTATCACTCCGGACAACTCCCCCTGCCCCGGCACACAAAAATTCACTGACCGTAGGGAGCTTACAATACCCCAGGCGTTACTCTTAGGCTGTGCCCTCTCCCTGAACAATATCGGCATCGGTTTCTCGGCGAGTATTGCAGGGCTTCCTTTTCTCCCGGCATCCTTATCCACCTTTTTATGTTCCCTCGGATTTCTGGCACTCGGCAGCCGGCTCGGGCAATCTGCCGTTGTGCAAAAATTCGAAGATTATGCGGATCCGGTATCCGGATTCCTGTTAGTCCTGTTGGGACTGTGCCAATTATATCACTAATGGACGCACTCCGTCACTATTACAGAGCAATTTACCATGTGAATAATTATAACCATTTACGATCCTTACATTATGATACCCGGGAATTGTTCTTTCGACTCCGGTATCATAATATTCACAAAATGGGGCAATCTATCTGTGTGATATGCGCAATAGGATGGGCCTGTGCCGGTCTCCCCCACAGGCTCTGCCAGAAAGGATTCCTTCTCTATGACACAGACGATGCAGCCTTATTTATCCACAAAACTTTCCGAAAATATTGCACTTCTCCACACACTGCTGCCATTAAACCAAAGTTTTGACCTGATCACGCGGAACTTATATCTGGGGGATACCAAAGCTTTTTGGCTGGGCATTAACGGTTTTTGCAAAACAGAGATCCTGCAGCAGATTTTCTCCGATCTGCAAAACCCTCTGTATACACAGGATGCAAAAGTGGAAAATCTGTCTCATTATGTCCAAAGTAAGCTCGGCTACGCACAAGTAGCTCTGACTTCCTCTGTGGACGAGCTTCTGCAAAATGTCTTAAGCGGTCCGTCTATCCTGCTGGTAGACGGGTTCGCACAGGCTGTGATCATAGATGTCCGCACTTATCCCGTAAGGGGGATCTCCGAACCGGACAACGAAAAGATTACCCGGGGTGCCAGAGACGGCTTTGTGGAGACATTGCTGTTTAATACCAATCTGATTCGTCGCAGAGTCCGTTCTCCGCAGCTTACCTTTTCCATCTGCTCCCTGGGAACGGAAAGCTGTACAGATGTGGCGATTGCCTACCTGGCTGATAAAGTAAACGGTGAACTTCTGAATGCACTAAAGCAAAGGCTTTCACAGCTGCATATTACCGCTTTAACCATGGGAAGCAAAAGTCTGGAGGAACTTCTGATTAAAAAAAGGTGGTGGAATCCGCTGCCTTCCATCCAACTGACCGAACGTCCCGACGTAGCGTGCAGTTATCTGTGTGAGGGACATATTCTTCTCATCGTGGACAATTCTCCTGCCGTGCTCCTGCTGCCCGGCACCATTTTTCAGTTTACCCAGAGTCCGGAGGACTATTACAACAATCCGCTGACAGGCACATACTTCCGTATGATACGGTTTCTGTGCATCCCTGTCAGTCTCCTGCTCTTACCTGTGTTCCTGCTCCTATCCGCTTACTACCCGGAGACTGCCGCCTACCTGAGGTTAACTCCTGTCAGTACACTGTCTCCTTTTCGGCTGTTTTTCTATGTGCTGGCTGTAGAGTTTCTGCTTGACCTTTTCAAGTACTCAGCTTCTTTAAGTTCCGGTCGTGTCTCCGGTGCTTTATCGATTGTAGGCGGTCTTTTGATCGGTGACATTGCCGTCAGTCTGAATTGGGCTTCCACGGAAGTCCTGTTTTATGCTGCCGTTACCCTGCTCGCTAATCTCTCGCTGTCCAGCATCGAATTTGCCGATGCACTGCGGATCTACCGTATTCTGTTGGTTGTATTGACAGGTCTGTGGGGAATGCCCGGGTTTTGTATCGCTCTGACGCTCGTGTCATTCTCTGTGATAACTACGCCTACCTTTGCCGGATTCAGTTACTTCTGGCCCCTATTTCCATTCAACGCATCTGCTCTGAAAAGCCTTCTCTTCCGACGCCCTACTTACAAAGCCCAACCGGACAAAGTCTGGTCCAGAGGACATGTGCATACGCAAAACAAAGCAAAAAAATAACTGCGGAAAAATTCCCACAGTTATAGCTAATATAAGCGCGAGACGGCGCACGAGGTCCGGTGGACCTCGGACTGCGCGGACCGAAGCGGAGCGTAGACATCGAACTTTCGAGCCCTGTCTGGGCTCGAAAATAATAAAAGAGTGATGCTAAATGCATCACTCTTTTATTATTTGTAAGCGCGAGACGGGGATCGAACCCGCGACCCCCTCCTTGGCAAGGAGGTGCTCCACCGCTGAGCCACTCGCGCATGTTGTACAGGTCAAAACCTGTATCTTGAAGGTATGAAATTAATTGTGTTGACATCCACCCGCAATCTGATGAATGACTGCTGTGTCTTACAGCAAAGACTATATTACATGATGAATGCCAAACTGTCAAGCGAATTATTGAAATTTTTCGTAAAATTCCATCAGATTTATTTTTTATCGGTAGTGAGATGGCTGTACTCTCCCTTTCGATTATAAGAATCCGTCAGGTAACTCTCATCCGTGAGGATACATTCTATCTCCTGATCGTTCTCTTTATATTGGCTTCTCTTCCGCAGATCTTCTTTGGTATGCTGCTGTTTCGTCTGTAGAAAGTCTCCGCTATGGGATCCCAGAAAACGCTTCGGCAGACGATCCATCAGCTTTCCGGCTATCTTCTGTACCCTGAAACGTACTTTTGCGGCAAGCGTCATCGGCACGGCATCCTTCGCCTCCACAGGTCGGAAATAAGTATGCGTCGCCGCGGTCTCCATAGCAGCCTTATTCACGGTAGCTTTGACACCCACAGAAGTTCCCGTGACCGTCATTTCCTGTCCCGTGAGCCTACTGCCTGCTCCATTACTTTGGGATACCGCCGACGTATCTGTTTCCTTATTTTCTCCCCAGATTTTCTGCAAAAGTCGTTTCCCGCCGGTTCCGATCTTCTGTGCCCAGGACATCAGACTCCCTGCAGTATTCTCCTGCAGCGTTTCCGTCGCAAGCTGCGCTGCCTGTTCCGCTCCCGATTTTGTACCCATGGCACCCGTATCCGTCTGTCCGGTATGTTCATGAATACATCCCGTCACCTGATGAGAATATGTGTCATGCCCGCTTCCTACGCCACCGATCTGCATAAGCCCCTCCGTTTCTGTCTGTCCGGTCAGCCTGTTCCTGACCCTTTCCATACATATTGTATATCGGAAGCATTGTTTCTTTCAAACAGTCGCATCTTAGAAAACGCGAATTTTGGCATAAAAAAATCCCTTGCATAAATCAAGGGATCAAAAAAGCGGGTGATGGGAATCGAACCCACGTATCCAGCTTGGAAGGCTGGTGTTCTACCATTGAACTACACCCGCATGTTATATATGAAGCAGGGCGGCCATTTTTAAAATGGTGTCCTGCAAAAATGCCCAGAACCGGAATCGAACCAGTGACACGAGGATTTTCAGTCCTCTGCTCTACCAACTGAGCTATCTGGG
>CAKRRU010000062.1 GCA_934394515.1 uncultured Acetatifactor sp.
AAGGAATTGCCAGGAAAATGGCAACTACGATAGCGGAGAACAATTTCATATCCTCTGAAGGCATCTTCAGCCACAGTACGAACTGATATACCATGTAATAGATCACAGCACCCAGAATGACAGATGCCAGTGTAAACGCAAACGCGAGCTTTCTCTTGCTGGCAAACTTACCGAAGAGAACCTCCCCGATGATCACTGCGGCCAGACCGATAACGATAGCGCCTCGTCCCATATTGACGTCGGCAGCCCCCTGAAACTGACCGTACAGAGCACCGCACAGTCCTACCAGACCGTTGGAGATCATCAGTGCCAGTACTTTGATAAAGTTTGTATTGATACCCTGTGCTCTTGCCATATTGCCGTTACAGCCCGTAGCACGGATAGCATGTCCCTGCTCAGTTCCGAAATACCAGTACATTACAGCGATCAGTACCAGTAAAAATACGATCATTCCGAGGAAAAAGATCACTCTGCTGGCTGAACCGTCCGTCACATACCGCAAAGACACTACCAACGGATAATTGTCTACACTGACCGGCTGGTTTGCTTTTCCCATAATATTCAGGTTGATGGAATACAGGGATATCTGGGTCAGGATACTTGCCAGGATTCCGGGGATTCCCAATGCGGTATTCAGAAGTCCCGTTACCATACCTGCCAGTGCTCCCGCCAGGAATGCAATCGGCAATGTAACCAGGGGTGAGACACCCGCACGGATCAGCATTACGGATACCGCTGCGCCGGTGGCTATAGAGCCATCTACGGTCAGATCCGCAAAATCCAGCAGCCGGAAAGTAATATATACTCCCAGTGCCATGACTCCCCAGATCATTCCCTGTGCTATGGATCCCGGCATTGCCCTGAACAGGGAAAGGGGATTCAGTGACATAAAGTAAGACATTTCTTTTTCCTCCTAAAACTCCAGATAGGGATATCGCTATTATGCGCTATCCCTATCGAAGTATATTTTGTTAGAGTCGTACGTAAATACTATTGATAAAAGACTTACTGAATTGCTACATAATCATCGGGAACGGTGATACCCAGTTCCTCACAGATCTTAGCATTGTACTTCTTGGTAACATTGGGAGCATAACGTACATCCATGGTGGTGATGTCTGCACCCTCAGCCAGGATTTCGTAAGCCATCTCACCGGTAGCATATCCAAGATCATAATAGCTGATGGATAAGGTAGCTACGCCACAACCGTTGCAGATACCCTCTTCACCTGCGATTACAGGAATCTTAGCGGGTGCTACTACATTGTAAACAGTCTCGGTTACGGATGCCAGTGTGTTGTCGGTAGGAATGTACAGAACATCGCACTCTCCCGCAGCTGCTGTAGTAACAGACTGTACTTCGTTGGTATCGGCGATCGCATACTCTTTATAAGCAATACCGTCCTTGTCCAGAGCAGCCTCAAACAGCTGAATCTGGTATAAAGAGTTTGCCTCTGCGGAACAATACAACAGACCAACCTGCTTTACATCCGGGAACAGTTCCTTTAACATAGCTTCCTGCTCTTCAATAGGAGCCAGATCGGAAGTACCGGAAATATTTCTGCCGGTAGCACCGGACCAGTCGGAAATCTCAAGTGCGGTTGCATAATCGGTTACGGAAGTTCCTAAAATAGGGATTGTAGTGGTAGCTGCCGCTGCACTCTGCAAAGGAGAAGTTGCATTTGCAAGGATCAGATCCACACCGTCGGATACGAAACCGTTACAGATGGTTGCTGCGGTGGTCTGCTCACCCTGTGCATTCTGCAGATCAAATTTTACATTGTCACCAAGCTTATCTTTTAATGCATCCTGAAAGCCCTGTGTAGCTGCATCCAGAGCTTCATGCTCCACTAACTGGCAGATGCCGATATTATACACCTTGCCGTCTGCGGAAGCTGCGCCGTTGGCTGCTTCACTCTGAACTTCACCGGTAGCTGCTACAGTGGAAGCTGTTCCGTTATCGGTGCTGCCACAGCCTGTCAGGACAGATGCTGCCATTACTGCTGTAAGTACTACAGATAATAATTTCTTTTTCATAATAAATGCCCTCTTTTCTGCGAATCTTCCGATCCGTTTGCTGTAGTGCATAGGCGCTTTAAATCATCAAAGCGTTACACTGGTAAATATCATACCCCATAAAAGGACATTCGTCAATCAAATTTCATCGATGCTTTGAATAATAACGATCTATTTTTTAGATATTGTCTTTCTTCACTACTTCTCCGGGTTTCTTGAAGATATGCCCGGCGGGGATCACACCTCTGACACAGGAAGTAGGATATACATTGGAGTTCCGTCCGATAACAGTTCCGGGATTTAATACACTGTTACAGCCTACTTCCACGTGGTCACCCAGCATGGCACCCATTTTCTTCAGACCGGTCTCGATCTTCTCTTCTCCGTTCTTTACAACCACGAGGGTCTTATCGCTCTTCACATTGGAAGTAATGGATCCGGCTCCCATATGGGACTTAAATCCCAGTATACTGTCTCCCACATAATTATAATGAGGCACCTGTACTTTATTGAACAGAACAACATTTTTCAATTCGGTGGAATTACCGACTACCGCACCCTTTCCCACAATAGCATTGCCACGGACAAAGGCACAATGACGGATCTCCGCTTCTTCATCAATGATCAGCGGACCGTTCAGGCAGGCAGTTGGGGCCACCTTTGCGTTCTTCGCCACCCAGATATCCTCGCCTCTTTTTTCATAGATCTCTTCTGGGAGTCTTTTCCCCAGTTCCAGGATAAAATCGTGAATTCTGGGAAGCAGCTCCCAGGGATATTCCGCCTCGGTAAACAGATCTGCTGCGATTGTCTCTGTCAGATCATACAGATTTTCGATTGTAATATTTTCCATGATAGTCTCTCCTGTCTTTATTCGTTATTTTTTGTATTGGATTGTCTGGTCTTCTTCTGATAAAAGCTCTCCGTGGCCTGAAACTGTCTCCATAATACTCCCTGATTGTTCAGGCTTCGTACCGCTACCGTTCTCCTGCCCACGAAATCCGTCAGTTTTCCCATGTACTCTTCCGGTGTGATCACACCATCAGCCACCATGGTAAGCCCCTTTTCCCAGCTGGCCGTCAGTGCCGGGTTTAACAGTGGACGGATGGAATCCGATACCACATCGTAGATCATCTCCCCCATCTGGGTAGGCGTCAGCACCTGGGTCTTTTTATTTAATGCCAGATACTCAATATTCACCAGTTTCTTAAGAATTTCCGCCCTGGTAGCACTGGTGCCGATGCCGCTTCCCTTGATCTGGGCCCGCAGCTCTTCGTCCTCAATAAACTGTCCCGCATTTTCCATAGTCAGGATGATGCTTCCGGAAGTATACCGCTTGGGCGGAGACGTTTCACCTTCCTTGATCTCATAAGTATCCGCAGTCAGAGCATCTCCTTTTTTCAGATGCATCAGCAAGTCTGTAAGCTCTGCATCACATTTCTCATCGACGCTTTCGTTCTCTCCCTCTTTTTCATCCTTCGGCGCCATATTCTCTTTCTTAAAAGAAAAGTTCGTCACCTTAAGATATCCTTCCTGCACCAGTACCTTAAAACCGGCAAAGAAACTTTCTTCCTTTACCTTCACTGTCAGCGAAAACTTCTGATACACAGCCGGAGGATAGAATATACTTAAGAACCTCCGGACAATGACTTCGTATACCTTTGCCGCCGTCGGTGCCAGTCCCGCGAGATTATTCAGTCCCTGTCCCGTAGGAATGATCGCATAGTGATCCGTGATCTGCTTATCGTTCACATAACGGGTCTTTGCGATATTTTTATAATTCCCCTGCTCTAAAACTTCCTTTGCAAAAGGAGCCGCCAACGCATAATTGCGGAGACCGCCGATGTTTTTATGAATCTCCTTTGCCACCGCTGTAGACAGGACTCTTGCATCTGTTCTGGGGTAAGTCGTCATCTTTTTTTCATATAATTCCTGCACGATCCGCAGAGTTTCGTCCGGACTGATCTTAAAGTACTTGGAACAGTCATTCTGCAGTTCCGCAAGATTATACAGAAGCGGTGCATTCTTATTTTCTTTCTTCTTCTCGATTCCCGTGACGGTCACAGGTCCCACCGGTTCACCGGTAAGCTGTGCAATCAACTGTTCGGCATCCTCTTTTTTCTTAAATCCGTTCTCCTTGTATAATGCCGGAGAATTATAATATTTCGAGCCTTCCACCGCTCTCCACTCTGCGGTAAACGGCTTCTCGCGCAGTTTAAAATTACCGATCACACGATAAAAAGGAGTCTTGGTAAACGAACGGATCTCGCGCTCTCTGTTCACGATCATTCCCAATACACATGTCATGACACGTCCCACAGAAATCACTGCCCGGTCTCTTTTCAAATATCCCTTTACTGTGTTGCCGTATTTCAGCGTCAGCGCCCTGGAAAAATTAATACCCATCAGATAATCTTCCTTTGCCCTCAGATAAGCGGCATTCCCCAGATTATCATAAGCCGAAAGATCCTTGGCCTCCCGGATCCCGCGCAGGATTTCCTCCTCTGTCTGGGAATCGATCCATACCCGTTTCCGTTCTTTGCCATGCACCCCGGACATCTGTTCCACCAGACGGTAGATATATTCTCCTTCCCGTCCGGAGTCCGTGCAGACATAGATTGTCGTGACATCCTGACGGTTTAACAGGGAACTTACGATCGTATACTGTTTTTTTGCGCTTTCTATGACTTCGTATTTGAAATCCGTCGGCAGAAAAGGAAGAGTATCGAAACTCCATCTCCGGAATTTTTCATCATACACTTCCGGATAACTCATAGTCACCAGATGCCCGACGCACCAGGTAATAATGGCTTCTTCCGACTCCAGATAACCGTCTTTGGAACGCATATTATATTTTAAAGCGTTGGCAAATTCTCTTGCCACGCTGGGTTTCTCTGCAATAAATAAATTTTTACCCACGTAATACCCATCTTTCCTGTGTTACAGTTCCTCATCCACGGAGTAAAACTGTATCTGTACAGTACCTTCCGTTAATGTTTTTTCATATCCGGCCTCTCCGAATACCAGGATGCCGTCCGCAGTCACATGCTCTCTTTTCATAGCCTTCTGCAGTACATCATAATCTTCCGAAGTATAACATACCGTACCGGAATAATCTACCACTATCTTTCTGCCGCTTTCCTCACTGCACAGAAAATAAATTTTCCCCTGTCTGCTGTTCCAGAGACTGATCGTCCTGAATCGTCCCTGCAGCATCTCCTGACATATCCTCCGGTAGGCTGCCAGCTGAAAAGCATTATAATCGTCTCTGACATATTTTTCATAAAAGGCTTTGCCGTCTTCTGCCTGCAGGAAAGTCCGGTGCGGAAACAAATAGCGGAAATAAAACCGCACAAAAGCATTACTGATCTCATAAGTACCGGGCAGTACCTTCTCTACCAGTTCCAGTTCCATCAGATTCTTCAGGTATACACTGATCTTCGCCCGCGAAAATCCGGTATGTGCATACATATCGTTCAGTTTTCCGCGGCCTTCCTCCGCCAGTGTCGCCAGGATCGTATCATAAACCGCCGTTTCACGCAGTTCCTCTGACTGCCATCTGATCATAAGTTCCGGTAAAAAACTGTTCTTCTGCAAAAAAATGCGAATCAGATTCTCCTCTGCGGAAGCTTCCGGATCCAACAGACGCCACAGCCCCGGCAGCCCTCCCAGTGCCGCATACAGTGCAATGCTCTCCTGTACCGTATATTCGGAGAAAATCCTGCGCATGGCAGAAAAGGGCAGTTCCTTGACTTTTAAAAATCCGCTGATGGAGAACGCCAGATTTCCCACTTTCGAGATCATGCTGTTCTCAACCCAGCCGGAGGCATAAGTAGTCAAAATCACCAGAAGTTCCTCCCGGCTCTCCTTCAGGAAGCGGATCAGGTCCTGCAAAAAAGAGACATCTCCCTTGCACAAATACTGAAAATTTTCTATGAGCAGCACTCTTTTCGTCACTGCCGCCCCGTTCTTAATCGCCGTCAGACATTCCAGCAGTTCCCGCCAGGAAGGATAGACCGGAAGTTCTCTCCTGCGGCTTCGGAACTCCTGTCCCCACAGATATTGCTGTTCTCTGACAGAACAATTTTCCGCGCTATAGCACAGACTCTCTTTTTTCTCCGTAAAAGCGGTTAAGAGAGCCGTCTTACCAACGCCTCTCTGTCCGTACACCACCAGGATCTGACTTCCTGCCTTCTTATAATGATTTTCCAAAAAAGCGGTTTCCTGTTCCCTTCCGGTCAACATAGCAATCTCTTTCTTTCCGTATCTGTTCATCCGTTACGCAGCCCCGGTTCAATAAATCTTCTGCAGCAGTTGTTCGATTTCTTCCTGCGACAGTGGCTTTCCAAACAGATAGCCCTGGATAATATCACATCCGATGGCGCGCAGATACTTATACTGTTGTTCTTCCTCTACTCCCTCGGCAATGGATTCAAATCCCAGGGATTTTACCATGCTGACGATAGACTCCGTAATAATACGGGTCGCAGAATCCGTCAGCAGTGTGTCAGTAAAGGACTTATCAATTTTCAACGTATTGATGGGCAGCTTTTTCAGATACGACAACGAAGAGAATCCTGTTCCGAAATCATCCAGCGAAATCCGGATACCGTATTCCTTCAGCAGCTGCATTTTTTCTGTGACAGCGGTAAAATCATCGATCAGTATACTTTCCGTGATCTCCAGTTCAATCTCATCCGGAGATACCTCATACTTATGAATCATGTTTAAGAGTGAATCTACAAAATCATCCTTCTGATACTGAAGTGCGGAAATATTGACAGACAGTACAAAAGGTACCCCGTATCGATTTCTCCATTCTGAAAATGTCCGGATACTTTGTTCCAGCACCCAGTTGCCTATCGGGATGATCGTTCCGTTCTTTTCGGCAATGGGAATAAACTTTGCCGGGCTGATCATCCTGCCGCTGCCATCTTTCCAGCGGATCAGCGCCTCGACCCCTCGCAGTTTTTTATTGCCTGCGTAATACTGCGGCTGATAATATAAAAGGAAATTATTATCAAATACCGCCTCTTTTAATTTACTGTCCAGTTCCACATTTTTCAGGAAATCATTCAGTATAGGGGTGTCAAAATATTGAATCCGGTTCTTTCCGAGCGCCTTGCCTTTAAACATTACGATTTCAGCGCAGTTGATAAGCTCCAATGCGGAAGACGCAGCTTCAGGATATTCCGCCACTCCGACGCTTACCGTAATATTCAGTACCTGTCCGCCCACCAGATAAAAGGGTTCTCTGGTCCGCTTCACGATCTCCTTATGAACAGCTTCCACACTCTTATTGCCGCACGGATCATAGATTGCCATGCAGTAAACGTCACTGGTCAAATGACATACAATAACATCGTCATTATTAAATTCCTTCAGGAAAGAACCAAACTGCTGTACCAGTTCATCTCCTGCCACAATTCCAAGTCCGTCGTTTACTTTGCGGAAATCATCAATATCAATAACAAGCACACTGACCAGCCGGTTGTCTTCTTTTGCACGGCGAAGGAACTCTGTCAGCAGTCGTACAAAATAATTACGATTGTACAATCCCGTCAGTCCATCATAATATGCCATATAAAGAAGTTCTTCGTTCTGCGTCTTCTGTTTTGTGATATTCTGTACCACAATGATCTGATCCACCGGTCTTGTGTCCTCGTAAAAGATCCTGCAGGAAAACTGCAGCCAGGTCTTTTTTCCTTTCATCATACATTCAACAGAAGAAGTTTCCTGACCGCTTTTCTCCAAAAACAGCATATCCCTCAGAGGCAGTACATATGGCTCATCTACCATTTCCTGAAATTTAACAAAATCCCGTCGGTCACGAATCTGAAAGTCAAAAAAATCTTCCCATTTCCCCAACATCGTGACAGTATTCTTTTCAAAGGAATAATAGATGTAAGCATAATCCATGGTATCGCACAGCAAACGATACATTCTCTCCCTTGCGCTCAGCTTTTCATTCATTGCACGCATAAGATCCAGCTGATAGTGTAACTCGTTCATAACCCCACTCACCCTTTATTTTTTGGTGATGTAACCCTGTGCTTTTAAAAGTTCTGCGCAAAGCAAAGCTCCCCCAGCCGCTCCGCGTAAAGTATTATGTGATAACCCTACGAATTTATAATCATATACCGTGTCTTCTCTCAGACGGCCCACACTGATTCCCATTCCGTTTTCAAAATCAACATCCAGAGCGACCTGAGGTCTGTTATCCTCTTCCAGATACTGGATGAACTGCTTCGGTGCGCTGGGAAGTCCCAGTCTCTGAGGCTCACCGCTGAACGTAACGAGTTTCTCGATCAGCTGCTCTTTGGTAGGCTTCTTGCGGAATTTTACAAATACAGCTGCCGTATGTCCGTTCAGTACTGGAACACGGATGCACTGGCAGGTGATCACGGGAGAAGTTGCGGGAACGATTTTGTCTCCTTCGATCTTACCCCAGATACGTAAGGGCTCCTTCTCACTCTTCTCTTCCTCGCCGCCGATGTAAGGAATGATATTGCCTACCATCTCGGGCCAGTCTTTAAAGGTCTTGCCTGCGCCGGAGATTGCCTGATAAGTAGTAGCTACCACTTCATAGGGTTCAAACTCCTTCCATGCGGTCAGGACCGGTGCATAACTCTGAATGGAACAGTTGGGTTTTACCGCGATAAAACCTCTGGTGGTTCCAAGTCTCTTCTTCTGGGCATCAATGATCTTAAAATGCTCAGGGTTGATCTCAGGCACTACCATGGGTATATCCGGAGTCCATCTGTGGGCACTGTTGTTGGATACCACAGGGGTCTCTGTCTTGGCATATGCCTCTTCAATGGCCTTGATCTCGTCCTTGGTCATATCAACGGCACTGAATACAAAGTCTACCTGAGAAGCTACCTTCTCCACTTCATTGACATTCATGACTACCAGCTTTTTAACAGCCTCGGGCATAGGTGTGGTCATCTTCCAGCGGTCTCCCACTGCATCCTCATAAGTTTTGCCCGCGGAACGGGGGCTGGCTGCAATGGTCGTAACTTCGAACCAGGGGTGGTTCTCCAGCAGAGAGATAAATCTCTGGCCTACCATACCGGTACCGCCCAGGATACCTACACGTAATTTTTTACTCATTTTTCATTTCCTCCTCAGCTCTTAGCAATTCCTTTTTATCTGCAAAAGACCCGTTGTGCATCCTATGATCACATACGGTCTTCCAAAGACTGTTGATACTCTTCGATCGCGTCATTCTTCAGATACTCTTTATGTTTCTCAATGACCTGTTTCATCATTTCCGCACCCGGTGCGCCGATGGTCAGCCGCTTCTCCACGCAGGTCTTTAAAGAAACCGCATCATAAATATCCTCATCAAACTTGTCACTGATGGAACGCAGTTCTACCAGACTTAATGCATCAATGGATGTATCTTTCTCGATGCAGTACAATACCAGTCTGCCGATAATACCGTGGGCATCCCGGAAAGGAACCCCCTTTCCCACCAGATAGTCGGCAGCATCTGTTGCATTGGTAAATCCGTTCATGGCACTCTTCGCCATACGGTCCTTACGGAACTTCATGGTACGGATCATACCGGTGAACAGCGTAATGCAGTCAGCTGCAGTATCCATGGCATCAAAAGCCATTTCCTTGTCTTCCTGCATATCTTTATTATAGGCAAGCGGCAATCCCTTCATGGTAGTAAGCAGTGCCATCAACGCCCCGTAGACTCTGCCCGTCTTACCTCTTACCAGTTCTGCGATATCCGGGTTCTTCTTCTGGGGCATGATGCTGCTTCCGGTAGAATAGGCATCATCCAGCTCCACGAACTGATATTCATTGGAATTCCAGATAATGATCTCCTCACTGAAACGGCTCAAATGCATCATGATCGTGGAAAGTGCCGCCAGGAATTCAATCAGATAATCTCTGTCCGCCACGGAATCGATACTGTTCAAAGTCGGTCCCTCGAAACGAAGAAGTCGTGCTGTATATTCCCGGTCCAGAGGATATGTGGTGCCTGCCAGTGCTCCGGCTCCCAGAGGGCAATAGTTCATACGCTTATAAATATCTGCCAGACGTTGTCTGTCTCTCTTAAACATCTCGAAATAGGCACCGTAATGATGCGCCAGTGTAATGGGCTGTGCCTTCTGTAAATGGGTAAATCCCGGCATATAAGTCTCCAGGTTGTCCTCCATGGTGTCCAGAATGGCCTCCAGAAGTGTCTTCAGCAGTCCGTCGGTCTCCGCTACTCTGGTTCTGGTATAGAGGCGCATATCCAACGCCACCTGGTCGTTACGGCTGCGTCCGGTGTGGAGTTTTTTGCCTGCATCGCCGATCCGGTCGATCAGTGTCGCTTCCACAAAGCTGTGAATATCCTCCTGGGTCTCATCAATAACCATGTTTCCGGCATCCACATCTTCTAAAATACCGGTAAGCCCTTCGACAATGCTCTTTTTCTCTTCCTCGGTGAGGATTCCCTGCTTCGCCAGCATGGTAGCATGTACGATACTCCCGGTGACATCTTCATGAAACAATCTTTTATCAAATGTTATGGACGCATTGAAATCAAATACCAGCTGATCGGTCTGTTTCGTAAAGCGTCCTCCCCATAATTGTGCCATGGTTGTTCTCCCATCTTTTATCCTGTAATTCGCCTATCAGACATTTTTTCTCATAGACATTGATTGCAATTAATCATATCACAAACGACACTTTAATGCAATACAGTGAATTTCATCACTTTCCGGTACGGAAAACACTTTTTTCTCCCGATTTCATACAATAACAATAAATATTCAAATTAAGGAAGTATGCCTTTTTATGGGAGCTCTCATCGAATTAAAAAATATAGGTTACTCCTATCATAACCTGGCAGGGGAGACCGGAGCCATAAAAGATATCTCTTTTCAGGTGGAGGAAGGTGAATTCGTTGCTCTGGTGGGTCCCAGCGGCTGTGGGAAATCCACTCTGTTATCCATCATCGCGGGACTGCTTGCTCCGGAGACCGGCACTATCATAGTCAACAACCCTGACGGTCTCCTTCATTATCCCCGCATCGGCTATATGTTACAGCATGACCATTTATTTGAATGGCGCACAATTTTTCAGAATGTCACATTAGGGTTGGAAATCCATCATGCGCTCACGCCGGAACGAATCACTTACGTAAATCAGTTATTGTCTGACTATGGATTGGAGCAATTTAAAAACAAACGACCTTCCGAGCTGTCCGGCGGCATGAAACAACGTGCCGCGCTGATCCGCACTCTCGCCCTGGATCCCCAGCTGCTCCTTCTGGATGAACCCTTCAGTGCTCTGGATTACCAGACGAGACTGATGGTCTCCGCAGACATCTGCCATCTGATCCGTCAGGCCGGTAAGACCATGATCATCGTTACCCACGATCTGTCCGAAGCCATCAGTCTGGCAGATAAAGTCTATGTACTGTCTGCCCGCCCGGCTACGATCAAAGCGGTACTTCCCATCCGGCTCACACTGCCGGACGAATCACTGTTGGCCGCCAGAAACGCACCGGAATTTCCATATTATTTTAAACAGCTTTGGGAGGAATTAACGGATGAAACCACAAAATGACCAGTCCCTGACGATTCAGGAACAATACCTTTGCAAACACAAACGCCATCACCGGCAGGTCTCCTTCCTGCGTTTTTTTCTTCTGGGTATCTTTTTACTCCTGTGGGAAATCAGCGCAGACTTTGGCTGGATCGACAGTTTCTTTTTTTCCAGTCCTCACAGAGTCGTGCTGTGTCTGTCGGAATTATGGACCGAACGTTCCCTTCCGCTGCATATCGGCATTACTTTATCGGAGACGATCTTAAGCTTTCTGCTGGTATTCCTTGTAAGTCTCCTGTTGTCCACTCTGCTCTGGTTCTCCAGGCATCTGTCGGAAATCTTAGAGCCTTACCTGGTGCTGCTTAACAGTCTCCCGAAATCCGCCCTTGCGCCTTTGTTTATTGTCTGGCTCGGCACCGGGATCAACACCATTATCATCGCCGGGATCTCCGTGGCGGTCTTCGGATCCATTATCAGTTTCTACGCCGCCTTTCATCAGGTGGATCCGGAAAAAGAGATCCTGATCCGCACTCTGGGCGGAACGCGCCGGGATATTTTTTTCAAGGTAGTACTGCCGGGATCCATTCCCACCCTGCTCAGCACTACCAAAGTCAATATCGGCCTGTCCCTGGTAGGTGTTATCATCGGAGAATTTCTGGCTGCCAGGCGTGGCTTAGGCTACCTGATCATCTATGGTTCCCAGGTATTCCAGTTGGATATGGTGATCACATCGATCTTACTGCTCTGTGTCATTGCAATGCTGCTCTACCTGCTGACACAGTCCCTGGAACATTACAGTAAAAAGCACCGTTGCTGAAACTAAGCCCTGAATCCGGAGTTCTGCAAGGCATCCTGCCTTACAGTCTCCTACATAATTTACAGGCATTTGTATTAATCTTTGCAAAATAATAAATTTTACAGTTGCAAAAATTCCCAAGAACATATATAATAACCTAGTCCGCTGAAATAGCTCAGTTGGTAGAGCACTTCACTCGTAATGAAGGGGTCGTGGGTTCGAGTCCCATTTTCAGCTTAGATAATAAAAAAGAGAAAGCAATCTGCTTTCTCTTTTTTATTGCATTCATTACCTCGCACCCTTGTCGTAGATCACACCCAATGCTCTCGGCGCACCGTTTTGTTTGGAGAAAAATACCAACAGTAATAGCGTCAGTACATAAGGCAGAATCATCACCAGATCCTGATAACTGCTGGGCATCTGCAATACCTGTACCAGACGATAACCACCGGATCTGGCAAATCCGAATAACAGACATGCTCCCAGGGTCGGCAGAATACGCCAGTTACCGAAGATCAGTGCAGCAATTGCCAGATAACCATAGCCTACATAAATGTTGGAAGAAAAGTTTGCGGAAATGGAATAGGCAAAACAGATACCGCCCAGTCCGGACAACGCACCACAGATCATGATAGCTGCCAGACGGATCTGTCCTACCTGTCTTCCGGCCGCATCGACTGCATGCGGATTGTCACCGCAGGCACGCAGATGCATACCGAAGCGCGTCTTGTACATCACAAACCATGCAACAAATGCCACTACCACGATTACGATCTCAAACGGATATAAATTCGTAAACAAAGCGCCCAGTACCGGGATTTTGGAGATTCCGGGCACAGTGATTCTGGAAGATACCGTCAGGACAAATTTATCGGAAGTTGCTCCGAACACCACACGGTTCAAAAGCTTCGTCAGATATGCCGTCAATGCCATTGCCAGAATATTGACTACCACACCGCTGATGACCTGATTTGCTTTGAATTTCAGACACAAAAGCGCATGGATCAAAGCAAACACGCTTCCGCCCACAGCAGCCATCACCATGGCAATATAGAACGGCACCGGAGAATCTCCGGAAAAATTACCTGCTATGGCAACCGCCACAAAAGCACCGACAAAAGCGCCGAATCCCTGCAAGCCTTCCACGGCAAGCATGGTCACGCCGGATTTTTCACAATAGATGCCGCCGATCGCCATGATAAATAAAGGCAGCGCAAAGGATAAACCATCAATGATCACAATATCCATTTATTTGTCCTCCTTTGTCTTATTCGTCTTTTCTCTTCTGTTTCGTTCCATTTTCCACTTAATGTAAGCGTTACATGCACTGAACAGCAAAATAATACCGGTAATGACCGATGCAATCTCCGCATCCACACCGGCTGCGGATTTCATGTAGGTGCTTCCCTTACTGATCAGGGTGATCAGCATCGTAGAGAACACAATACCGAACGGATGATTGTTACCAAGCAGTGACACTGCAATGGCATCGAATCCGGTACTGATCAATACCTTCGGCTGAATCGATCCCACATAGCCCAGATAATAGGTCACACCGGCGAGTCCTGCCAGTGCTCCGGAGATTGTCATTGACAATACCATGCTCTTTCCGACTTTAATACCTGCATATTTTGCCGCACTTCTGGAAAAGCCTACTGCCTTCAGTTCATAACCAAGCTTTGTTTTTTCAAGCAAAAACCACACAGCCGCTACCGTGATCAGTGCCAGGATAATACCGAGTGGAATGTCCATCTTCAGATTTCCTACTACAGTATCCATCAGTGTCAGTCTGGAAGCCGCAGAAATCTCTTTTGACTGTCTGGATACCGGATCCACGAAGAATGTATTGATAAAAAAGCTGATCACATACTGGAACGTGTAGTTCAGCATAATGGAAGATACAACTTCGTTAATATTAAACTTATACTTCAGGAAACCGATCAACGCTCCGACCAGTCCGCCGACGATCAGTCCGATGATTATTACAAGGGGCTTTGCCAGTACTGCATTTAAGCTGCTGTATCCCACTACAATACTTGCGGTAAAACCGGCCGCCAGCATCTGTCCGGAGACACCGATATTAAACAGACCGGCACGTAGTGCTACCGCCACTGCCAGTGCAGCAAATATCATCGGAGTAAAGTAATTTACATAACTCATAAAGTCTGTCAGCATGCTCTTATAGCTTGCATAAGAAGACTTGGGAGCCAGTCCGCTTCCCTGCAACAATGCATAATAGGCCTTAAAAGGATTGGAACCGGTCACCGCGATGATCACACCGCCTGCGACAAGGCTGCAAAGGATCGCAAGAAGGGGGATTTTTACTGCATTCCAGAATTTTGTCATTTTTTTCATGGTCTTAAGCCTCCTTCTCCTGTTTTTTTACGCCCATCATAAACTCACCGACCTCATTGGTGGTCAGTTCGCTGGCTTTGGCGATCTTCTGTATGCTTCCGTTATAAATAACCGCAATCGTATCCGCACAGTTCATGATTTCATCCAGTTCCAGAGAAATCAGTAAAATTGCTTTGCCTTTATCTCTCTCTGCAATGATCTGTTTATGAATATTCTCTATCGCACCGATATCCAGTCCGCGGGTAGGCTGAACAAAGATCATCAGAGAGGAATCCTGCTCTACTTCTCTAGCAATGATTGCCTTCTGCTGATTACCGCCGCTCATGGAGCGTACCACAGTCTTACTGCCCTGTCCGCTGCGGATATCATATTTTTCTA
>CAKRRU010000063.1 GCA_934394515.1 uncultured Acetatifactor sp.
TTTTTCATTTTGTTATCCTCCTGTTTTGTTTTGCAAGTTTGTGCGTATTGCGCAACCGCTTGTCTACGATAATAGTGTAGCAACATTTCCTTATGTTGTCAATTTATAATAATGACTGATATTGATGCTAAAAATTGTGCATTTTGCACAATCATATTTTGAAACCCTTGATTTTACTGGCTTTTCAGCACATCCCTTTTTTTGAAAAAAATGCTTTTTTTATAATTTTTTTGAGTAAAATTGAGGAAAACGTTTTTCCAGATTATGATTTTCACGCTTCTGTTCAGCCTTTTGTAGACTCCTTTAGGATGATCTCATAGTCCAAAAGTGTTTTGTCCGGTACTGTTTTGCCATGGATCCTATCCAACAGCACCTGGCAGGATCTTCTGCCCAACTCTGTGATATTGAATTTCAGCGAGGTTATGGTAATCGGATAATTTTCCAGAATGCGGCTGTAATGACAGGATGCCACCTTCATCTGATCCGGTATGCGCACACCCATGTGGGCAAGCTTTCTGACCACTTCGTCACAGATATAGTCATCCTGGCACAGAATGCACTCCACGCCGCTGTTTTTCAACTCTTCCACCGCTTTTTCCACCATAGCCCTGCTACTTAAATCCGTGTAGACCAGGTCCTGGTTCAGCTTCCGTTTTCCCTTGCGGTAGGCTTCTTCATATCCCTGATACCTGCAGCGGTTTACCATCTGGTCCATATTGCTTCCCAGGTAGGCAATGTTCTGGATTCCTTTGGCAAACAGAACCGTCACCAGCTCCTTACAGGCTCCCACATTATCATGGTCTACCTGTACCACATCATCATCCGGAAATTTTCCCACAGCCACGAAGGGAATCTGCTTCTGTTTCAGGAATTTAACGTATTTGTCGTTCTCGTAAGTTCTGGTAAGGATCATTCCGTCCACTTTCCGGTTCTTGATCAGCCGCTCCAATGGTTTGGTATCGTTTCCGTTCGTCGTAACCACGATAATATCATAATCATTGGCCTGTGCCACTTCTTCCACGCCATACATACAGGTATGGAAAAAGGGCATATCCACAAGGGTATTGACCTCCGGCAGGATAATGGCAATATTATTGGTCTTGGACTGTGCCAGACTCTGTGCCGCCGCATTAGGATAAAAACCATGCTCTTCTATGTAATCCAGAATCCGGTCCCTGGTAGCCGCACCGATACGGCCTTTCCCGGAGATTGCCCTGGAAACCGTACTGGCGGACACACCCAGTTCTCTGGCCACATCATGGATCGTCATTGTTTTATCATTCGCAGAATTATTGTTCATACTTATGTCACGCCTTTCCGTGCCCACAACCCTCCGATTGCAGATACACTATCCTCCCATCCCTTGCGCAATCCGGTATTTTCATGACTTTTTATTGTCGCAATATGCGCAAACGATTGTTCATGTTTATAGTATCATCTTGCGATGTCGCTTTCAATGCATCTTTTTACACAAATTAGCTCTTTATTTCTATACAATAGTTACAAAAGGACAGGTTTTCTTGAAGTTATTTAACCTATTTTCCCGTTTTCCGGTTCCGGAACTGTTTCCAATTGTTTCCTTATGGCATCCGTTCTCGGGAATACTCTCCGCCACGCATAGTTTTCCATCCCCACCGCTGCTGCCGGGTTATTACCATGGTATCTATAGCACCACACATCAAAAACGAGTGGTAACTGTCACGTTACCACCCGTTTTCCCTTTTCTTATGCTGTTTTATGATTCCTCCCGTTCTTCCTTCTCTCCCCTGTTTCTCAGAAGAACGATCCAAATACTCAAAACTACCGCAAGGATAACCGCCAGCCACACAAAGTAACAGATTCCAAGGAAGGTCGGACAGATCTGACACAGTCCGCACTCATGGTTTTCTCCTGTCCCCCCCACCTGTTCGTAAGCAATCGCATAGGTGGAGAACATATCCGTACAGATGGTTATGGTATCCGGATCATCGTCCATATCCGCTAAAAGCGTATATTGTCCTTCGTGAGCGCGGATAATGTAAAATGTCCTGCCATCGCTTTGCAGCTCGTCCGGAATGCCGATCACCACTTCTACCGGTTCCTGTGTCCGGGCAACGGCGTTCCAGTCGCCTTCCCCGATCTTCATGAATATGGAGATATCGACGTACATTCCCAGTGTCAGTTCCGGCATTTCTTTCCGGTATTCTTCCATACCGTTTTCGATTACACTCTTATCCCGCTCCGACACATTACTGGAAGTATCCTTCACGTCTATCCGGATTTCTATGGTCTCTCCGCCGGTTACGCTCTGCATCTGCTCAGGTGTCAGCACTGCGTCCGCTACTGCCGCGGTATCTGCCACTTCTGCAGTATACCCCTGCTCATCACAGACAACCCTTACAATGACGGTGCCGTCCCCCAGCTTTAGAGTCGTGCCTGTATCTGCCATGTCTTTCCCCTGATCTGTTGCCGCAGGAATTGACTGTGCGTCTTCTTTCTCAGACGGCTGTCCTTCCTGTCTGCCGGAGGATTCTTCCACAATCTGTCCAGCTTCCGAAGTATCGGGGGTTGGCCTCGGTGACGCCGATGGTTTCGGTGTCTCTGTAGGTTTCGGTGTTTCCGTAGGTTTTGGTGTCTCCGTAGGTCCCGGTGTCTCCGTAGGTTTCGGTGTCTCCGTAGGTTTTGGTGTCTCCGTAGGTTCCGGTGTTTCCATAGGTCCCGGTGTCTCCGTAGGTTTCGGTGTCTCCGTGGGTTTTGGTGTCTCCGTGGGTTTCGGCGGTTCCGGCGGCTCGGGCGGATCCACTATTGTTCCGCCGGTATGTATGCGTACCGTAAGGCTTTTTTCCGACTGATTTCCGGCATTGTCCGTCGCTCTCACGACAATCGTGATCTCTCCCACATCGGACGGAATCTTCTCTGCCGGTATGGTAAATGCAGCTTCGGTTTTCAGGCTTATGACAAAATCTTCCTGCAAGGTGTTCTCCGCACCATTGTTCACCCGGTAAGTCACGGAAGCCAGTCCTGCAGAAACGGCATTTTCCCCGTCATCCTTCACAGTCACGGCAACCGTCGGCACTTCTTCATATTCCTCCGCCAATGCTGCACTGCCGTTTACCGAAAACGTAATCTCCGGCGCATTGTCCTCTACAATGACACCATGAATACCGCTGCCGTCCGTACCAATGGTCTTCGTATCCGAAACATTGCCCACATTGTCCGTGGCGGCAATCCGGATCTTTCCCTTAAAGTCCGGGGCGACATAGATTACAGCCGTGTAATCAGCGTTCTCCCCGCCGAAAACTTTTTTCACTGTCGCCTGACCTGTGGTTCCACTGTTTTCCGCATTTCCGGTTTCCGGGATCAGTGTGTAATTCACATTGTCTATGCCGCTTCCCGTCTCTATAATAGGAACGGTGATTTCAAGGCTGTCTTTGCGGATAATCCAGTTCCAGAAATTTTTATAGCCTTCGTTAAAGGCCGCATCCCCAAGCTGTGGTTTCGTTGTGTCAAGTTTTGCGGTCAAGGCATCTGTCACCGTTTCGTTACCGGCTGCATCCACCGCCTTGAAGGTATAGGTGTGTTCTCCCTCTTCCAGTCCGTCAAAAAGGAGCTGATACTGCCTGCTGCCCTGGGGGGTGCCGCTTTCCATGGCAAGTTCGGTGTAAGCGCCGCCGTCCTTCTGAACAGAAAGTCCTGTTACTCCTTCATTGTCCGAATACGTAAGTTGGATGGCCAGTTCCCGATACCATTTTCCCGCGTCCTTATGATCTGCCGGTACTGCGTCAAGTTCCGGCTTTGCTACATCCCTCCATTTCGCATAAAGGGTCACGTCCTGCGTCAGATAATCCTCGTCTGTTTCGCCCGCAAAATGCCAAGCGGTGGTAAAAGTATTATCACGATACCAGCCATCCAGGACATACCCTTCCTTCACCGGATCCTGTGGTCTGCTGACCGTATCCTGCCATGCCTTTCCGGCAACCAGAGTAACCGTGCTTCCGCCATTTTCATCAAAGGCAACGGTCAGCGTTCTGCCTTCCGCAATCGTTATCTGTCCCTGCTCTCCGTGAGGTGCGGTATCTGTAGCTTTCACCCGAACCAGGATCTCTCCTGCCGCAAGGCCTGACAGACCCCCTCCCGTTATCTCGCCGGAATCCACCGGTATCCAGTTTGCGCCTCCGTCAATGCTGTATTCCATCGTGGCACTGACACCGCTTAACGTTCCATCCTTTTTCCCTTTTATGGTCTCATCCCCCGCAGACACAGAAGGTATTTCCGGACGTTTTGCTATAGCAAGCTCCGCCTCGTCGCTGTCTGACGTGTTATCCGTTCCTTTTTTGGAAATCCGGATGGTACTGCCAAACCAGCTCTCTTTGATTGCAATAATTCCCTGCCCGTCGGCGGACAGAGTTTCCCTTTCCACCACGTAAGCCGCACCCGGTATCAGCCCGGTAATCTGCTCCTTACGGTAATCGGACGCAGGGGCAGGCTTCTCCTCTTTTTCTTTGATACGGACAACCACCGTATTTTCGGCGGTATTTCCCGCATAATCTGAGGCATTCACCGTGATGTTTACAATGCCCGTCTTACCGGCAAGCGGTATGGCAAAGCCGTAGCTCTCTTTCAGGGCAGTGTCAAAGCTGCCGTTTACCTTCTGCGGCGCACCGCTGTTTATGGTATAGGAAATGTCGTTGATTCCCGCGGTAATGCCAGCGTCGTCCGCATCCGTTACCAACACATAAACCGTGGGAGCGTCATTTTCCTCATAGTAGTTCTCAGACAGCCCCTCTCCCGGTCCGGGATTCGCCGGGTCTGTCATGTCAGCTGCCGTAAAGGTAATCTCCGGCGGGTTGTCCTCCACGATGATACCGTTGGATGCACCTGTAATGCTCTTGGTGTCAGAGACATTTCCCGCTGCATCGGTACATTTGATGTCGGTGATTTTGCCCTTCCAGTCTGCGGAAAGGACAATTTTTGCCAGACCATCCTTATTAAGCTTTGCAGTCGCAGCCTGTGCCATACCGGACGTGGACGTTATGGTATAGGAAATCTCCTCCGCCCCGCTGCCTTCCTCTGTCACCGGAATACACAGAATCAAACTTTCTTTCCCGATGATCCAGTCAAGGATACTTGCTGCCTTTTGTTCAAAGGTAATTTCACCGATGACAGGCTTTGTCTTATCCCACTTCACGATGACAGGATCGGATGTAGTCGCATTGCCCGCCGCATCCTCTGCCTTGAAGGTGTAGGTATGCACACCCTCTGTACAGTCGTGGGTTTTCGTAAATATCGTGCCGGACGCTGTGGAAATGCCGCTGATTTCCGCGAAATCGCCATCATCCACTTTGCCGTACAGCTTCTCAGTGCCCACGTTATCGGAATAGGTCAGCGTAATGTGCAGAGCCGCCGCATTGTACCAGCCGTCTGCGTTCGCACTGACACCTTTCTCCACCGCTGCCGTGAGAGCCGGCGCCTGCGTATCAATCATCGTCATCTCCACGCTGTACTCTTTGCTGACATTTCCCAAGTTGTCTGTAAGTCGGACTACATATTTTCCGTTTTCCGTCACGGTAAAGCTATTTCCGGTGAGGGTCTTCCATTCAGTCTCGTTCTGCCCCCGGTACTGCATTGTCTGAATGCCGCTGCCGCCATGATTTATACAGTTTCCCTTTGCATCGTAGATTGCCGTACAGTCATCCGTAGCCCCTATCAGCTGAATCGTGCCTGTTTTCCCGTCTGTAGATACGGAGCACTCCAGCTTTTCCAGCTTCGGCGCTTCGTTGTCAATGTTATTCACAAGCACTTCTGCACTGACGGAATTGCCATATTCGTCCGTCACCAGGAATACATAGACGCCGTTTTTCGTCACAGTACATTTTCCAGTGGTGTCGCCGGAGCCAGAAGCAATCGACTGTATGCCGTCCGGCGTGTATACGGACTTAATGTTGCCGGCGTTTGTTTCAGTTCCTTTCTTCGCCGTCCAGGTAAGCACAGCGCTCTTTTCCCATGAATCCTCATTTCCTGTCACGGTAATTGTGGGAAGCCCGTTTCCGGTTGCCGGTTTCATCATATAGTAAGGCCCCGACCGGACAACTGTGGAGATATTTTCCGCACGGTCTGTGACCTTTACCTGCAGATATTTTGCGGTCTTTGCAGTCTCTGTGGCGGCATACTCTGCCTGATATCTGCCATCCGCATCCGCGGTGAGCACCGTCCATGCGGATGGTGCCGCTGTCGTTCCTGTCCACGCATACTCCACCTTTGCCACACCGCTGCCGCCGGTATCCTCCGGAAGCACGGCAAGGGTCAGTTCAGGATATACGGTATCCGCAGCCGTGCTGCTGCCGCTGCGGATTGTGACTGTGGGTTTCAGGGCATCTATTTTCTGTACCTCAATAGTCTGGGAAATCACACTTCCTAAGCTATCCGTCAGCGTGACGGTATACGTTCCGTTTTGGGTTACTTTCAGATACTTCGTCCCACTTACTGTTGTAACCTTCTCCGAACCGCCCATCGGTCCGTCAAAAGTAATCGTCGTGCCGGAGGTCTGCGCGCCCGCATACTCCACCACAATATATTTTTCCGGTTTCCATACATTCGCCACATCCTGAGAGGAGGTCGTGGAACCCGCCCTCACAGATACCGTCGTAATTGCAGGCAGCATAAAGGAAAATGACTGACATTCATGCGTGGAGGCTCCCGAGGATGCGGTGGCAAGCACATGCAGATACCACGTTTCCGTCTTTCCCGCCGTGCCTCTGCTCTCCGTAAGCGTTGTATTGTTTTTGGTACTCTGCCAGCCATAGGCGGGCAGAGTACTATCCTTCGTCCATGTATACTGAATGGTCGTTGCCCCTGTCGTCTTGATGGTTGCCTTATGGCAGGGAAGGCTGTCGCTCGTGTCTGCCGTAACCGTCACCGACGGCTTACTGTTGTCCACGGTCATGTTGGTATGTTTGTCCGTCGGAAATGTCTGGCTGGTGCCGGACAGATTGCACATATCCTTAATGTTGGAGGCATTGCTGATGCCGTTGACCTTCAGCGCGTTGATGCTATATAAGCTGTCAGAGACCGATACTGTCCCTTTAAAATACAGCACATTGGTATTCGCGCCGCCCGCGTATGTCAAAGTTCCTACGTTGGTTGTGATGGTAAGATTGCTGTTCAAAGTGCTGTTCGTACTGTCCACAATCTCGTCAAAGACAAGCGCCACCGTAATCGGATCGCCCGGAAGGTAAGTGCCTCCCGCCATGGGCGCAACACCGAGGAGCTGGGGTTCCTTCTCATCCTGCGCCATGACATAGCTGGTCAGACCGTCCACATACCAACTGTCGTAACTGGCACCGCTCGCACCAAAGTAAGCATAGCATGTCTCATATACCCCCAGCTTCACCCATGTGTTATTGTCGTAAGAATCAGCCGTGTTGGAGATGTTTGTTGGATAATCTTTTCCCTTGCCACCCGTTTTGTTGCTCGGAAAAAGAAATGTTTTTTCTGTACTCCCTGTCAGTTCGAAATTACATGCCCAAAGTTGCCCGGATACTCCTCTAACTACGCCATTCCCTGCAACGTTGCCCTTATCATCTATTAAATTAATATGTTCATTCGGCACTTCCAAGTTTCCCAGATACGCATGTTCATAGCAGTCAGCACCTTCATAAGCCTTCAACTGATACCGATAGTACCACCCGCTGGCAGTGTTCTGCAAATATTCCAACTGATTTGAATCGGTATAATAATCAGAGAGGGAGCTCTTGGTATGGTAGTTCTCCACATTGTCACGGTTGGTCAGGAAACGCACATTACTATTTGTCGCGCCTTGTTCCTTTGATGAGTCCTGAATCATTTTCCCGTTGACCTTAGTGGTATCTGCCACATCGACCCTTGATTTTTCCGTGGTATAAATTGCCCTGTCGATGGCATAATTGCTGTCCATCTTCATCATCCGCGTCTTCGAGCGGCTTGCCTCGTCAATCTTCCCGCCGCCTTCCACGCGGTAAATTTCCAGTGAGTAGGTTCTGTCCGCATTGGAGTACCTTGTGCCCTCATCGCTCTTATAGGCACTTGTCACGCCAAGCTCCGTCACAGTCACGGTCTTAGATGTCTCCCCGTCCGCGAAGGTAAGAGATCCCTGCACATGGGTAAAATGGGTGCCGCCGATGGCGGAGCCGTTTACCGTGCGATAATAGACGGTCTGCTTCCCGTCTGAACCGTCGCTTCTTGTAATCGTAAAGGTCGTTGTTGTGCCGCTGTTTGACACTTTGCTCACGGAAAACGTGCCGTAGGACGGGATTCCGAAGCCGAAATCTTTCGCTTCGCTGTATATGACCTTCGTACTTCCGTCAGACGCAGTAACCTTTGCGTACGCCCGCGCATAGTATTCCACGCCGGAGACAAGCCCTGTGGCGGTTGCACTCAAGTTTCCGTTCTTTTTTGTGACAGCGCTGGAGGTCGTTACGCTTCCGTTGTTAAGCTCCAGTGTAGGAGCCGGCACAATGCCCCATACGAAGCCCGTCTCCGTGATTGTATCCGCTCCGGTATGGGTTAACACCGCCTTTAAGCTGTACTGATCCTTACTGCTGGAAACCGCTGTCAGCGTGCTGAGCTTCAATTCCAGAGGCTTTGCCGTCACCGTAATGGTACAGTTTTCTTTGCTTGTATTTCCCACAGCGTCCGTCGCCGTCACCGTAACGGTCTTAGATCCCGGGAGAACGCTGACATTCGCCGGTATCGTGTAGGACAAAGGTTTGTCAGCGAGTTTGCGGTTATCCGAGACAGAAAGCGCCTCCGCAAACAGCTTTTCCACTGTCGCCTGTGCCTCATCCTCCAAAACTGTGACCGTCGAATAGGTAATCGTGGGAGCCGTCTTGTCAATATTGTCCACCTTTACCTTATAGGATGCCGATGTGTCATTGCCGTTCAGCTTATAATTTATGGTAAAGGAATATTCGCCATTTTCTGAAACAACCCTTGATGTTTCCGGAACAGTCACATCGGTAATCCCCATTTCCGGCACGGCCTCAGCGCTCACCGTTATCTCCACATCCGTTTTCGTAAGTACATCCGGCGACAAAGTATAGCTGACCTTCGGGCCGATTCCCAAACCCTGCATGAAATAAAAGCTGACGCTGTCGGTTGCCTTGATCTCCTCCGTTGTCGGATCCTTAAGAATTCCCGTGATCTTATATACGCCGCTCGGCGAGTCTAAGGGCATGCCAAGCGCTATCTCCTCTGTCGCCTGCACCTGTCCGAAGCATGCGTCCAGCGCATTTCCTGTCTCCTCCTGCGTCAGGACATATTCTGTGGTATACTGCTTATTCCCTGTCTGTCTGACTGTCACAAGGGATTCTACGGTAACCTGACCATCTTCCGTGACGGCATTCTGGAGCTTCAGGGAAAATTCTTGAATATTGGGGTCTGCTGCTCCACCGTCCAGTATGAGCTGCATCCAGTCCACTGTCACCACCCAGCTCGATGCAACAGTCACGGATATGACATTCTTTCCCTTTTTCAGCTTGTCAAGGGGAATCTCCAGCACGGTGGTGTTCCATGTGTTGTTCGTACCTGCGAGGTAACCGATCGTCTCATTGTTATATTTCTTCTTATGACTATTCTCCTGATCCATGGGCAGATAAATGTCGTCATTTAAGTACACATAATCCGTCTCACCGAGATCTTCATCCACATCATAAGCCTTAATCGCCAGATATGCGCTCTGGGTCGGAAGCTCGTCCAACGTAAAAGCAAGCTCAATCGGGTGCACGCTTTTCCATGAGCTCATAATCACATCTATATCGCCATCCGCCTTTCCCGTATGACTGTTGTTCTCATTATCCCCGGTGAGCATCAGCGTCTGCGGGTGTGTGACAGTATTTTGCACAGCAAAAGTCTGCACCGCAATCGGAGCATTTGGTATTTCCACACCATACTCCTCTACCAGATCTGCAAGCGTCAGCATCTGAGGGATTTCATTTTCTGCCATCCGCTGTTGTATCATTTCCGGGTAGTGGTAAGGGCACTCCTCGTCCATGCAGTCTGTCTCAGTGTCGCGGATATGCTCAAGTCCCTCCAGACGCCGGATCAGCTCTAACAGGCGCTCTCTGTCTTCTCCGGAAAGCGCACCGTTATTCTCTGCGAGCCATTCATCCAGCGCCCCCCGTGCCTCATCCAACTGCCCAGGGTCGATCATATCCTCATCTGCCTCATCGGAAGCAAGATATGTAAGCGGATCCGGCAGCTTTTCCGACAGTGCAAACAGTCCGGCAGATTTTTCCTCCGCAGGATTTTCCCCCACAGGTTCCGCTATTGTCACGGTAATCTGCGGAAGGCTGACCCCCTCCGCCACAACATAATCCTCCGGGATGACCGGCAGATAGACATAACAATTTCCCGCTGCGGAGGAATCGAAACTATCCGCCGTACGGTTCTCCCACGTCACAGCCACGGAAACTTCCGTGGTGTTTTCCCTTCCGTCAGGCTCCGCCGCATCGGCTGTCACCGGCTGTGACGACGAACCGTCAGAGTCGTCCGGAACGAGGTTCTGGGAAACCGTACCTTCCTCCGGTGCCGCAGTTTCTTCTTCACTCTTTGTCTCCAACGTCACCGTAAGGGTTTCGGGAAAGCGTATTTCGCCTTCCTCTGCTCCAACGGGCAGAGACTGCACTTCGAGAGATTCGTCCAGATCTGCAAAAGCAGTGATCACTCCCTGTTCTTTTGTACCGTTTCCGTCACTGCCGACTGCCGCAAATACAGTGAAATCCACACTGGTAAACACAAGAGCAACCGTTGTGACAAGCGCCACACCCCTTGCTGTTTTCTCTCTGACCTTCCACTGAATACAGCCATATAAAATTACGTTATAAATAAAAATATATGCCACTAATACGATCCAGATCGGATAGCGCAGCATCCTGTATCTGCGCCCGATTCCCGCAAGGGTACGGATCGTTTCGGATTTTGCCCTTCGGAAGGGTTCACAGGCAGCGTGCAGCTTTTCGTACTGTTCTCTTTTAGCTATCTGTCTCTTCATAGTAATAACCATACCTTTCCGTAATTTTCTTGTAGAAAATATACCCAAACAATTCTTTCCCATGTACGGCTTTGCGGATTTGGTATCTTTTTTGTCGAATTTGGTCAGGCCCCGTTTCGTTGACTCCTCCCTTCTTCTTTGCTACACTATAAGAAAACGATCGGAAGGGAGCTTAAACCTTGCAGATTGCCCTGTGTGATGACGAAGAAACATACCACGAGAAGATAAAAGAGCTTATCGGACAGTATAAACAGATCCATTCTGACCGCACCCTGTCCCTGTCTTCTTTTTCTTCCGGAAAAGAACTTATAAACCATGTAGATGAATACGGCAGTTTTGACCTCTATATCCTGGACTGCATTATGCCGGAAATGAACGGCATAGAACTGGGAACCGCTCTCAGAATGCGTGATAATACGGGTCTCCTGCTCTACCTTACCACATCTCCCGACTTTGCACTGGATTCCTACCGGGTCGATGCCTTTGATTATTTGTTAAAACCCGTGGACAGGGATTTGTTTTTCCAAAGTCTTGACAAGGCTTACCACTCTTTTTCGCAGATTATGCAGGAAGCGGTTGCCGTGAAGACTGTGGACAGCATCCGCATGATTCCCGTTGCTGACATACGGTATGCAGAGCGCATGGAGAAGCATATTGATTACTATCTGACAGATAATACCGTGATACACAGCACCAGCTTCAACGGCTCTTTCCAGAACGCCGTTACCGAACTGTTGGCGCATAAGGGAATGCTCCTGGTGGGTTCCTCTTTTGTCGTAAATTTATTCCATGTCACGGAGGTTACAAAATCAGACCTGATACTGACCGGGAACCTTTATGTCCCGGTTCCCCGCCGGATGTATGAAACCGTCAAGAAGAAATGGGTGGATTTCTGGCTGAATGGAGGCAGATACCATGCTTTTTGAAGATAATATTTCGTTTTTGGTTTTAAAGGTTCTGATTACCTGCGCAGGCACGTTTGGAATGATGGGTTCCACCGTGAAATACCGGTTCGTGAAAGAGAAGCCTGTTAGTATAATCATTTTCGGAGCCTATGTCCTGTATATCATAATCTCCACCTATGCCATTATCTATTTTTTGGATTATGAGCATTTTCTGCGGGTATTTATCCTTACCATATCCTGCCCCGCCGTTCTGCTGTTACATAATATTTCCGACGAACCCTTTCCACGGCTTGTATTCACCCGTGCCACGCATATACTGGCATCCCTGTACATTGCAGCTACCATCACTCTCACAAATACCGCGCTGCAGGGAACGGAGCTGTCGGATATTCTGATGCGCCTGCTGGTCTATCTGCTTGTCATCCTGCTTGATTTTCATTATGTGCGACCTGTCTATCTGGATTTTATCAGTAAAATCAGGAAAGGCTGGGGGGCTCTTTCCCTGATTCCCTGCGCGCTTATTATCCTTGCCGTAGTGCTTGCCTTTTATCCGGAGCATTATACCAGACGCCCCACAGGCATCCTGATGATCTACCTGCTCGGTGTTGTCATTGTCATTCTTTACGCCACCATCGGCTTATATCTTTCCCTGCAGTACCAAAGGCAGTCTGCAGAACAGAATCGGGAAATCCTTAAGCTGCAGGTACAGAACCTACAAAGAGAAGCCGCAGATATAGAAAATCTTGTGAATCAGGCAAAAATCATCCGGCACGACACCCGGCACATGCTTTCCACCATTGCCTCCCTGGCCGAGAGTGGAGATATGCAGGCGATCCTTGACTTCATAGGTATCGCTGACAAAAGTCCCGATGTTCCGGAAACTTCCCATTACTGCAGGGATCCCCTTCTGGATACCACGCTTTGTTCCTATTTTAAAGCTGCAGAAGAATCCGGCATTCTGCTGCAGACATCGCTGGCCATCCCGGATACACTTCCGGTTGACTCTGCCGGGCTTGCCATCTGCTTTGCCAATGCGCTGGGGAATGCCATAGAGTACTGCAAAGAGCTTCCGGAAAAGGAAAGAAAAATCGTCTTCAAATGCATTGCGAAACCAAAGCTGATGTTTGAGATCGGAAGTCCTTATCAGGGCAGGATCATCCTTGACCGGAATGGTCTTCCGAAATCACCGGAAGGTGGTGTGGGAACTCATATCCGTTCCATCGTGGCGTTCTGCGAAAGGCATGATGCCTTTTACTCATTCACGGCAGAAAACGGCTGGTTTAAGGTTACGGTTGCATTATAAAGGGAGGAATACTATGATCTTCGATAATAATATGGCATACCAGACTTACAGAGTCCTTGTCTCCATATTCGGCACGCTGGGTATGATCATTTCTCTTACCCCCATGAAGAAAAACCATAAAAGGAACCTGCTTATTCTGGGCGGCTATGTTGTTTATGCTGTTGTTTACTCTTCCCTTTCCTTACGTTTCCTTGGATTCCTGTCTTTTTTGCGGAGCGCCGTCTTTACCGTTTCTCTGCCCGGTGTGCTTGCCATTTACATGATGGCAGATACCTCCGTCCCGAGACATATCTTTAAATGCCTGTCGCAGCTTCTGCTTTCCCTCTATCTGATTATCAGCATGACTCTGCTGAATACACTTTTGGGAGGCACTCTGCTGTCAAGTGCCATACTGCTCCTTTTTACCTATGTTGCCATGATCTTTCTGGAATCTTTCTTCTTAAGAAGTTTCTTCCTGACCAGGATAGAAATAATTACCAAAGGCTGGGGGATCCTCTGCCTGATTCCCAGTTCCTTTTTACTCTTTGTAATGGTGCTCGTACTCTATCCGGTTCATTATACGCAGAACCCGTCGTTTGTCCTCCTGTTCTACCTGACAGGGGCTGTCATCCTCATCATTTACTATGCAGTCTTCCAATACCTATGGACACAGTATCAATACCAGATGGATAAGCAGAACCGGGAGATCCTGGAAATACAGATGCAGGGTATTAAAAAGCACGCAGAAGATACCAAAAGAAATGCGGAGGAAGTAGAGAGCGTCTGGCAGGACACTCACCGGATGCTGTCCGGCATTGCTGTGCTTGCCAGGGAGGGGAATGCCGAAGCCATCCTTAACTTTGTAGCCGAATCCTCTGCGCTTGACCTTCTGACCCCACCCGCCCATTACTGCAGCGATCCCATATTAAACGCCACGCTCACTGCATATCTAAACAAGGCTGAAAATTCCGGCATTACGGTGGATCTCCATCTTGCCATCCCCGAAACGCTCCCCGTTGATTCTGCAGAGCTTTCCATCTGCTTTGCCAATGCCCTGGAAAATGCCATAAAAGCCTGTGAAGAGCTCCCGGAAAATGAGCGGAAAATTATTCTCAGATGTATCCATAAACCTGCTTTCATGTTTGAGATCGACAACCCGTATAAGGGACAGATCACCTTTGGAAGAAACGGGCTGCCAAATTCCACGAAAACAGGTCATGGCCTTGGAACACGCTCCATTATGGCTTTCTGCGAAAAGCATAATGCCTTTTATGATTTTTCCACGGAAGGCGGCTGGTTTAAGGTTATGATCACTTTGTGATGCATGTCAAACGATGGTATTGGGGAAGCTCTCCGCCACGCACAATTTCCCATACCCCACCCGGTCATTGGGGTATTCTGTCTCCCCCCTCAGTGGTCTGGCTCCTTTCCTGAAATATGCTTTTACTTTTTCGCCGTAGAGGAAGGGATCATTCCCCCTTACGATCCCCCATTCCATCAAAAGGGCTGCTGCCCCGCTGACAATGGGTGTCGCAAAAGAGGTACCGGTCACGGGAGTAAAGCTTCCGTACACATCCGGGGCCTGAATATTCACACCCGGGGCCACGAGATCGGGCTTGGTCAGTCCTGCGGCAGCCACACCAACGGTTCTAGTGCTGTCAGCATAGCCTCTGCCGGAGAAATCGGCATAGGTATCATAGACCGGGTCATAGGCTCCCACGGTGATGACCTTGGCTGCGGTAGACGGAATAGTCAGTGTCACCTGGGGTGTGGCACGGTAGAATCCGGTACTCTCCCCGATTCCGCTTCCCGCTGGGAGATACAGATAATATTGTCCTGTCACGGTCA
>CAKRRU010000064.1 GCA_934394515.1 uncultured Acetatifactor sp.
TGCTCGAAGGGATTCGAACCCCCGACCCACGGCTTAGAAGGCCGTTGCTCTATCCAGCTGAGCTACGAACACATATTTATCGGTATCTGTTTTAACAAACCGACGAAGCATATTGTAACTTATCAGACATCATTTGTCAACACTTTTGTACTAATTTTTTGAAAAATAAATACAAAACAAAGTTACAAGTCGGGGTGACAGGATTCGAACCTGCGACCCCCTGGTCCCAAACCAGGTGCTCTAGCCAAGCTGAGCCACACCCCGGAACTGCACTGCTATCGCATTTTCAGCAATGCAGGAGTTATTATAACCCGTTCCTTTTAAATCTGTCAAGGGAATTTTCAGCTCCGGTCATCACTCCAGATATGCAATCGTAAAATGCACTTTCTCATTCCTGTCAATCTCCATGATCGCATAGGAAGGCTTCCGTCCCTCCTGTCTGGGATAAGACAGGCTTCCCGGATTTACTGCTATAATATCATCGTTGATATCTATTACCGGACGATGCGTATGTCCGTACAATACGATATCCACGCCCCTGTCAATCGCTTCTCTTTTAATCGTTTCATTGCCCATGGACACATAATAATTATGTCCGTGAGTCACCCATACTTTGTAAGGTCCGATATCCAAGGTGATCTCTCTGGGAAGATCCGAAAAAAAATCATTATTTCCCAGAACAATATATACCGGGCACTCTGCCGCTGCGGAAAGCGCATACTCAGCCCCTTCCGCATCCCCACAGTGGATAATCATATCCGGGTGATGCATTTCCAGTACCTTGAAGTAATTCTCATTCCTTTTATGGGTATCACTTACGATCAGTATCTTCATATTTCTTCAGTTCCTCTTTCATCAGCTCCAGTGCCTTACCTCTGTGGCTGACCTGATTCTTCTCTTCTTCTGTCAACTCTGCTGTGGTCTTGCCGAATTCCGGTACATAGAAAATGGGGTCATAGCCGAAACCGTTAGCTCCCTTCTCTTCATATCCGATCTTGCCTTCGATCGTCGCTCTGGTGGTAAGTTCTCTGCCATCCGGCAATACTGCCGCGATTGCACAGACAAACCGTGCCGTGCGCGCTTCATCCGGCACACCTTCCAGTCTCCGGATCAGATCTGCATTCTTAATGGAATAGGATGTATCTTCTCCCAGATATCTGGCGGAATAGATCCCCGGTTCCCGATTCAGTGCATCGATCTCCAGTCCGG
The DNA here is from genome assembly GCA_934394515.1 of uncultured Acetatifactor sp. Lineage (GTDB taxonomy): Bacteria > Bacillota > Clostridia > Lachnospirales > Lachnospiraceae > Acetatifactor. Next base: position 1,210 of record CAKRRU010000064.1, read on the forward strand.
AGTCGTCCGCCATTACAATGTCTTTCGTAAAAGCAGCCACCGCCCGGGCTTTGATCAGTGCGTTCTCTTCATAGCTTTTACCATTCTCTTCAATCTCTGCTTTGATTCCCGCATCTTTCATGGATACGACTTCCAGACCTGTGTCTTCCATGATCATGCGGATCTCTTTGATCTTGCCGGCATTGCCGGTCGCAAATACGATTCTTCCCTGCATCTTAATCCTCATGCCTTTCAGTAACCTGCGGACCCGCGTATTTTTCACACCGGATTCTTTGCCGCATTTATGTTCTTATATATTCATCATTGCGTATTAGTATAAACCTCGGAAATGGCTTCTGCAATACCTTCCGCCAGCTTTTTTTGATAGCTTTCCTGTTCCAGCAGCTGTCTCTCACTGCTGTTGGTCACATATCCGAGAGAAATCCGGGCTGACGGGATTTTCAGCTGCCATAAAATATCATCTTCCGCTGCCGGGAACAGTCCGATCGCCCGGTTGCTGGAAGCGACTGTCACCTGCCTGGTCACACAGTCTGCCCACTGTACATTCCCAAAGTCCGGCAGATAATATTCATCATTGTACTCCGCCCGGATTCCATAGCTACTCTCATCCGCATCATCTGCCGACACCCCGATCTCCAGATACAGATCGGCATTCACCCAGTCCGCAAAACTGCGTCTTGCCTCCTGCGTGATCTCTGTGTCCTCCGTGCGGGTAAGATACACTTTTACCTTACCGCCCTCTAACAGCTGGGCTGTCTGCCTGGCCACCTCCAGTGCGATCGTCTTCTCCTCGCATCCGGCGGCGGTAACGCCTTTCTCTCTGCCGCCTCCCACAGGATCCAGCACTACAATGCAATCATAATTGTCTCCGGGATTGACAAAATCGATCTTCAGCATTCCCTCTTCCAGTGTACTGTGATACTCCAGTATCTCCTTCATGGACAGTCTGAGCAATACGCCTTCGTTCTGTGCTTCACAGATACCTTCTCCCACCAGACTGAAATCTCCGGTCAGCTGATGTTCCCGGTAAAATGCTTTCCTGCCGTTCTGCACATAGATCCAGAGTTCTTTTTCCATGTAATGGTTTTCCACCACTACATTTTCTGCTTTTGTACCGGTCTCCAGCGGTATGCATATTTCCCGGTCTGCCTTCCTGTCTTCTGTCATGGTCAGCTGCATTTCATGGGACCGTTCTGTCTGCTTCTCCGTGACCAGCCCTCCCTGTTCCTGACTCAGGGCAGAGATTTCTACAGTCTTATGTGCTGCTGTCCAGAGCAGAATACCCAAAGAAAAGCTTCCTAACAGGATCCAGAGGACAAGTGTGATACGCCTATTCTGTTGTTGATCCCTGATCTGTAGTATTTTTTTCATTAATTCTAAACGTCTCTTCTCTTCGGAGGCTTCGGTCCCAGGAACTGATAATAATAAGTCTTCATCATTCCGTTATAGATCTTGCGGTTTTTGTCCGCTTTTCTGCCGATATCCTTCTCCGCCTGCTCGTAGGCAGTGATCAGATACATGCTCCAGGAATCCAGCTCCCTGAATCGTTCTCCGATGGTACGGTACAATTGCGGCATCTGGCTCTTATCCTGCAAACGCTCTCCGTAGGGAGGATTTGTAATGATAAAGCCATATTTTTTCGGATGATGGAGATCCTCCACACTGCGACGCTGAAAATGGATCAGCTTATCCACGCCTGCCATCCGCGCATTTTCCCTGGCGATCTTCACCATATCCTCATCGATATCATATCCCTGAATATCCGTCTCCACCGACAGATCGATCATCTCTTCCGCTTCATCACAGGCATCGTACCACACTTTTTTTCCTACGATATGCGGCCACTCCTCCGCCGTAAAGCTGCGGTTCCTGCCGGGTGCCATATTGGCTGCCATCATGGCTGCCTCGATGGGAAAAGTGCCGCTTCCGCAAAAAGGATCCACCAGGATCCTGCCGGCATTCCATGGGGTCAGCTCGATCAGTGCCGCTGCCAGATTCTCCGCAATGGGAGCCTTCGCCGTCAGTTTTCGGTAGCCACGTTTATGCAGGGATTCCCCGGTACTGTCCAGTCCCACAGTCACTTCGTCCTTCATCAGGAATACGCGGACAGGAAAACCGGCACCATCCTCCGGGAACCAGCTGATGTCATACTGTGCCTTCAGACGCTCCACCATTGCCTTTTTCATAATAGACTGAATATCCGAGGGACTGAATAATTTGGACTTTACGCTGGCTGCCTTAGCCACCCAGAATTTTCCGTCTTTTGGAATATACTCTTCCCATGGCAGCTCTTTCGTCCCCTGGAATAATTCTTCAAAAGTCTCCGCATGGAAGCTTCCTACCTTGATCAGGATTCTCTCTGCCGTGCGCAGGAAAATATTCGCCCTGCACAAAGCCTCCTCATCCCCGAAAAAGGTAATACGGCCGTCCGCTACTTCCGTAATATCATATCCCAGATCTGTAATCTCTCTTTTTAATACCGATTCCATACCGAAATGGCAGGGAGCAATCAATTCAAAACGTTTCATTCGTTCCTCCGGATCTCTGTCGTTAATAGTCATCAAATATTATATATGGATTCCGGAAATATGTAAATAGGGCTGCCTTACGGCAGCCCCCGAAAAATTATGCACCAGATTAGCAGTTCTTGTTCTGCTCTTTGTTATTGTTCCGGTTCTTATTCTGATTCTGGTTGTTCTGCTTATTCTGGGAGTTCTGACTGTTCTTGCTGTTCTGGCTCTCATCATAAGAGTTGTTATACTTGTTCTCGTTGTTCTGTTCATAATTGTTAGGCATATTTGTGACCTCCTGATAGGAAATATCTTTTTTAGTTACAGGAGTAGTATGTCTGTTTTGCACAAAAATATGCTCAATTTTTATGGTACTTTAGAACTAAATTTCTTCTTGCATTTTTGTGTCATTAGTACTATAATCAGTATTGTAAATAGAAACCCCTTCATGATTCTATTTGCACCCTTATGTATTATTTATACTCCCCTCATGAGAGCCACCAGCTTCCCCCTGGTGGCTCTTTACGTTATCTCTGTATATTTTCTAATTAAGCCAGTCTCTAAATAGTTTCACCAAAAACAATACTACCAGAATCGGAATCAGTACCGGTGCCAGAAAAGACAGCACTGAAAATACCGCACTGAAGATCAGCACTACTACCAGGATCCCAAGGATCAGCCATACCCAGGCCGGAAGCTTTGCCAGTACATTGGCCGCTTTTCCCTGATGCGTACCGTGTTCCTCTCCGGTATCTTTGCTGTAAGTGTGATGCGTACTCTGTCCGCCGGCTTCCCTGTACTCTCCGTTGCCATAGACGGTGTTACGATATCCGGAACGGTTATCGCCACCGTTCGTCTGAATGATCGTACGGGCAATCAGTCTCGGATCTCCCAGGCTCTCCAGGACTTCCTCTTCCGTCCTGCCCTTGCGGATCTCCGTATTTATATAATCCTCATAATAATTCACATTATCCATGACCAGACTCGGAGAAACTCTTCCGTTCAATGCCATCCGCAGTCTGTCAATAAATTCCTGTTTGTTCATGTAATCACGATTCCTCCGTTTACATGACCATTTTAGCATGACATAAGTACTACGTAAATATACGGTTTCGGAAGTATTTCTAAAACTTTTCTAAAATGTCGGTAATTAATTTTTTGTTTTTTCTTTATCGGTAACTCTGCGATCTGTAAACAATTTCAACAAACTAACCATTAACATGAGTAACAACATGACCGCAAAGATCCCGGTCATCCCCATCTCCATAATGTAAAGTGCCGTTGCCATCTGTGTTTTCCCTTCCTTTCTTATTTTTTTGCTTACTTTCTGTCGTACTGTTCAAAACCCGCTGAACAAACTGATCTGATATCTCTATAACATTACCTGACCGGTTTTCTGTAATTTTTCTATAAGAACTGTGTCACCAGCCGTATCAGCAGTCCTCCCGCAACCGCTGAAGCAATCTGTCCGGCTACATTGGCACCGGCTGCATGCATGATCACGATATTCCCCGGTTTTTCCTCCTGCGCAAGCTTTTGTACCACTCTGGAAGACATAGGGAACGCAGAAATACCGGCCGCACCGACCATTGGATTGATCTTATTTTTCAAGAACAGATTTAACAGTTTTGCAAACAATACGCCGCCTACCGTGTCAAATATAAAAGCTGCCAGCCCGATGACCATGATCAGAAGCGTATCCCATCTTACGAAAAGTTCCGCCTGCATGCTGAAAGATATAGTAATTCCCAGGAGCAGCGTGATCAGATTGGTCAACGTTGTCTGCGCTGTTTCACTCAAGGTTTTCAGTACGCCGCATTCCCTGATCAGATTGCCAAACATCAAAAATCCCACAAGCGGCGCTGACGAAGGTGCAATGAGACCTACAATAATTGTCGTAAGCACCGGGAAAAGGATTCTGGTCCGCTGTGATACAGAGCTGCCCTGATACTCCATAGAGATCCTGCGCTCTTTCTTCGTCGTCACCATTTTAATTGCCGCCGGCTGTACGATCGGTACCAGTGCCATATAGGAATATGCCGCGACAGCGATCGCACCTATGTAGTTAGAATGTAACACCTGAGATACCAGCAGTGCCGTAGGTCCGTCGGCTGCACCGATGATGGCAACCGATGCCGCATCCTGCAGGGGGAACCCCATAGCCGTCGCAAGCAGAAGCGCAGCAAAGATACCGAATTGCGCCGCAGCGCCGAATAAAAGCAGGATCGGTTTGGATAAGAGCGGACCGAAATCGATCATTGCACCGATTCCGATAAAGAGCAGTAACGGCAATGCCTCCGAAGCTTCAATGCCCGTCTGGTACAACCATGACACAATGCCGTTCACTTCTCCGACACCCTGCAGGGTCTGGTTCAGTGCATTGCTTCCCGGCAGATTAACCAGGATCGCGCCAAATCCCATGGGCAGCAGGAGCGCCGGCTCATATTGCTTTTTAATGGCCAGCCAGATCAAAATGCCGCCCACCGCATACATCACAAGCTGCTGCCAGGTAACCGATAAAATTCCTTCCAGAAAAAAAGTCATAACTACCTCCTTGTTTTGCTTTTTGTGTTTTCAGTTATCATGGAGTTACAATTGCAGACAAAAAGAGAATAAAAAAGGAGACCTCCACCACGAAAACCTTACGGTTTCGGTGATGAAAGTCTCGCCATTTCAACCTTCAGCGGGCACGCTGTGCCGTATTGACGCCTGGATCCATAAAAAATATGGTGGCTACTCCCTTTTCATAACCAATCGATACGCAACGATCGCAGAGGATACTTGCAAAACCTTCCTATCGTTGCCTTTATTTATTTTTATACACGGATATACAAGTATTGGCAATAGATGTTAAGAAATTTTAACGCAAAAAACCCCGGAGACATTCATCTCCGGGGCATTGATGTACGTGACAGGATTCGAACCCACGACCTACTGGTCCGTAGCCAGTCGCTCTATCCAGCTGAGCTACACGTACATTCACAGGTTTTCGCCTGCAACAGTATGTATTGTAACTGTTGCAGGCAAAAATGTCAATAGAATTTTTTAATTTTTTCAAACAATTTTGTTTTCTGCCTGTTTTTCAGCAGTCTTAACCACCTTAACATCATATTTTTCCAGAATAGCCTGTTTGAATTCTTCGTAATTGTCCTCGTCATCATAGCAGGCATATTCAATTTCCAGCGGTTCTTCCATCTTCATCAGAAGCATACCGAGAATGGACTTGGCATCCATGCTCATCTTATGCACCCGAATATCGATTGCGTCGTCGAATTCATTACAGGTATCTACAAAATGTCTGATGTCATCCTCCGAATGGAAGGTAACATATAAGGTTTCCTTTGTCATCTGTTCTCCCATCTGTCCGTCTCCGGACACCCCTACATCGTATAGTATGTATCTTTTCTCTCTCGTTTATCCAACCATTTACAGACCGTCTTATGAACGGTTTGCCAGTGCCTGTGCGATATCCTCACGCATATCCAGAACTGCCGCACGGGAAGCCCCGGCATAATTCTGTTCGCCGAACTGTGCGTATTTCTCCTGCTGATAAGCTGCGATAATGCCGCGGGAAGAGTTGATGATCGCACCCAGTCCGTCCTCATTGAAGAAGTGTACCAGGTCTGCGCCCTTACCGCCCTGTGCACCGTAACCGGGTACCAGGATAAATGCCTTCGGCATTACTTTACGAAGCACCTTGCCCTGTTCGGGATAAGTAGCTCCCACTACAGCACCGACATAGCTGTAATCATCGCCCATACAGTCTGCTCCCCAGGCTGCCACCTTTTCTCCGACCAGCTCATACAGAGGTCTTCCGTTAATCAGCTGATCCTGGAACTCGCCGCTGCTGGGATTGGAAGTCTTCACCAGTACGAAAATACCTTTCTTCTCTTCCTTACAAATCTTCACGAAAGGATTTACACCGTCGGATCCCAGATAAGGGTTCACGGTAACGAAATCTTCGTCAAAACCGTAATAGTTCTTGCTGCCTACCTGTACTTTGCCCAGATGTCCTACCGCGTATGCTTCGGAAGTGGATCCGATATCTCCGCGCTTGATATCGCCAATGACGATCAGCCCCTTCTCCTTACAATAGTCCACCGTCTTCTTAAATGCCACCATTCCGGGAATGCCGAACTGTTCATACATTGCCACCTGAGGCTTCACCGCCGGTACCAGATCATAGATGGCATCCACAATTCCCTTATTGTACTGCCAGATTGCCTCTGCAGCGCCTTCCAGTGTCTCACCGTACTCAGCAAATGCTGCTTTCTTAATATATTCGGGCACGAATTTCATCATGGGATCCAGTCCTACGACGATAGGTGCATTGGTTTCTTTGATGCGAGCGATCAGTTTGTTGATCATATTTCCTCCGTTCTGCAATGCTCTCTCACACTGCATCTTTAATTTAAACGATTCCTGCCGGATTTTCATGCAAGTAGAATTACTTTCATATTGCACAAAAAGGCACCGCCTTCGGGCGATGCCTCCTGACTGTTACTATTCTACCCCAACTAATGTCAGTTGGTCAACGTACTTCTTGATATTTGAAGCATTTACATACTTTTTATGGCTGTCACCGTTTACCACGACCAGCGTCGGCGCCTGCATCACGCCGTAACGCCTTGCCAGTTCCATATTTTCTTCCGCATCGATGGTCACGTAGTATACATTTTTCAGATATTCCTTGACCAGTTTGCAGTTAGGACAGGTCTTGGTGGTAAACAAATACTTAATATTTGCCGGCTGTTCCACTTTTACATCCACATCTTCCGCAAAATTGGAGAGTGTCACGACACTTCTTGTAGGACGTTTCAAAGAAGAATGGGCAATGTCATATTCGGTTCTGTTCGCATATTCCTGCAGCTTACCATCGTTCCAGTTCTGTACCGGGCGGTAGTAACCGGTGATGCGGCTGTAAACTTCCGTCTTCGCGCCGCAGTGAGGACAGGTCTTCACCTCACCTGCCAGATAGCCATGTTCCTTACAGATCGAATAGGTAGGTGACAAGGTATAGTAAGGCAGCTTATAATTGGACGCTATCGTTTTCACTAAAGATGCCGCAGCCTTCCAGTCCGGAAGCTTCTCTCCTAAGAATGCATGGAACACGGTACCCGAAGTATACAACGTCTGCAGCTCATCCTGAATATCCAGTGCATCGAAAATATCCACCGTATAATCTACCGGCAAATGGGACGAGTTCGTATAGTAAGGCGTATCGCCCGGTTTACCTGCGGTCTTGATGCCCGGCCAGCGCTTTCTGTCATGCTTTGCCAGGCGGTATGTGGTGCTCTCCGCCGGAGTTGCCTCCAGATTATAGAGATCGCCGTACTGCTCCTGATAGTCGGACAGGCGCTCTCTCATATGGTTCAGTACTTCTTTGGTGAACTCCTGTGTTCTGGGATCACTCATATCCGCTCTGAGCCAGTTGGCGTTCAGTCCCACCTCATTCATGCCGATCAGACCAATGGTGGAAAAATGGTTCTCAAAGGTTCCCAGATAACGCTTGGTATAAGGATACAGTCCCTCATTCAAAAGTTTCGTAATGACACCGCGCTTGATTTTCAGGGATCTCGCCGCAATGTCCATCATATGATTCAGTCTGGTATAGAATTCATCCTTGTTCGCAGACAGATAAGCGATTCTGGGCATATTGATCGTAACTACACCCACGCTTCCGGTGCTCTCACCGGAGCCGAAGAAACCGCCGGTCTTCTTGCGCAGTTCTCTTAAGTCCAGGCGCAGTCGGCAGCACATACTGCGGACGTCACTGGGCTGCATATCGGAATTGATATAGTTGGAAAAATACGGGGTGCCGTATTTCGCGGTCATTTCGAATAACAGTCTGTTGTTCTCGGTATCGGACCAGTCAAAATCTTTCGTGATGGAGTAGGTTGGGATCGGATACTGGAAACCACGGCCGTTGGAGTCGCCTTCGATCATGGTCTCGATAAATGCCTTGTTGACCATGTCCATTTCCTTTTTACAATCCTTGTATTTGAAGTCCATCTCTTTTCCGCCGACCAGTGCCGGAAGCTCTGCCAGATCATCGGGCACCGTCCAGTCCAGCGTAATGTTGGAAAAAGGAGCCTGGGTCCCCCAGCGGCTGGGCGTATTCACACCATAAATAAATGCTTCGATGCATTTTTTCACTTCGGGATAGCTTAAATTATCTACTTTTACAAAAGGGGCCAGGTAAGTATCAAAGGAAGAGAATGCCTGCGCTCCCGCCCATTCGTTCTGCATGATTCCCAGGAAGTTTACCATCTGGTTGCACAATACGGACAGGTGCTTTGCCGGTGCGGAAGTAATCTTGCCGGTGATACCGCCCAGTCCTTCCTTGATGAGCTGTTTTAAAGACCATCCTGCACAATAACCGGTTAACATCGACAGATCATGGATATGGATATCTGCGTTTCTGTGGGCTTCCGCGATCTCTTCATCATAGATCTCGGACAGCCAGTAATTCGCCGTTACGGCACCGGAATTGCTTAAGATCAGACCACCGACGGAATACGTCACCGTGGAATTCTCCTTCACGCGCCAGTCTTCTACTTTTACGTAGCTGTTGACCACGTCCTTATAGTCTAAGATCGTGGATTTCATCGTACGCATCTTCTCCCGCTGCTTGCGGTACAGAATATAGGCTTTCGCCACCTCTTCATATCCTGCCTGCCCCAGGACGCGCTCCACACTGTCCTGAATGTCCTCGACATGAATTTCGCTGTTCTCCACCTTCTTCTGGAAATCAGCCGTCACCCGTAACGCAAGAAGATCAATGATGTCATTGTTGTAGCTCATCTGCGTTGCAGTAAAAGCCTTCATAATGGCATCATTGATCTTCGTCAGTGTAAAATCCGCTTTCGATCCGTCTCGTTTGATTACCTGAAACATCTTGTGTACCCCCTTAACTCGTGTCCCCATAGACCGTTTTCCCGGATTCCAAGGAAAAACGTCGTCAAAACCTATCACGGTCTATTCTACAACACATTGTGGGGGAAGTCAATTAAAGAGTACTAGATATTGTGTATACATCAGTTCACCCACCATTTGCGAGACCACTGCCTTACGCCCTCTTCCACACTCTGTGATACAGCACATACGCCACCACAGCTGTCACCCCTTCGGTGCATACGAATGCCCACCATACACCGGCAGCTTCCAAAAAGCGGCTAAACACAAATGCCGCCGGAATGATCACAGCCACATATCTCATCACAGAGATGACAAGAGACGCCATACCCTGTCCCAATGCTTCCAAAGCTCCGGAGCAGGTAACAGAGACTGCCGACATGATAAATCCCATGCTGATAATATGCAGAGCCGTAATACCTATCGTTATCGTCTCCGGGTTCTCAGTGAAAAGTCCGATCAGTTCTCTCGGGATCAGCCAGCACAGTGCCGTACCGATGACCATGATCCCTGCGGTCAGTTCCATCGTCAGACGATAGATCTGCTCCACCCTTTTCCGTTCACCGGCACCGTAATTGTATCCGATCAACGGCCGGATACCCTGGATGATACCGTTGGAAGGCAGGTAGATAAATGTCTGCAATTTATAATAGACACCCAGTACGAGCACATAGCTCTGGGAAAAGGCTGCCAGGATACCGTTCAGTGCCGAGATCAGCAGGGACGGCAATGCCATATTCAGGCTGGCCGGGATTCCGATACCGTAAGTCTTGCCGCAGATCTCCGCCTCCGGGCGCAGGTAGCTTCTGCGCAGCTTTACCGGCAGAGGATCTGCAACGTAATAGATGATATACACAAGCAATGTGATGACCTGTCCGATTCCGGTCGCCAGTGCCGCCCCTGCGATCTCCATCCGGGGAAAAGGTCCGATACCGAAAATCAGGAGCGGATCCAGTACAATATTTGCCACAAATCCGGCAACCATGCTGATCATAGTGGCTCTCATCCGTCCGACGGACTGGAAGATCTTTTCCAAAGTAATTCCGCCGGTAACCACGGTAGAGAACAGAAATACCACGTTGGAGTACTCCATCCCCAGAGCCCTCACAGCATCACTTTTCGTAAACATTCCCAGAAACGCATGCATTCCGCAGAGGAACAGAATCATGAGAAGGACACCGTGCAGCACTCCCAACACCATTCCCTGCGTCGCTGTCTTGTCGGCTTTTTCCTGATTCTGTGCTCCCAGATAAAAGGAGATCATCGCGTTGACACCCACACCGAAGCCCACCGCAACGGCGGTCAGAAGATTCTGCGCCGGATAGACCAAAGACAGTGCTGTCATGGCGTCCTCGCTCAGTTTCGCTACGAAATAACTGTCTACAATATTGTAAAGGGAATTGAATGCCATGGACAGCACCATTGGAAGTGCCATGGACATTACCAGAGGGAATATTTTCTTTTCTTTCATATAAGTCTGATTCATTTTATTCCTCATTTCTGCGCACGCCTTTTGCGCATAACGAGTTTGTGCCAAGTGCGCGCAGGCACAAATCTCGCGTGTGAAAAATTTATTTTTCACACTGTTCTCCTATCACAATTCATTCCTATAGATTTTACCTTATATAATGCTCTCTATAATCTACCGCATTTATTTTCATTCCGGATATTCACCGCACAAAAAAGCCACACAGCTATAAACTGCGTGGCGAAAATAAGATCAATATCCTGAAAAATCCACTGCCCTTACGGGTTTTATGATTCTTGATTCAATTTTGTTCCAGAGCGTATTATAGGGAAGAAAACGCATTCTGTCAAGCCTGTACACCTAAGATTTTTGCAAACAGCTGCGCACCTTCCTGTGCCTGATAGATATTGATCCCGTCAATATCCGTGCTGTGATTGGCAAATGCCGGGTACAGGAACCCGGCTTCCGGTTTTCCTGCTTCATACTCTCCGCTGACCGGACTGACCGTGCCGATCAGAAATTGATAGACTTCCTCGGATTCCCACTGGTTCTCCTTATCCTTCCCCTTGGTCGGCACATCATAACTGCCGAAGAAAAGGTAGATTGCATAAGGATATCCCGGCTGATATCTCTCTCCGATATATTCATACAGAGCATACAGCAGCGCATCATTTTTCAATTCGCACTGGCGCAGTGCCTCCAACAGCTGCATAACGCTGCCCGGTTTCCGCGCCCCCTGATTCAGACGGTAATTTTTCAGATTCACATTTGTATCGGAATAAGGTACCGCCTTGGCAATATTCAGATTCTTCTCTTTTTCACTTCCGGACAATTTCAGAAAATGGGTATTAAAGGTACCGTCGATAAATCCTTCTTCATCCATATATGCTCCTGCGATTCTGGAAAAGCAATTGCGGGATACGGTCATTCTTCTGGTCAGTTCCAGCATGTCTTCTCTGTCTATGTGCATCTTACTTACCACACCTTTCGTTTCTTCCGCAAATATCTTCTTTCTATATCCATCTTATAAATATAGCTTAGTGGCAGGCAATGGTCTGCAACACCATTACCTTCCTATACAATCCGCAATCTTTCAGACTTATAACAATTTACTCTTAGCGTTTGTACTTGTTCCGTCCATGTACTCCAGAAGTGAAAGTTTCCCATTCCGGCACTCCAACACTGCTGTCGCACAGTTTCCCATATGAACATGCCAGAAATCTTCCACCGGGATATTCATCACCGGATTCAGAATACTCCGGTTTACACCACCATGCGCCACTACCAATACAGTTTCATACGTTCCCTCCAGCGGCAGCAATACCTGTTTCACAAATTCTCCGCTTCTGGCATAGAGCTGCGCAAAGCTCTCCGCCCCTTCCGGTGCAATATAACTGCCCGGATCGGAAAACGGCTCTCCTGTCCCCTTGGGAATCGTCCGGATATCAACCCCTTCGCAAGGTCCGAAATTGATCTCTTTTAAACGTTCATCTGTCGTTAACGTAATTCTGCGCTCCCCTATGATTGTCTCCGCGGTATGCACCGCCCGGATCAAGGGCGAACAAAAGGCGATCTCAAACGGAACCTCTTTTAATCTCTCTGCCGCTTCCGCCGCTTGTGCCAATCCCTGTTCATTCAGGTCAATATCCGTCTGTCCCTGAATCTTCCCTGCCTGATTCCAGGCGGTTTCACCGTGTCTTACCAAATAGATCTTCATGTATCTTTATCCTCATTTATCCGATTACTTCTTCGTATTTCATCCACATTCATCTGTACCAAAATACTACGGTTTCCACTATTCTGTCAACCGATGACCACGTAATAAAGGCAACATTTTCCCACAGGTATCAGCGTCGTGCCCCCCAACAGCATCATTTACATAAACGCATTAAAAATCCGCTGCATGGTGCGTTTTCCATACAGCGGATTCCTATTTGATTATGTGATACTATTACGCAATAAGTGATTCCTGCAGACTTTGTCTCCTCTCGAAATCATAACAGCCATATATAATCCGGGCTATCGCCCTGCTTACTGCTGTGCAACATCCTTCATAGAGAAGCTGATTCTGCCCATCTTATCCTTGCCCAGGCATACTACAGTCACTACATCGCCCAGAGTCAGGACATCTTCTACACGGTTGATTCTCTCCTTGGCGATCTTGGAGATGTGTACCATGCCTTCCTTACCGGGTGCGAACTCGATGAATGCACCGAATTCCTTGATGCTTACAACTTTGCCCTTGAAGATCTGACCTTCTTCGAAGTCAGTGGTGATGATCTTCACCATATCCAGAGCCTTGTCCATCATTTCCTTATCGGTACCGCAGATAGATACCTTACCGTCATCGGTAATATCGATTTTCACGCCGGTACGTGCAATGATCTCATTGATGGTCTTACCACGCTGACCTACGACATCACCGATTCTGTCGGGATCGATCTGGATGGAGATGATCTTGGGAGCATATTTGCCAACCTCTGCTCTGGGAGCGGAGATTGCAGGCTTCATGCAGGTATCCATGATGAACAGTCTTGCATCACGGCATCTTGCGATCGCACCCTCAACAATAGGTCTGGTCAGACCGTGGATCTTGATATCCATCTGGATCGCAGTAATACCTTCGGTAGTACCGGTTACCTTAAAGTCCATATCTCCGAAGAAATCTTCCAGTCCCTGGATATCGGTCAGCAGCACGAAATCATCGTCGGTCTCACCGGTTACCAGACCACAGGAAATACCTGCTACCATCTTCTTGATGGGTACACCTGCTGCCATCAGGGACATGCAGGAAGCACAGGTGGAAGCCATGG
>CAKRRU010000065.1 GCA_934394515.1 uncultured Acetatifactor sp.
AGGAAGATTGTAATCTCTCTTTATTAGAGGGTAAGACTATCGCAATTATCGGCTACGGCAGCCAGGGTCATGCACATGCACTGAACCTGAAGGATTCCGGATGCCATGTTATCATCGGTCTGTACGAGGGCTCCAAGTCCTGGGCAAAGGCTGAGGCACAGGGCTTCGAAGTATTTACTGCTGCAGAAGCTGCAAAGAAGGCTGATATCATCATGATCCTGATCAACGATGAGAAGCAGGCTGATCTGTACAAAAACGACATTGAGCCCAATCTGGAAGAGGGTAATATGCTGATGTTCGCACATGGTTTCAACATTCATTTCGGATGTATCGTACCTCCCAAGAACGTTGACGTTACCATGATCGCTCCCAAGGGACCCGGACATACCGTAAGAAGTGAGTACCAGGCCGGTAAGGGTGTTCCCTGTCTGATCGCTGTAGAACAGGATGCAACCGGTAAGGCTCAGGATCTGGCACTGGCTTATGCACTTGGTATCGGTGGCGCAAGAGCAGGCGTTCTGGAGACCACTTTCCGAACCGAGACCGAGACCGATCTGTTCGGTGAGCAGGCTGTTCTGTGCGGCGGTGTATGTGCTCTGATGCAGGCAGGTTTCGAGACACTGGTTGAGGCAGGTTACGATCCCAGAAATGCATACTTCGAGTGTATCCATGAGATGAAGCTGATCGTAGATCTGATCTACCAGAGCGGATTCGCAGGAATGAGATATTCCATCTCCAATACCGCTGAGTATGGTGATTACATCACCGGACCCAAGCTGATCACCGAAGAGACCAAGAAGACCATGAAGAAGATTCTGTCCGATATCCAGGATGGTACTTTCGCTAAGGAATTCCTGTTAGATATGTCTCCCGCAGGTAAGCAGGTTCACTTCAAGGCTATGAGAAAGCTGGCTTCCGAGCATCCTTCAGAGAAGGTCGGCGAAGAGATCCGTAAGCTTTACAGCTGGAACAACGAGAACGATAAGCTGATCAACAACTGATCGATCGTAAAAAATCCAATGCTATGACAAAAGGCTGTGTGAAAACGTAAAAGTTTTGGCACAGCCTTTTTTGGCAAAAAAGAAGTTATTTCTGACCGAAAACAACAAAAATAAGCTGGAAAATACATATTAATTACGATAAAATAAACGTAACTATTCAGAAGCCCATTCGTAAAATCGTTTCTGCAAGGCTTTGCTGAATAACATGTTTGATGCAGGCATTCGCAGAAATAAGTTTGTGTCATTGGAAAGGCATTGAGTAAAATGAAAGATTTTGAAGCAAAAACATCCCCAAAGCATAAAATGGATACCGAAAGTTGGTTTATCGAATGTTACCGGAACAATCAGGGACATCCGCTGCGCACACTGATATATCTGTACAAGGGAAATTATCATAAATTTATCATGGCAGTCATCTGCTTTTTTGCAAAACATGCCTGTGTCTGGGTACTGCCGATCATTACAGCCAATATCATCAATGATGTGACTTCCCACAATCCGGAGACTTTTCGGAATATTATTTTTTACAGTATTCTGGAAGTGGGACTGATCCTTCTTAATATTCCCATGAACTATCTGTACACCTCCTATAAGAGTCTGGCGACCCGTTATGCAGAGACAGGACTTCGGAAGGCATTGATCCGCAAGTTGCAGCAATTATCCATTTCCTATCATGTGGAAACGCAGTCCGGAAGATTGCAGTCCAAGATCATGCGTGATGTGGAAGCGGTGGAAGGTCTCTCCACACAGTTATTTTTAAGTATTCTGAACATAGCCCTGAATATCGGTGTGGCTCTGGTAGTTACCATCAGTAAGAGCCGGATCGTGTTCGTGTTTTTCCTGCTGACTACACCGGTGGCGGCCATTACGATGGTCACTTTCCGAAATGTTATGAAGAAGCGAAACACAGAGTTCCGTAAGGAAATGGAAGAGACTTCAGCCAGAGTCATGGAGATGGTGGAACTGGTGCCGGTAACGAGAGCCCATGCCCTTGAGGATGAAGAAGTATCCAAAATGAGCGGGCAGCTCTTTGCCGTAGCGGAAAAGGGATATAAGCTGGATCTGATCCAGGCTCTGTTTGGCTCTGTAGGCTGGGCGGTATTCCAGATCTTTCAGGTGATCTGCCTTGCGTTTACCGGATATCTCGCCATCGGCGGGAAAATCCAGGCAGGCGACATTACATTGTATCAGAGTTATTTTGCCACTGTGGTAAATCAGGTGTCTTCCATAGTTACGTTATTGCCTACGATCGCCAAGGGTATTGAATCCGTCAATTCTATCGGAGAGGTATTGTTATCCGAGGATATAGAGGACAATGAAGGCAAGGAGAAACTGGAACAGGTGACCGGTACTTTCGATTTTGAGGATGTATGTTTCCATTATAAAAATAACGAACATAACGTACTGAATCACTTAAATCTTCATGTGAAAGCAGGAGAGACCGTTGCACTGGTAGGGGAATCCGGTGCGGGAAAATCCACCATCCTGAATCTGGTCATCGGATTTAATCAGGCTGAGAGCGGAAAAGTACTGATTGACGGTAAAGATATCAGTAAGATCGATCTGCGTACTTACCGAAAGCATCTCGCAGTGGTACCCCAGACATCGATCCTGTTCTCGGGAACGATCCGTGACAATATAACTTACGGCTGTGAAAATGTATCCGAGGAAGAATTACAGAAAGTGATCAAAGCCGCAAACCTGTCGGATCTGGTTGCATCGCTGCCCAAAGGGCTGGATACCATGGTGGGAGAGCACGGAGGTAAACTGTCCGGCGGTCAGAGACAGCGTATCTCCATCGCCAGAGCACTGATCAGGGATCCGAAAGTGATCGTACTGGACGAAGCTACTTCGGCGCTGGACAGTATTTCTGAAAAGCTGATCCAGCAGGCATTGAATAATCTGACCGAAGGCAGAACTACATTTATCGTGGCGCACAGATTATCTACGATCAGGGATGCTGACAGAATTGCCGTGATTGCTGACGGACATTGTGCGGAATACGGTACTTATGAGGAACTCATGGCACTGCAGGGAGAGTTCTACCAGTTAAAGCAGATCCAGAGCTGATACTGAAAACGGAGAGAGAAAAGGGAAAAGCTGCTTGAAACATATGTTCGGCTATGGTATGATAAACATATCATAGCCGATTTTTTGAAGGGCTATACTTTTTGCAGGCGATTGAAAGATGTGAGGATTACTGGAAATGATTGCATATGTGAATGGAGTTCTTGAAGATGTCACGGTGGACAATGCCGTGATCGATGTAAACGGTTTTGGTGTCAACGTCCGGATCTCGGCGGACACGGCATCCGGACTTCCGGGAATCGGAGAGCAGGTTCGTCTCTATACGTATACGTATGTGAAGGAAGATGCTTTTTTGTTATATGGTTTTCTCTCCAGGAGTGATCTGGAGATGTTCAGGCTCTGTATCACGGTCAGCGGTATCGGCCCTAAGGGAGCACTGGCCATACTGTCAGTCATGGATGCGGATTCCCTGCGGTTTGCCATTATGTCCGGTGATGCCAAGGCAATCTCAAAAGCTCCGGGGGTAGGTGCCAGAACAGCCCAGCGTCTGATACTGGAATTGAAGGATAAGATCTCGATTGATGATACGCTGATCTCCAGGGAGATCGCCTCAGGCGGCGCCCAGGGAATCCTGACGGCAGGCAGTCTGCACATCGACAGTGAGAAGAAAAAGGAAGCTGTGGAAGCACTGGTGGCACTGGGCTACGGACAGGCGGAAAGCCTTAAGGCCGTCAATGCCATTGAGGATGTGGAATCTATGGATTCCGGAGCGCTTCTGAAAGCAGCACTGAAAAAATTGTTTTAAGGAACCGGATGAATTATGCCTAGAAGAATGATAGAGACAAATATTACAGAAGAAGATATCAAGCTGGAAGGCTCTTTGCGTCCCCAGACACTGGATGACTATATCGGCCAGTCTAAGATCAAAGAGAACCTAAAGGTCTATATTACGGCGGCAAAGCAGCGTGGGGATGCACTGGATCATGTGTTGTTCTACGGCCCTCCCGGACTGGGCAAGACTACCCTGGCAGGGATCATTGCCAATGAAATGGGTGTCCATATGAAAGTGACCAGCGGACCTGCAATTGAGAAGCCCGGCGAGATGGCGGCTATCCTGAATAATCTGGAAGAAGGGGATCTGCTGTTCGTGGATGAGATCCATCGTCTGAACCGTCAGGTGGAAGAGGTCCTGTATCCTGCCATGGAGGATTACTGCATTGATATTATGATCGGTAAGGGATCCAGCGCCAGATCCGTACGTTTGGAACTGCCGAAGTTTACACTGGTGGGAGCCACCACCCGCGCCGGACTCTTAACGGCGCCTCTGCGGGACCGCTTTGGCATGATCCATCATCTGGAGTTTTATACCATAGAGGAATTGCAGCAGATCATCATGCATTCTGCCAGGATCCTGGATGTGGAGATCGAACCGGCCGGAGCGAAGGAAATGGCCAGGAGAAGCCGCGGTACGCCGAGACTGGCTAACCGGATCTTAAAACGTGTCCGTGATTTTGCCCAGGTGAAATACGACGGGATCATCACGGAGGAAGTTGCCAGAACAGCTCTGGATCTAATGGACGTGGATAGGATGGGCCTGGATCACATTGATCGTAATATTCTCGTTACGATCATTGAAAAATTCGACGGAGGACCGGTCGGCCTGGATACACTGTCAGCAGCTATCGGTGAAGATGCCGGTACCGTTGAAGATGTTTATGAACCCTACCTGATCAAGAACGGATTTTTAAACAGGACGCCGAAGGGCAGAGTCGTCACGGACCTGACCTATCACCACCTTGGTTTAAACTGATACCGACAGCCTGAGAAATTTTACTTGCCACCCTATACATTCTGATATATAATAAATCTTGTATTATATTTTTACGTAAATAGCATATATTGTGTTTTCCAAAAGAGTGTTAAGAGGGGTGTTAAGATGTCTCCTAAGACAGATACAGAAGTGATCATAGGCGGAAAGGTATTCACCTTAAGCGGCTATGAAAGTGAAGATTATATGCAGAAGATTGCCTCTTATATTAACGGCAAGATCGCAGAATACGGTAAACTGGACAGCTTTCGGAGACAGCCTTTGGATAAGCAGAGCGTATTACTCCAGCTGAATATTGCAGATGATTATTTTAAAGCCAAAAAGCAGATATCCATTCTGGAAGAAGAGCTTCAGGGCAAGGAGAAAGAACTCTATGATTTGAAGCATGAACTGATTTCTGCACAGATCAAATTGGAAAATGCCGAAAAGCAGGGAAAGGAACTGCAAAAGCAGTTAAATGAAGACGCTAAGAAAATCGTACGTCTGGAGACAGAATTAAAAGACAAATAAATTGATAGCTGTCCGTTTTCGGGCAGCTATTTGCTTATATGCCATCAAAACGTAAAAACGCAACAGAGGAAATCAAAAATTCATGAATGTAACAAAAAGAGTAGAATTACTGGCACCTGCCGGGAATATAGAGGCTTTTTACGGAGCGATCCATGCCGGCGCGGATGCTGTATATCTGGGTGGCAGCCGTTTTGGAGCCAGAGCGTATGCGGAAAATTTTTCGGAAGAAGAGTTGGTTGCCTGCATCCGGTATGCCCATCTTTTTCGAAGAAAAGTATATCTTACGGTGAACACACTGGTAAAAAACTCAGAGTTCTCTGAATTGTATGAATATATATTGCCGTATTACCGTGCCGGACTGGACGGTGTTATCATTCAGGACATGGGAGTGTTTGCACATCTTCGGGAGTATTTTCCGGGAATGGAACTTCACGGAAGCACGCAGATGACGATCACCGGAGAATATGGTGCGGCTTTCCTGAAGGAACAGGGTGCGTGTCGCGTGGTTCCTGCCAGAGAACTGAGTCTTACAGAGATTCGCAGGATCAAAGAAGTCACCGGCATGGAGATAGAATGCTTTATTCACGGTGCCATGTGCTATTGTTATTCCGGACAGTGCCTGTTCAGCAGCATCTTAGGCGGAAGAAGCGGTAACCGCGGACGCTGTGCCCAGCCCTGTCGTCTGCCTTATACTACCGGAACCCATCCGAAGGAATGTTACCCTTTAAGCCTGAAGGATATGTGTACCATTGAATACATTCCACAACTGCTTGAGGCAGGAATCGATTCTTTCAAGATTGAGGGGCGAATGAAGAAACCGGAGTATGCTGCCGGAGTCACTGCGGTTTATCGTAAATATATCGACCGGTATTATGCTGATCCGAAAGCGCCCATGAAAATATCCAAAGCCGATATGCATACACTTTCCTGCCTTTATATCCGCAGCGAGCGGCAGGATGGATATTATCATAAGCATAACGGCCCGGAGATGGTAACGCTGAACAGTCCTGCTTACAGTGGCAGCGATGATGACTTGCTGGATAGCATCCGGAAGGAGCATCTGGAGCACAGGCTGTCTCTGCCGTTATATATGCAGGCAGAATTTAAGACCGGTGAGACCGCTAAATTATATCTGTGGACCGGTGAAACAGCAGTCACAGTGGAGGGGGCTTTGGTAGAGGAAGCTTCCCGCCAGCCCATCACACGGGAAAATATAGCGAAACAACTTGGAAAACTTGGGGACAGTCATTTCCGTCTGGAGGATGAGATGGAGATCCTGGTCAGTGACAATGCGTTCTATCCGTTGAAGGCAATCAATGAATTACGCAGAAAGGGGCTTGCTCTGTTGGAGGAGCAGGTGATCCGGGCAAACGGATTTCCATATGAAAGAGATTCCCAAAATGCTCCGGATACTATTTGGGAGAATGATTTCCGGGGCGAGACAGTGAAAAAATCACAAAAGAACAGTCCGGAGTGGTCCGTTACATTACGTACACCGGAACAATGGCAGGGCTTTTGTGCTTCCTCTTTCCGGAAGTCATTTTCTCCGGATCACGGACAGCTCAGACTGTATCTGGATGCGGATTTCCTGCTGCAGGATCCGGCATTTACGGCGGATATTTTCCGGGAACTTTCTAAAAAAGGGGAGCGGTGCGTGATTGCCCTGCCTAAGATCCTGCGTCTGCGGGATCGGCAATATCTGCTGGAATTGAAGGAATTTCTACAGGAAAATCCTGAAAATATTCAGGGATTTCTGGTAGCTTCCATGGAGCATGTTGAGCTGCTGAGACAGTGGAAACTTACAGGAAAGGAGATCTATGGGGACCATAGCCTGTATCTCTGGAACCGGATCAGCCGGGATTTCTGGAAGAAATTCCTGGACGGCTTCTGTCTGCCGTTAGAGTTAAACGCAGCAGAGCAGAAAGCAATACTGGATCCCGCATTTCCCGCGGAAAAAGTGATATACGGAAGAATCCCCATGATGGTTACCGCCAATTGTGTGCAGAAGACCACAGATCAGTGCAGGCTCCGGGAGGGAACAGGCACTCTGGATCTGATCGACCGCTATCATAAGAGATTTCCGGTATTGCGGAATTGTACGCATTGCTTTAATGTAATCTACAACAGCGTTCCGTTATCCTTGCACAAGGATCTGGGAAAATGGAAAGGGCTGGTGACAGGACGACTGGATTTTACTACGGAAAACGAGACTGAGACTTTGAGTGTTCTGGAGTATTTTGCCGGTGTCCGCAGTGAATTACCCTATGCAGAATATACTACCGGTCATGAAAAACGTGGGGTAGAATAGACAGAGAGGTTTTTAATTCATGCAGGAATATATGATTGAATTATCCAAATATTTTATCACCTTTTTTATGGTGTTATATACAGCGAGCTGTTTTTATTCTTTCCGGTATCCGGTGGGAGAGGATCATCGTAGCGTTTTTATTCTGCAGGATATTCTGATGTTCCTGGTGCAGGTGCTCTGTTTCTTAAACCTGTCACTTGTCAGTAAGAATTTTCAGTACCTGTTTTTCTTCGCGTTTATCGTGATTTTTTTGTTTGCCACGATCACGATGGTGTCACTGATCTATGAGAATATTAACAGACTTTTGCTGAATAATATGTGTATGCTTCTCGGAATCGGTCTTTGTATTGTATCGAGACTGTCCTTTGACAAAGCAATCAGGCAGTATGTGATCGTACTGGCATCCCTGATTTTTTCCCTGTTTATCCCATATTTGCTGGGGAAGATACATTTTTTCAAGAAGATCACCTGGCTGTATGCCACACTGGGTATCGCACTGCTCAGTACCGTGCTGATCCTGGGAGAAGTAACACATGGTTCCAAAATATCTTTTTCCCTGGGCGGAATCACGTTCCAGCCGTCCGAATTCGTCAAGATCCTGTTCCTGTTCTTCCTGGCAGGAGCATTATGGGAAAATATTTCTTTCCAGAGGATCGTCCTGACGGCAATCATTGCGGGCGCACATGTAGTGATTCTGGTGGTATCCAAGGATCTGGGAAGTGCTTTGATCTTTTTCGTCGGTTTTGTTTTTGTGGTGTTTGCGGCCACCAGGAATTATCTGTATCTGCTGGCCGGAGTCGTAGGTGGCGGTGCGGCCTCTTATCTGGCTTATCAGCTGTTTGATCATGTACGGGTCAGAGTGCTGGCATGGCAGGATCCCTGGAAATATATTGACAATAAAGGATATCAGATCACCCAGTCTCTTTTTGCCATCGGCAGCGGAAGCTGGTTCGGCATGGGACTGCTGAAGGGAAATCCCACAGCCATTCCTTATGTGGAGGCGGATTTTATCTTTTCTTCCATCTGTGAGGAACTGGGTGTGATCTTCGGAATGTGTCTGATCATGATCTGTGTCAGCAGTTTTCTGGAGATGATGCGGGTAGCGGTATGTATCCACGACCGATTCTATCAGCTGATCGTATACGGCATTGGAATCATGTATATTTTCCAGATCTTCCTGACCATAGGAGGAGGTACCAAATTCATTCCGCTGACCGGAGTCACACTTCCTTTTATCAGTTATGGAGGAAGCTCCGTTATGACAACGATGATCATGTTTTTCATCATACAGGGAATTTATATCCGGCTGCAGAAGGAAGGAGAGCGCAGAGGTGGCAGAAAATAAGACGCAGAAAAATGTGCAAAATAAAAAAGACGCCGACCGTAAAAAAAAGATTCAGAACAGAAAACGTATGGGCAATCAGCGGGAAATCTGGCTTTCCGCCGGCGGCATCGGTGTTCTCTTTCTATGTCTGTTGATCTATCTGGGACATTTTGTGGCAACCAGTGAACAGGATATGATCAACAACAGTTATAATTCACGCCAGCAGATCCTGTTGTCCCGGAATTACCGCGGCTCCATCTATTCCAGAGACGGAGAAGTGCTTGCGGAAACAGTATTGGATGCGGAAGAAGAGGAAAGTCGTGATTATCCTTATAAAAATCTGTTTTCCCATATTGTAGGGTATTCCACGCAGGGCAGAATGGGTGTGGAAGCACTGGCCAATTATTATCTGATCAATACCAATACCTCCCTGTCCAACAAGGTAAAAAATGATACAGCCGGGAAAAAGAATCCGGGGGATAATGTATATACCACGCTGGATGTGCAGATCCAGCAGGTAGCAAATGACCAGCTGGATATCTATCGCGGCGCAATCATTGTAACGGAAGTGTCCACGGGAAAAATACTTGCCATGGTATCTCATCCTGATTTTGATCCGAATTCCATTGCTGACATCTGGGATGATCTGGTAGCCAACGATTCCAGCACCGTACTTTTAAATCGTGCGACCCAGGGACTGTATCCTCCCGGATCTACTTTTAAAATCGTAACGGCCCTGGAATACATTCGCGAGAATCCCAATACGTATCAGAACTATTCCTATAACTGTAACGGTTCTTTCCGGCTGGGTGACAGTAAAATCAGCTGTTATCACGGATCTAATCACGGTCAGGTTGATTTTACGAGATCTTTTGCAAAGTCATGTAACTCATCCTTTGCCAATATAGGAATGAGTCTGGACCGGAGTGCATTTCAGGAAACATTGAATGATCTATTGTTTAATAAGGAACTGCCGTTGACGCTGAATTATGCCAAAAGTACAGCAATCGTTTCTGACAGTACTCCTGACGCTGAGATGATGCAGACATCTATCGGACAGGGAAAAACACAGATCACACCGATGCATTTGAATATGATCACCTGTGCGATTGCAAATGATGGCGTCCTGATGAAACCGTATGTGCTCGACCATGTGGAAAATGATGAAGGCACGGTGGTCAAGAGCTTCAAACCTTCCGAATACGGACGGTTGATGACAGAAGAGGAATCCGCTGTACTGAAACAGTTAATGACCGATGTGGTGCAGGAAGGAACGGCTTCCAAGCTAAAAGGGCTGGATTATACCGCAGCGGGAAAAACAGGTTCTGCGGAATATAATAATGTGAAAGGTGACAGCCATGCATGGTTTACCGGCTTTGCACCGGCAGAAGATCCTCAGGTCTGTGTAACGATCATCGTAGAGGGTGCCGGAAGCGGTGGTGATTATGCGGTACCTATTGCGAGACGTATATTTGATGCTTACTTTAATGAAAAAAAGTAATCGGAGGGGGTTACGTTACTATGATAGAAGCTACCAGTTGCGGCGGAGTTGTTATTTTCCGTGGAAAGATTTTGCTTCTCTATAAAAACATCAAAAACAAATATGAAGGATGGGTATTACCGAAGGGAACCGTAGAAGCCGGTGAGACACATGAGCAGACAGCTTTGAGAGAAGTACTGGAAGAAAGCGGCTCCAGGGCTTTTATCGTAGATTATGTCGGACGCAGTGAATATTCTTTTAATGTGCCGGAAGACGTGGTGGAAAAAGAGGTTCACTGGTATCTGATGGGAACGGACAGCTATTATAGCAAACCGCAGAAAGAAGAGTATTTTGCGGACTCCGGATTTTATAAATATCATGAGGCATATCATCTTTTGAAGTTTGCAAATGAAAAGCAGATATTGGAAAAAGCCTATGCGGACTATCTGGAAAGAAAAAGGAATAATCAATGGAAGAATTGATTATTCCTGCTTTTCTTAATTTATTTACTTTTTTATTTGCTTTGGAATTTATACGTTCTTGACGATTTCCAGATCGGGTCTCTGCAGAAGATCTACAAATTCATTTTTCTCATTCTTTAAAATGGGGCGGGAATACTTGTTGGGATGAATGATCAGTACTTCCCAGATGGTTCCGTCATTCAGCTGTACATTGGTTCCGATCTGCGCATCGGCGATACGTTTCATGATCGGCATCAGCAATTCTACATCATATTTATCCAGACTCTTTTCGAAATTACCAAGGATCTGTAACGGGGTCAGCGCGTTACGGTAGGTTCTGGGAGACGCCATGGCAATATAAGCATCGATGATAGCGATATACCGGGCGAAGACATCTATTTTCTGACCGGACATATGATAAGGATAGCCGCTGCCATCCAGACGTTCGTGATGCATGATTACTGCATTTTTTACATGTTCATTCAGATCCTGGTTCCGCACAGTGGTATAGCCGACTACGGGATGGGTCTTGATCACCTTGAATTCCTCGTCTGTGAGCTTGCCGGGCTTCCACAACAGTTCATAGGGAAGCTGCAGTTTGCCGATATCATAATAGAAACCACAGAGGATCAGGGTATTTTTCTCTTCTTCACTCATCGCCAGCCAGTCGGCAAAAGTACCGGCCAGAAGGGCTGCATTTAATCCCTGGGTATAGGTAAGCTCATCTTCACTGGGCATCAGATTATACAGATAATCAAGAAGCACGGAACCGGAAGTGATATAATAATATAATTCGTTGTAGATCGTCAGCAGAATGATATCCGCCGGCTTCCTGCCCATGATCAGAAGCTGTTTCATTGCCAGCTTATATTGACCTAAAAATAACGGGTAGGCGCGTTCAAATGCCTTAAAATTAGAGTCGAAACGGATCTTTTCATAATGAGTAGTGGCAAAATCAACGTCTTCCATTACGGTAACGCACACCAGATTATAACGTTTCAGCTTCTCGATGATCTGCGGAGTAATGGTCGTTCCCGCAGGGTAGATCACACGATCCTGATCCAGGATGTCCTCACCCAGTACCATATCCGGCTGTAACTCCATTTTTGTAATAACCTTCAAAGCTGTTTCCTCCTCATTTGTACTAATTCAAGTATAAAATATCATGCTAAAAAGTCAAGTAACAAAAATTGTAATATAACGGAATCTATGCTATACTAGGAGAAAAGAATTTTAAGGAACTTGTGTATGGCAGGAAGGATAAAGTTTGCGCAAAATCTCTATCTCGGAGAGGGCATTGCGCCGGAAAAACTGGATAAACTAAAAAAGAGACTGAACAAAAAGCCTCTTTTGGCTGAGGTATACCTTATCACTCCGGCCGGAAATCCGGCAGATCAGCTGGATATTTTTGACGCCAGGCAGTTGGTACAGCCTCATTATAAAGATGAGGAATTTCTCGTTCTCGGCATGGCTTCCGATTATGAAGACGCACTGAAACTGATCGAACAGATTACAAGAGAATGCCTGGAGAACAGAGGAGACTGCAATCTGCGGGAGTATTTATTATGTTGACGATTCTTTTTAAAATATTGGGGATCCTGGGAATCGTGCTTCTGATTCTGCTGGGGATTGCATTGGCAGTCATTGCACTGGTTTTGTTTTTCCCAATCTTCTATAAAGCTATAGGGAAGAAGGATTCGGAAGAACTCCGGCTGTCGGTACGTGCGAGATGGCTGTTCGGTCTCCTGCGTGTGTCCTGCGATTATCCCGATCCCGGGAAATTGCAGGTAAAAATTTTGTTTTTTACTTTGTATGATTCATCGGTGGAGAAACCGCAAAAGGAGACTGCATCGTCACCCAAGGAGCCTGAAGAGACCGGACCTGCGAATAAAACTCAGGATTTACCGGTGACGGATAACGCAATATCGGATACGGCTTCCGAGGCGGAAAACATGACGTCTGTGCAGGAGAAAAGTCCGGTCACAGATACAGCGGACCGTGTATACCGGTTTTTTGAAAAAATACGGTACACGTTCCGAAAAATATGTGATAGAATCAAACATATTCTGCAAAACATCAGTTTTTATAAAGAGTTATGGAATGATCCGGATACGCAGGGGCTGTTGCGACATGCCGGAAAACGTATCGGACATCTTTTGAAAAGCCTGCGCCCACGGAAGCTTACGGTCAATGCCGTATTCGGTACCGGTTCGCCGGATACTACCGGCTATTTGTATGGAATCTACGGTATGCTGCTTCCGAAGCTGGGAAAAGGAATTGCGGTACAGCCTGATTTTGAACAGGCAGTTTTAGAGGGAGAATTCAAAGCCTCCGGACATTTTACCGTTGCATGTATACTATTTCATTCCGTGCTGCTGCTTTTGGATAAAAGATTGCGCAGGTTACGGGATAGAATCAAACAATATAAAAAAACTCAGAGTAAATAATTGCTTAAAACAGGAGGTTTATTATGGCAGACAAAGAGAATCAGTTTCAGGGAGTTGTAGAATCTCTTTTAAAGGGAATGGATACGGTTCTTTCCACCAAAACAGTGGTGGGAGAAGCTACTAAGATCGGAGATACCATTATTTTGCCTTTGGTGGATGTGACGTTTGGCGTAGGTGCCGGAGCGGGCAATAATTCCGAGAAAAAATCCGCATCGGGAGCCGGAGGCCTGGGCGGTAAAATGACTCCCAGTGCAGTCCTGGTCATTAAGAACGGTTCCACTAAGCTGGTAAATATCAAGAATCAGGATACCGTCACCAAGATCCTGGATATGATTCCTGACATTGTAGATAAATTTACCCAGCCGAAGGAAAAAGAAGAAATGTCCGATGCGGAAGTGGTAGACATCGCATTTCCGGAAGACGAGAAAACTACAGAAGACAAGTAATATTTGATATACTCTGCATATAATAAAGTGAGAACATTCCGGATCCGGGATTATTATGAAGAAGATCATTGGCCTGATACTCTTTTTTGTGGCTGTTGGCATGCTGCTTATGCTTGTGATCCATAATCGATTCATCGGTCTGATCATGGTAGCTCTTTTATTATTTGCAGGGTATTATCTTTTCTGCGGTTGTGAGTAAGAGGGTACAGTATGATTGATTGGGAAGAGGTCATTAAAGCCGAAAGTACAGAAGAACTGAAGGAAGTAAAGCTCTGGCTGTTTCAGGAAAATATGCGTCTGGAACAGGAACGTACCGAACTGGACCTTGCCAGAAACAAATTTCTGGATGAACGTGTGAAACTGCGGGACGAACTGGACGAGCTGAACCGGCGCACGGTCATGGAGCGCAAACGGCTGAAGGAAGAAAATCTGTTCTTTGAAAAAAAGATGGCGATCCTGCAGGAAGGCTTCCGACAGTTGGAAGAGGATCGTAAAAAGTTTGAAAGAGAGCGGCAGACACTGTCCCGGGAGACTGAACATCAGATCGCCGCAGAAGAAGAAAACAGCTTGACGGCGGTACAGCTTTTATTCCGGGGGGTCAATAATCCACTGGCCCTGAGAAAGAGATATCGGGATCTGATCAAGATATTCCATCCGGACAACCTGTTCGGAGACGGAGAGCTGGCGGGACAGATCAATAAGGAATATCTGAAACGGAAACAGGAAGAGCGGTTTTGGTAAATTGTATTACGGACAAAAAATAAGCCAGAAATGATAACTCATTTCTGGCTTTCTAAAATCCAATATTATCGAAGAAGATTAAGCTCTCTCAACTTTACCAGACTTTAAGCAGCTGGTGCAGACATGCATTCTTCTAGCTCCGCCGTTAACCTTGCATTTAACGCTCTTAACATTAGAATTCCAAATTGCGTTGCTTCTTCTATGAGAATGGCTTACATTGTTACCGAAATGAACGCCCTTACCGCAAATATCACATTTAGCCATCTTGACACCTCCTCGATCTAACGCGCATC
>CAKRRU010000066.1 GCA_934394515.1 uncultured Acetatifactor sp.
ACACCAGCAGTCCTACTCCCGCGCCCACCAGCAATCCGGACATCATGGCTCCAAGGCTGATCACACCACTGATATATAATTGCGTTATAGTCACGGAGGCTGCGCAGTTCGGGATCAGTCCTACAATGCCTGCCAGTACCGGCCCAATCACCGGTCTGTTCAGAATCAGGTTCGCTAATGCGTCCTCTCCTACGAAATGCAAGATCAGATTCAGCACAAATCCAATTACCATGATGAAAAAGGTAATCTGTAAGGTATGTTTCACAGCGGACAGAAAAATGCCGTCCTCTTCGCAGTGACAGTGGTCATGCTCACAAAGTTCGTGGATGTGATCGTGTTCTGCGTAATCGTCCTCGTCATGATGACCATTATCGTCATACGCATGGCCTCCTGATTCTGTTGCAGATACCCTCGCGAAAGAAGCTTTCACAGAATCGGCATGCACTGAATTACCTTCCCGGGAACGTGTTCCTATCGCATTGTGACCATGCGCGGAAGCTGCATGCGCATGTGCATGATCATGGTGATGCACTTTCTGCTCCCGGATCACCAGGTCAATCACAAATCCTGCAATTGCACCGATGACAGCCTTTGCTCCCAGAATCCTCAGGATAAATGCAACCGAAACTTCATCCGATGAAATCAATAATGGCAGCATCTCATCTGACGTAGACAGGTAAATAGCGATCAGCGTTCCCAATGTGATCACCCGTCCGGCATACAGATTAGAGGCTGCGGCGGAGAAACCGCACTGAGGCATGATTCCTGCCACGCCGCCGATCAGTGGTCCCATCTTGCCTGCCTTACGTACCATCTTTACCGTACTTTCTCCAGCCTTGTGCTCCAGATATTCCATAGCAAGGTAGGTCAGGAACAAAAACGGCACCAGCTTTACGCTATCGATCAAAGTATCCAAAATGACATCTAACATGATTTTTACCTTTCCTTATTATCCTATTCATTAAATGATATCAAACAGCAACAGTCCAGAATCAATCCATTCACAAAACCGCTCTTGCATAACTTGTTATGTCCTTATTCATTATGCATCTGTTTCATCCTGAATCGTTCATTAAATGAACATATAATCACATATTTATTCTAAATGCAAATGCAACTCATTCGCATTTAGAACTATATCATATTTTTCCGACTTGTCAATCTTTTATTTGTAAAATTAATATTCTGATGCGCACAATAATTGCCATGCTTCAAAAAATTTATGTGTATACAAAAAACAGAGCCTTCGCAAAAAGCTCTGTTCTTCATCCATTCCTTTTGATGATATTAAAATAACTCTTTTTTATATTGAATAGAATCCTCCTCCGTGATCTCCCGGATCACGCGGCAGGGATTGCCGACTGCCAGAGAATTAGCGGGAATATCTTTCGTCACGACACTCCCTGCGCCGATCACGCAGCCCTCGCCGATCGTTACACCACCGGTGATGACGACATTACTTGCGATCCAGCAGTTAGAGCCAATCGTGATCGGTTTGCCGTATTCGTCATCATACAGTGTTCCGTCCGCCTTCTCTTTCATGTTGCGTTCCTGCCAGCGGAAGGGGTGCATGGGTGTTGCCAGCGTACAGTTGGGACCAAAATACACATTATCGCCGATCGTCACCGGGCAGGTATCCAGCACTGTAAAATTAAAATTGGCATAGCATTTCTCACCGAAAGTAGTAAATACACCATAGTCAAAATACACCGGTCCCTGCAGATAGGTCCCTTTCCCCTGATTCGGCACCAGTTCCCTGATGATGCTTCTGCGCAGTTCTTCCTCATCTTCAAATACATTATTATAATGCTGTGACAGCTTATGTGCTTTCAGACGAAGCTTTGCCAAAGTCTCGTCGCTGCAATCATAGATTTTTCCTGCTAACATTTTTTCCTGTTCTGTCATCCTTCCGATTTCTCCTATCCTCTGACCAGTCCCTTTTTCTTCCATGCACCGCTTCTCCAGCGAAGGATCATCCCGATTGCACGGCAGCATTCATCCGATGCCAGTCCGATATAAGCTCCGACCACTGCCATGTGCAGTCGCATACCGAACAGATAGGTTCCGCCGGCTGCGCACAAGAACATGAACACCGCTCCCATGATTACCGGGAAGACCGCATCTCCGCTGGTCTTCAGCGCATTTCCGTATACCAGATTTGTTACTCGCCCTATCTCAAGAGCAATATCGATAAACATAAGCTTCTGTACCAATGCTATCATTGTCGCATCTTTGGTAAAAACAGGCAATAATAGCGGTGCGCACATTGCAAATAAAATTTCCGTTCCTGCCGCCAGTGCCGTTCCGATCACTGCTGCCTTTCTCGTCTGACGATCACAGGTCTCGTATTCCCCGGCGCCCATGTACCATCCGGTCATAATGGCATTCGCCTGTGCCAGTGCATTTCCAACGCAGAAAGACAAATTCGTGATCTGCACCGTATAGGAACGCGCCGCCACATTGATTCCATCTGCATCCATCTGGTTCAGGAACCGGATCACCAGCGTCATCGCCATATTGTAAATGATCGACTCCAATGCGGATGGGAATCCGATACGGATAATCTGGCACAGAATATCCCGGCTGTTCCCTCTCTCCGGATACTTTCGAGCCGGAACCAGGTGTTGTGCAAGCACTACTAACAACATAAGATTCACTACTTTAGAAATCACTGTCGCCGCTGCTACCCCTTGTACTCCCAGCTGAAATTGAAATAAGAACACCGCATTCAGTATAAAATTCAAAATATTGCCTGTCATTGTTGCGAATAACGGCTGCTTCGTATAACCGAATGCCCGTAAATAACCAGCCATTATGGGAATCAGTGCGTTTAAGATACTTCCTGCGCCTACGATTCTAAGATACTGCTCTGCCGGCTGTCTCAGTGCTGAAGCAATACCGACCACATGCAGAACCATCCCGGAACAGGCAAACAAAAATATCGACATTGCAATCCCCAGCACACCATTGAACAATAAACCGAGATTTCTTGCCTGGCAGGCGATTCCCGGACGTCCTGCTCCGATATTCTGTGTCATTACCGCAAGCATCCCCATGGATACTACCGAAAACATAATGATAAACACACCAATGTAAGTATTGGCTGTGCCGACCGCACCCACAGCCTGATCTCCCACGGAAGATAACATCAACGTATCCACCATTCCGGATAACATGTAAAAACAAGTCTCCAGGCACAACGGAACAAATAATTGAAATAATGTCTTCTTCTGTCCTTCCATAAACATATCAGCATCCTTTCCGAAAACGTAACCATAAAATGATCTCAAAGCTGCTGCCAGCTTGCTCACTTCATTTTTTACAGATTACCACTTGTTTAGAGAGAAATCTTGCATTATTGTAACACGAAATTGACTTATTTCCACCTGTGTAGTATCCTGTAGTCAAATTGCAATACGAGACACACTATCGTATCTTTGATTCGTTTTACATACTATTTTCTGAAAGGATGAAAGCTTGTCATGTATTTAGAATTGCGTGAAGAACGTACCCACGGAACAAGAGATTTTCCTTTTACCTGTTATCACCTGAGCTATATGCCGGAATTATTCCAGGTTCCGGTTCACTGGCATCCGGAAATAGAAATTATCTATGTCTTGAAAGGACCCTTAAAGGTAGTCATCGAGGGGGAAGAATACGAGGCAGCTCCCGGATCTGTCTATTTCGTGAATCCGGGAGAGCTTCACTTTATGGGGGCTTCTGTCGCCGGAGTCGATTATTATACACTGCTGTTTCCTCCGGAATTTATCTCTTTTCAATCGGACGATGCTCTGGAAACCGACTTTTTTCTTCCTTTAAGGAATCACGACCTCCTGCTGCGGCATGATTTATCTCACGAAAAAAGCTGTCCCGATATGATTCTTCTCCTAAATGAGATTCTACATACGGAACAGCTTTCTCCCTGTATAGAACAACAATTACAGCTGCGTGTTTTATTGCTTTCATTACTTCAAAAAATTGCTGTCTACGGAACAGTACGGCCTGAAACTACCAAAAGAAACGATTCCATGCAGCGGGAACTTCTGACATTTCTTCAACAAAATTATGCGGAACCTCTTCGGCTGGAGGATTTGTCCAAGCAATTTCACCTGTCCGAAAAATACCTGTCCCGCTATTTTAAGCAACATTTTCACCTGACAGTAACGCAGTATCTGGTACATCTGCGCCTGACCCACGCCTGCCATTTATTGGAGACTACAGACCTGCCGGTGACAGAAGTTGCCTTACAATCCGGTTTCTCCAATGTGAGTCACTTTATCCGCAGTTTTCATCGAACTTACCAGATGTCACCACTGCAATACCGCAAGGAAAAACCCTACTGATACAGCGCTCTTCGCGAAAGCTCCAGGCATCCCATGATCCCCTGGTCATCGCGAAGAGATGCCGGAACAACATAATGCTCCATGTCCGCCAGTTCCTCTGTTGCTACATATCCGTTGATATATTCCGCAAGCTTCCGGCGGATCAACGGGAACAGCTGCTCCGGATGCAGCATGCCGTGAAGCAATTCGCCGTTGATGTAAATGCCTCCGCCGGCTTCCAATGCCCCCAGACGCAATTTTGCCATACTGTAATTCTCCCGATATTATTATGTCGTCAGTATAGCAAATTATCTGTCATCTGTTAATTACTTTCTGTCCTTTCAAAGGTTTTCCCTTCCATTTCTTCCATCATGACATTGCTGTTGCGGAACACGCACAGGATGATTCCCACCATCACGGAATTCACCAGACAGTTCCCCAAACCGTAAGCCAGAAACGGGATGGATACGGTGTAGTAAATGCCGAATCCGAAGTTCACCAACACATCCACTGCAATACGCAGGAGAATACTCATGCTGCATACGCTTCCCAGGAGAAGTGCGGCGCGGTTGCTCTGGCGCAGGGAAATGTGCAGGGCATAACAGGCAAATACCACAAGCGCCAACACCACGATCATTCCGACTGCGATTCCCAGATAGCGGAAAATGCTGTGGATCATATAAACGGTAAGGCTGTCCTGCGCCAGCACCTCCGGCAAGGCTGACCCGTTTCCTCCAAATATGGAAAAAGCATGGAGGTCCGTGAGAAGCATACTGCGGATATAATCCGTTCCCGTGGTTGCTTTTCCCGTAAGTGCTGCGAAAAAGCTTTGCATGCGCGCTGTGAGGTAGTCGTCTCTATAGCTGCCCACACCAACAACGGTCTTCAACCACAGACTTACGACAAACAGTATCCCTGCCAAAACCGGCAGTGACGCCAGCCCATACAATACCTTTTTACTACCCTTCAGGATTCCTCGTCCGACTGCCAGATACAATATCGCCGTGGTCAGGATCATACTCTCCAACATTCCGGGCGCACAATTCGTATAAATCCCCAACAGACAAATCACTGCAAACGTCATGCCGTGCAGCAGTAAAATCAGTTTCCAGCCCCATGTGCGCAGGCGGTACAGCAGGCAGGTATACAACACCGGATACAGAATCCACAGAAAATACAAATTCTGATACGCTGCCTGATAACCGGCATGGTCAAGCAGGTTCCGGGAAGTCGGGAGGATCGTCCCCCCGCGAAGCATTCCTACTAAGAATCCTGCCGCTACGAAACACCCCAGCAGCACGTAGACCCATTTTACCAGTTTCATATAGTTTCCATATAATAGGAACAAGATCACGCTGATTCCTATGGCATTATAAAGTAATGTGTTCCTAAGATAATTCGCAGTCCACTCTTCCCCTGTCACTTCCGGGAACAGAAGACTCTGCATAAAGATTCCAAATATCGTCAGCGCTGCGGTGATTCCGAACAAAAGAATCGGGAACTGCGGCCTGTGGATACGGTTTAGTTCCTGTCCTGTCTGCACCGGATCTCCCATCTGGCGCACCGCTTCCGCGGCGGCTGCCTGCGGTGCCATGCCCTCTCTCAGATAATCCGCTGTCTGCTCTTCAATATGATTGCCGATTTCTTTACGGATTGCCGCTCTTGCATGGGAATTCTCGATCTGCTCCCCGAGAGCATCCAAATATTCTTGTACTCCTTGATTTTTCTCTTTTCTGTTCATATCCCTATACCTCACAATATTCCACAGTTTTCATCATATCCCCTGGAAACTCAGCACACCGGACACAGCCGTCTGATACTCCTGCCACTCTTTCTTTTTCTCTTCCGCATGCTTTTTCCCCGTGGTGGTCAGGCGGTAATATTTTCTCGTTTTCCCGGAAGAATTGTCCTCGTATGATACCACATCTCCCTTGCTCTCCAGGGAATGCAGCAGGGGATACAGCGTTCCCGCCTTGAGTTCAAAGACATTGTTGGACTTCGCCCGCAGCGCCTCGATCATCTCATACCCATACATATCCCCCGTCTCCAACAGACGTAAGATCATCATTGCCATACTTCCCTGTACCAGATTCTTGTCAATTGCCATAAGTTTGCTCCTCCTTCTTATTGTAACGATTCCGGAAACCGATCTGTTATATAGGCTATCTATATATCTTATACCACGTTTTATATCGCCTGTCTATATATTTTAAGGAAATTTTTTGTGCTTCCTTTCACAGGTCATCGTATGTTATACTGTCCACAGGCAAATTGCGGTTTAGCAACAATAACTCAACATTTTTATAAAACAAAGGAGGGCATATTTGTTATGCAGAAAATATGGATCGTCGGCTCCCTCGGGCACATGGGGCAGGCACTGATCAGATTATTGGATATGATGGAATATGAATTATACGAGACGGACAAGGACGAGCTGGATATCACGGACGAACATGAAGTCTCCCTCTTCATGCACAGGAACCGTCCGGATGTCGTGATCAACTGTGCCGGTTATCATCCCACGGCAGACGGTGAGCAGGCGGATACCGACATGGCATATAAAGTCAATGCCGTAGGTGCGAGAAATCTGGCACAGGCCGCAGAGAGCATTCAGGCAAAAATGATCCAGATTTCCACGGATGACGTATTTTCCAGCGTATCCGACACACCCTATAATGAATTCGATGATGTGAATCCGGTCAGCCTTTTTGCCAAGTCCAAATACGCCGGAGAGAAATTCGTCTCCCAGCTGATGACCCGGTATGTCATTATCCGCAGTTCCTGGATCTATGGCATCGGCGAGGACTTCCTGAATGAGATTCTGGAAGCTGCCGCCGACCCGGAAGTATCCTCTATGGAATTACGGAATAATGACCGCGCCGTACCCACTTCCGCAGCAGAGCTCGCGCGCGTGGTAAAATTCTTCATCGACAACGACCATTACGGCATCTATCACGCCGTATGCAGCGGCGGTTCCTGCACCCGTCTGGAATTTGCAAAAGAGATCCTGCGGCTTGCCGGAAAAGAAGAACAGCTTACTGTTACGGTAATGGAAGGTGCCCCGGAGAAATATTCCGTACTGGATAACATGATGCTGCGTATCACCGGAATCGACGAGCCGGGCGACTGGAAGGCGGCTCTGGCTGCTTACATGAAAGAGACAGGGGGGCTGGAATAGTGGGAAAGACTGCAAACATGGAAAAGAAAACGGATCATTCCACCGAAAACGGCAAGAAAAAAATGGGGTTATCCACGAAAATCTTTATTTCTCTGCTCGCCGGTGCGATCTGCGGTGTGTTGATCCATTATTATATGCCGGACGGATATTTTAAGGACACGATTCTGATCAATGGCATCCTGTATGTCCTGGGTAACGGTTTCATCCGCCTGA
Organism: uncultured Acetatifactor sp.; assembly: GCA_934394515.1. GTDB lineage: Bacteria > Bacillota > Clostridia > Lachnospirales > Lachnospiraceae > Acetatifactor. Next base: position 7,714 of record CAKRRU010000066.1, read on the forward strand.
TGCAGATGCTGGTCGTACCTTTGGTGTTCTGCTCCCTGGTCTGTGGGGCCATGGCCATCGGTGATACGAAGACGCTGGGAACCGTCGGTGTGAAGACGATCCTGTTCTATCTGTGCACCACAGCGCTCGCCATCTGCGTCGCACTGGGTATCGCCAGCCTGATCAATCCCGGTGTAGGCTTAAATATCGCGCTGCCGGAAGATGCCGCCGAGGTTGCCACCACGCAGGTGGATTTTGCCGAGACGTTACTGAATATCATCCCGAAAAATATCTTTACCTCCCTGGCTGCCGGAGATATGCTTCCGGTCATCTTCTTCGCTTTATTCGTTGGTATCCTGCTGGCCACTATGGGCAACAGAGTATCCACCGTGGCGAACTTTTTCAGCCAGTTCAATGACATTATGATGGAAATGACCACTGCCGTCATGAAGGCCGCTCCCATCGGTGTGTTCTGCCTGATTGCCAAGACATTCGCCGGCATCGGCTTTGACGCTTTTGTTCCGATGTTAAAATATATGGGAAGCGTTATCCTAGCTCTGGCGGTACAGTGTTTCGTGGTATATCAGGTCATGCTGTTTGCCTTCACCCGGTTAAATCCTTTCAAGTTCATTAAGAAGTTTTTCCCGGTCATGACCTTTGCCTTTTCTACTTCGACCAGTAATGCGACGATTCCTCTGTCTATCGATACACTGTATAAAAAAATCGGTGTTTCCAAGCAGATTTCGTCCTTTACCATTCCGCTCGGTGCCACCATCAACATGGACGGTACTTCCATCATGCAGGGTGTGGCCGTGGTCTTTATTGCGCAGGCTTACGGCATTCCCTTAACGCCCGCTTCCATTGCCACCGTCATTGCCACCGCAACGATTGCGTCTATCGGTACTGCCGGTGTTCCCAGTGTCGGTCTGGTGACATTGTCCATGGTGCTGACTTCTGTGGGACTTCCTACGGAAGGAATTGCATTGATCATGGGCATTGACCGTATCCTGGATATGCTGCGTACCGCCGTGAACATCACCGGTGATGCGGTATGTACCACCATCGTCGCCAGACAGCAGGGCGCCTTTAATGAAAAGACCTTCCGGACTGATAACTGATTAGATGATTATTTCAAAAAGAAAAGCTCCCGTCCGCACAGTGTATTTCAAATACGCCTGTATTGGACGGGAGTTTTTTACATCACTTCAGCTTACTCAGTTTCGCGGGATTGGCGATCACGATCAGCCGCATAGACGTTGCCAGAGGCATCTGCGGATCAATGTTCGTATTGACTTTTTCGCCCTCTATGATGGCAACGACATTGACGGAATATTTCTTACGAAGATTCAATTCGATCAGATTTTTGCCGATCCACTGTGGTCTGACTTCCAGTTCCACCATGGAGACATCTTCCGCCAGTTCAATGATATCCATAAATCCGGAACTAATGAGATTCTTCGCCAGGCGGACTCCCGACTCATTCTCCGGAAATACCACACGGTCCGCGCCCACACGGCTTAAAATCTTGCAATTCATCTCACTGGAGCATTTGGCGATGACGGTCTTCACGCCCAGTTCTTTGCAAAGCATCGTCGCCATGACGCTTTCTTCCAGATGATTTCCCATCGTCACGATGACCACATCCATGTTAGGAATCCCCAACTGCCGCAAAGCTTCCTGATCGGTGACATCTGCACATTTGCAGTACGGAATCTCCGCAATCGCAGCATTGACTACTGCCTCTCTGTTGTCTACCGCCAGCACTTCCGCGCCATTCTCCACCAGTTCTTTTGCCACACTTTTGCCGTATCTTCCCAGGCCGAATACCGCATATGTCTGATTCATTCCCATAATTTTTTCCTTTCTGTATTAGAATTCCTTCCGTATCAACCTTTTTTCAATCCATCTATCCTACGCTGATTTCCTCGGTAGGATTCTTTACTATATTTTTGTTCTTTTTCTGCGTACTGAATGCCACAACCAGAGAAATCGGTCCGACTCTTCCCAGATACATGGTCACAATAATAATCATTTTCCCGAGTGCCGGCAAAGCCGCTGTCAAATTCCTGGTCAGTCCTACCGTAGCGGTGGCGCTGACTGTCTCGTATACTATGTCGATCACATCCGCATCCGTCACCGCCGACAGCAGGATCGTAGACAGCGATGCAATGAGGAAAAACATACTCACAACAGCCACCGATTTGTTCACAGCCTGTTTGGGAATGTTCCTGTGGAACAGTTCCGCGTCTTCCTTATTACGTATGGTGGCAAACATGGATACCAGTAATACAGCGATCGTAACCGTTTTGATACCGCCTGCCGTTCCCACCGGCGAACCACCGACCAGCATCAGCAGTACCGAAATGATCGCTGAGGTATTCGTCAGATTCTGCTGGGGAATCGTGGCAAATCCTGCGGTTCTCGTCGTCACCGACTGGAACAGGGACGCCCGGATTCTCTGCCCGTTCGTAAAATCCTTCATGGTCAAAGGATTATTATATTCAAATACATAAAAAGCCGCTGCTCCGATCAGGATTAACGATACCGTCATGGTAAGCGCAATCTTACTGTGAAGTGTCAGCTGCCGGAAGCATTTTAATTTCTGCGTCCGGATTTTTTTCAGTACACGCAGAACATCCCACCAGACAATGTAACCCAGTCCGCCCAGCACGATCAGCAGTATCGTCACCAGATTGACCATCGGCTGAAACACATAGCCGCACAGGCTGTCTTCTCCCACGATATCCATTCCCGCATTGCAAAAAGCGGAAATGGCATTAAAAATCGAGATCCAGATCCCCCGCAGCCCGTACTCCGGCACAAACACTGTCATGTACAGAAGTGCTCCGGTTCCTTCCACTACCAGCGTACCGGTCAATACTTTGCGTAAGAATCTGACAATTCCGGAGATATTATTCAGATTAAACACGTCCTGCAGCATCTGTCGGTTCCCCAGACCCAGCCGTCTGTGCAGTCCCATCATCACACCATACATGACCGTGATTACGCCCAGCCCCCCCAGCTGAATCAGTATCAGGATTATGATCTGTCCCCAGACGCTCCAGGTCGAATACGTCGGTACCGTCACCAGCCCGGTCACACAAATCGACGTTGTCGCAGTAAACAGAGCATCTATATAGGGCACTGCTTCCCCGGTGGCAGAGCTGAACGGTAATGCCAGCAGAATACTTCCCACTGTGATCGCACCTAAAAAACTCAGCATAATCTTCTGCGTGGTAGACAGTTTTATCCATTTTTTCTTGTTCATGTAACACCTTTTCCTGTATCTCTACACATCTTTTATGGTCAAAATTTCAAAACATCACAATCTCTTCATCCCTTGGCCACAATAATACGATTATAACACATCTTCGCATAAAAAAACTCCCATTCGGAACAGTTTCTTTATTTACTGTGTCCGAACAGGAGCTTTTTGTTGCTTTTATACCTTGAAGCGGTATCCGACACCCCAGATGGTCTCGATATACTGGGGCTTCGCGGTATCTTTCTCAATCTTCTCGCGAATCTTCTTGATGTGTACGGTTACGGTTGCAATATCGCCGATGGAATCCATATCCCAGATTTCACGGAACAGTTCTTCTTTGGTAAACACATGGTTCGGATGCTCTGCCAAGAAGGTTAACAGATCAAACTCCTTCGTAGTAAAATTCTTCTCCTCGCCATCTACATAGACACGCCTTGCCGTCTTGTCGATGCGGATGCCGCGGATCTCGACGATGTCATTCTGCTGCTTCTGGTTCGTACCGACCAGTCTCTCGTAACGAGCCATGTGCGCTTTTACACGGGCTACCAGTTCGCTGGGGCTGAACGGTTTTGTCATGTAATCGTCCGCACCCAGACCAAGTCCCCGGATCTTGTCGATATCATCTTTTTTCGCAGATACCATCAGAATCGGGATATTTTTCTCCTCACGGATTCTCTTACATACCTCGAATCCGTCCATCCCCGGCAGCATCAGATCCAGAATGATCAGGTCATAATCTCCCGCCAGTGCCGTCTTCAATCCCTCATCACCGGTATTGCAAATGTCTACCTTGAAATCGCTGAGTTCCAGATAATCCTTCTCCAGATCCGCAATTGCCACTTCATCTTCGATAATCAAAATCTTGCTCATTGTTATTCCTCCGCTTTCCTGTCCGTCTTTGTTTTTATTTTTGTATTCCTTTTCGGTGAACTCTCCTGCTTTTACAGCGAGTCGTTTCTGTTACCTTTGGTTGTCTTTATTTTCTGTTATTATTTTCCCGGCTGTAACTCAATATATTTTCTCAGGACGAAATGCATACAGGTGCCTTCTCCCTCTTTTGCCGTAGCCCATACATAACCGCCATGATCTTCAATGATCTTTTTGACAATGGAAAGTCCGATACCGCTGCCGCCCTGCGCGGAATTCCGGGAAGCATCCGTGCGGTAGAAGCGCTCGAAAATCTTCTGTAAATCCTTCTGGGCGATTCCTTTTCCGTTGTCCTCGATCTCTACCCGGATGGAATCCACCTCGTCAAGAATCCGGATATCAATACGCCCCTGCGGCTTATCCATATATTTTACGCTGTTGCTGATAATATTATTGATGACCTTCTTCATCTGCTCCGGATCCGCTATGACAACCGTGTCAGGAGATACCATATTGGAATAATTCAGCTTGATTCCGCGCTGCTCCAGATCCAGTCCGACCTCTTCCACACAGTCACCAAAATAGTCGGCCACATTGATACGGTGGAAATTGTACGGAATCCGGTTGTTGTCGATACCGGAATAGGTAGTCAGTTCGTTGATCAGACGATCCATATCAATTGCTTTGTTATAAATCGTCTTGATATATTTATCCATTTTCTCCGGTGTGTCCGCGACACCGTCCATGATACCCTCCACATAGCCCTTGATCGCCGTAATCGGGGTCTTCAGATCATGGGAAATATTGCTGACCAGTTCTTTGTTCTGCTTCTCATGCTGGATATTCTCTTCCGTGGACTCCTTCAGGCGCAGACGCATGTCCTCGTAATTCCGGTAGAGATCACCGATCTCTCCTTTGGCATCCGTCTCCAACACATAATCAAAGTTTCCCTCTTTGATCTTGCGCATCGCCACGTTCAACTCATTGATGGGTTCGAACACTCCCTTGTGGATCCACTGCGTCAGCATCATACTGGTGAAAATCAGGATCACGATAATGGCGATAAACATATCGACCAGAAGATGCCTGGAAATCAGGGCATTTACCTTTGTAATAATGAATACACTGCCCGGGGTTCCGTCCCGGAAAGTGAAATCGATCTGTTTCACATATTTTTCCAGTTCATTATAGAAGTATCCGCTGTCGTCCGACAGATTCTCTTCGCCGTAGGCCGGCAGCTTATCAAAGATATTCTGCGCTGCCTCCTCATTGCCCGCGTAGTAAAGCTCGTCACCTTTTCTTACAATAATATAGGTAGACTTTCTCGATACCTCCGCATTCACATGATCGAGATATTCCTTGTCCTCCAGCTTACTGCTGTCTTCCTTCGCCTGATCCGCCAGCACATAATAAGCCTGATCCGTGGTATTCGTGAATTCCCTGAAATTCTCCGACATCATGGAATAATCAATGTCTGTCAGACTCAATCCCTGCGAAAAATTCATCAGATAAATGGCAATCATCACAAACGCCATAATCGTCAAAAGCAGTGGCAATAGAATAATACTTAAAAATGTTACCCTTAATCTCGTCTTAAATTTCATAATTCTTCCCTCACTTACGCTAAGTATAGCATAAAAACCGGATTCCTGTGTATAAAGGAAGCGAGAATATCCTAAAAAATTTATAAAGTCTTGGAACTTACAAATTTTGTGTTGACATTATTTTAATTTCATGTATAATAGGCTTATAAGAAATCAGTAATCATTACTATTATCAAGAAAGGAGGGAATCATGGCACGAAAGCACAGCAGACAACGCGAAATGATCAAATCCTTTCTCATGGGACGTAAAGATCATCCCACAGCGGATGTGATCTATTCCAATCTGAAACAGCAGGATCCGAACTTAAGTCTCGGTACTGTCTACCGCAATCTGACACTTCTGTCAGACATAGGTGAAATCTTACGACTCCGTGTCGGAGACGGTGTGGATCATTTCGATGCGGACACTTCCGAACATTATCATTTCATCTGTACGGAATGCGGAAGCGTTATCGATCTGGATATGGATCGTATTGATTCTATTATGGAGACTGCCGGAGAGCGATTCGACGGCAAGATTCGGGGACATGTCACTTATTTCTATGGCACCTGTCCTGCCTGTACCAAGATTGCTACGAAGCCGGCACTTACCTGATTACAATGATAAAGTAAAAGCTGACTTCGTTCCATAAACGATGAGAGCCTTGCAAAGAAGGTTTCCCATCACATATATCGTGCTGATACAGCACACGCAAAAAGAGAAAAAACAAAATATTTCATCAGAGAAAAGGAGAAAAAATTATGGCTAAGTATGTATGTCAGGTATGTGGTTATGTTTATGAAGGAGATGCGGCTCCCGCAGAGTGCCCCATCTGTCACGCTCCCGCTTCCAAGTTCACGAAGCAGGCTGACGAGAAGGTATGGGCTGCAGAGCATGTAGTCGGCGTAGCACAGGGTGCTCCCGAAGATATCATTGCTGATCTGCGTGCGAACTTCCAGGGCGAGTGCTCTGAGGTAGGTATGTATCTTGCAATGGCAAGAGTTGCTCACAGAGAGGGCTATCCTGAGATCGGCCTGTACTGGGAGAAGGCAGCTTACGAAGAAGCTGAGCATGCTGCAAAATTCGCAGAGCTGTTAGGTGAAGTTGTTACCGATTCCACCAAGAAGAACCTGGAGATGAGAGTAGATGCCGAGAACGGCGCTACCGCAGGCAAGTTCGACCTCGCTAAGAGAGCAAAAGAGCTGAACCTCGACGCGATTCACGATACCGTACATGAGATGGCACGTGATGAGGCCAGACATGGTAAAGCTTTCGAAGGACTGCTCAAGAGATACTTTGGCTAAGCTACAAGCCATGCAAGGATAAAATAAAAAGTCACTGGGAGGACATTTATGTACTTCC
>CAKRRU010000067.1 GCA_934394515.1 uncultured Acetatifactor sp.
ATCGGAAAGGTCTGGAGAAATGGACAGGACAGATCGTCAGGGGACATGCGTATCCCAACGGTTCTTACAGCGAGGAAATCAAGCAACTGTATCGTCAGCTGGGCGTGGCTTATGCCAGAGTCGTAGAGACGGTTCCGGATTTTGCACTGCCGAAGGATCCTTTAGAGTGGCATGCTACCTGCCATCACGATGACCCGAAGCTGATGGAGTATGCGGAATTCTTCGCGAATTTCCAGAAGAGACAGTATCTGAAACTGATGTATGTCTGGGGTCATAGCTATGAGTTTGACAACAATGACAACTGGGATGTGATCGAGAACTTCTGTAAATACATGGGCGGCAGAGACGATATCTGGTATGCAACCAACATCGAGATCATTGACTACATGGATGCTGCGAAGAGATTACAGTTCTCCGCAGATTACGAGAAAGTATACAATCCCAATGCATGCAGCGTTTGGCTGCAGTTGAACAGTGATAAGTGCGTGGAGATCAAGGGCGGCGCTTTTGTGGATCTGAATACATTACTGTAAATGACAAACCGGACGGTGAGGAATCACTGCCCGGTTTTTACTACATTTTCCGAAGACTGTTTCCCATGTTTCTGTCGTGTTTTTGCGGCGGATATGGTAAAATGAAAGCATAGATTTACGGCAGAAAACGAAAAGGCAGGTGTGGTTATGAAAGGTTATGATGTGATCATCATCGGCGCCGGCGTCAGCGGCTGCGCCATTGCCAGGGAACTGGCGAAGGGGAAACGTAAAATTGCTGTTCTGGAGGCGAAAAGTGATGTCTGCGAGGGCACTTCCAAGGCAAACAGCGGCATTGTGCATGCGGGGTATGATGCGGTGCCGGGAACCCTGAAGGCAAAATTAAATGTCCGCGGCAACGAAATGATGGAGGAACTGTCGAAGAAGCTGGACTTCCCGTTTCGCAGGAATGGTTCCCTGGTATTGTGCTTCGAGGAAGACGCCATGTCCGGATTGGAAGAACTGTACAGACGCGGCATAGAAAATGGGGTAAAGGAATTGAAGATCCTGTCTCCGGAGGAGGTCTGGGCGATGGAACCGGCAGTGTCCCGGGATATCGTGGGAGCATTGTATGCACCCACCGGCGGCATTGTGTGTCCTTTCGGACTGAATATTGCACTGGCGGAGAATGCCGCGGAGAATGGTGTGGACTTTTACCGGGATCACAAGGTGACGTCTGTGGTAGAGCAGAAGCCGGTATGGGATGAGAACGGTTCGCCGGACGCTGCAAGGATGTATCAGGTGATGGCTGACGGAGAGATGTACGTCGCACCGGTAGTGATCAATGCGGCCGGTGTCTATGCGGACGAGATTCACAACATGGTCTGCGAGGACAAGATTCATATTGTCCCGAGACGCGGAGAATACCGTCTGATGGATAAAAACTGCGGCAATCTGGTGAACTCCACGATTTTCCAGCTCCCATCCAAAATGGGAAAAGGTATCCTCGTCACACCCACAGTGCACGGCAATCTCCTGGTAGGTCCTACGGCAGATGATATTCAGGATAAGGAAGATGTAGATACCACGGCAGAGGGACTGGCAAAGGTACTGCATCTGGGAAGTAACAGCGTGGATTCTCTGGACGGCAGACAGACGATTACTTCTTTTGCGGGACTCCGGGCACATCTGGTGCACGAAGATCCGAATGAAAAATCAGACTTCCTCATCGGTGAAGCAGCAGGACATCCCGGATTTATCGACGTGGCAGGCATCGAATCCCCGGGTCTGACCAGTGCTCCTGCCATCGGTGAATATGTGGCAGAGATCGTGGAGAAGAAATATCCCACAGAGCGCAGAACGGACTTTATAGACACGAGAAAGGGAATTCCCAGCATGGCACTGGCTTCGGAAAAAGAACGGGAAGAACTGATCCGGAAGAATCCTGCGTTTGCCAACGTCATCTGCCGTTGCGAACTGGTGACGGAAGGGGAGATTCTGGAGGCGATTCACCGGCCGGTAGGAGCTACGACACTGGACGGGGTGAAACGCCGCACCAGAGCCGGCATGGGCAGATGTCAGGCAGGTTTCTGCTCACCGAAGACCTTGGAAATCTTGTCGAGAGAACTACATCTGGATCCGGCACAGATCACCAAGGAAGGCAGCGGTTCCGAAATCCTGGTGGGAGAGAACAAAGAAACCGCACCCGGAGAAGGCGGAACATGGAAGAAATCTCAGGCATCTGTCGGAAAGGAGGCACTCCATGAGTAAACGCACAGAAGACATTGTCATCATCGGAGGCGGTCCTGCCGGACTGGCAGCAGCATTGTCCGCGAGAAAGGCAGGCTGTGAAAAGGTACTGATCCTGGAACGGGACAGAGAACTCGGTGGTATCCTGAACCAGTGCATTCACAACGGATTCGGACTGCATACTTTTAAGGAAGAACTGACCGGACCGGAATATGCGGAACGTTATATTGATATGGCGGCAGAGGCACAGATCCCTTACCTGCTGAATACCATGGTAACCAATATTGAATTGCTTCCCGATGGACGCAAAAAAGTCACTGCCATGAATAAAGAGGATGGACTACTGGAGATAGAGACGGAAACAGTAATCCTGGCAATGGGCTGCAGAGAGCGTTCCCGTGGTGCACTGAATATCCCCGGCAGCAGACCCGCAGGGATCTACAGCGCCGGAACCGCCCAGTATTACGTGAATATCAGGGGACGTATGCCCGGTAAAAATGTGGTGATCCTCGGTTCCGGAGATATCGGTCTGATTATGGCGAGACGTATGGTGCTCGAGGGCGCAAAGGTACAGTGTGTGGCAGAACTTCGCCCACAGAGCGGCGGCCTGAAACGAAATATTGTACAGTGCCTGGATGATTTCAACATTCCTTTATACCTGAATACTACAGTGGCTAAGATCCATGGCAAAAACCGTGTGGAAGGTGTGACGCTCACAAAGGTGGACGACAACGGCAGACCGATCCCCGGTTCGGAATGGGATGTGCCTTGCGATACCTTGCTATTATCCTGCGGTCTGATTCCGGAGAACGAACTGACAAGAGGACTTGGGGCTTTGATGGATGGCAAGACCGGCGGTCCCGTAGTGGGAGAAAATCTGGAATGCAGTATCCCCGGTGTGTTCGCCTGCGGCAATGTACTTCATGTGCATGAACTCGTGGATCATGTATCTGCGGAAGCGGAGAAGGCAGGCAACTATGCGGTGGAGTATATCCGTGAGAAGAACCGGTGCACGGAATAGTATTTTGCTGATACTTGACTGGTCGGCAGGCAATCCTGACAGTATATGCACAAAAGCTTTAACACAGGTCGCACTGCATTGGAAGGAAAAACGCTGTAAAGTGGAGAATAAGAGTATGATAGATAAAGATAAGAAATTAATTGATACAACACAACGAGAACTGACCTGTATCTGTTGCCCGGTGGGCTGTGCCCTGACTGTGAACATAACATCTGACAATAGTGTCACCGTCACCGGCAATCGATGCCCCAGAGGTGCCGCCTATGGGGAGAAGGAAGTGACCAACCCCACCCGTATCGTCACCTCAACCGTGCGCGTGGCAGGATATCCGGACGCAGTCGTATCCGTGAAGACAGCTTCGGACATTCCCAAGGGCAAGATTACTGACTGTATGAAAGCGTTGGCAGGGGTCACGGCAACCGCCCCAATCCATGTGGGAGATGTCATCGTGGAAAATGTGGCTGACACGGGCGTCGATATTGTGGCTACGCGGTCTTTTCACGGATAATGTTGAACCACCGCCGGGGAGCCCGTACTACAAGATACAGGCGGTAAAAGGAAGCAAACGGGCGGTAAGCATAAAAACAATACGGGAGGTTACACAACACAATGGGAGACATACATAACACACAGAAAAAGACCTACATCATGGCCCTGGATCAGGGAACGACCAGTTCCCGCTGCATCCTGTTCGACAAACAGGGCAACATCTGTTCCATGGCGCAGAAAGAATTCACACAGATCTATCCCCGGCCCGGCTGGGTAGAACATAACCCCATGGAAATCTGGTCTTCGCAGTTGGGCGTGGCCATTGAGAGCATGGCAGTCTTAGGTATCACGGATGACCAGATCGAAGCCATCGGCATTACGAACCAGCGTGAGACGACCATCATCTGGGATAAAAACACCGGCGAACCGGTATACAACGCTATCGTATGGCAGTGCCGCCGCACTTCCGACATGATCGAAGAACTGAAAAAGGACGGTTTTGATAAGATCATCCGCGAAAAGACCGGTCTGATCCCGGACGCTTATTTCAGTGCTTCCAAGATCGCCTGGATCCTGAACAATGTCCCCGGAGCCAGAGAACGTGCAGAGCGCGGTGAACTGCTCTTTGGTACGGTAGACACCTGGCTGATCTGGAACCTGACCAAGGGTGCGGTGCATGTGACGGATTATACCAATGCTTCCCGTACCATGTTATTTGACATTCACAACCTCTGCTGGGACAAGGAGATCCTGAAGCGTTTCAACATCCCGGAGAGCCTGCTTCCCGAAGTCCATTGCTCCAGCGAAATCTACGGGAAAACAGATGCTTCCGTGCTGGGCGGTGAGATTCCCATTGCCGGTGCGGCAGGAGACCAACAGGCGGCATTGTTCGGACAGTGCTGTTTCGAGCAGGGAGAAGTGAAGAATACTTATGGAACCGGCTGTTTCTTATTAATGAATACCGGGCATGAAGCGATCACTTCCCAGTCGGGACTACTGACCACCATTGCAGCCAGCACCTCGAAAAATGTGGAATATGCGCTGGAAGGCAGTGTGTTCGTAGCCGGAGCCGGGATCCAGTGGCTTCGTGATAGCATGCGAATGTTGAAAACTTCAGCGCAATCGCAGGAATATGCGGAACATGTACCGGATACCGCCGGGGTCTATATCGTTCCGGCATTTGCAGGCATGGGAGCACCTTATTGGAACCAGTATGCGAGAGGAACGATCGTAGGTCTCACCAGAGGCTGTACCAAGGAGCATTTTATTCGTGCCACGCTGGAATCCATTGCCTACCAGACCGCCGATGTACTGAAAGCCATGGAAAAAGACAGCGGCATCGAATTGAAGAACCTGAAAGTGGACGGCGGTGCCAGTGCCAATGACTTTCTTATGAGGTTCCAGGCAGATATCGTGAATACACAGGTACGCCGTCCGGCCTGCATTGAGACTACGGCATTGGGTGCGGCCTACCTGGCAGGTCTTGCCGTAGGCTATTGGAAGACGAAGGAAGAAATCCGGGAAAACTGGCAGATCGGCGCTTCCTTTGCACCGCAGATGGATGCGGAAAACAGGCAGACTCTTTTAAAGGGCTGGCACCGTGCCGTAAAATGTGCACTGGTCTGGGCAGAGGATGAAATCTAAATAAAAACTAAATTTTGCAGTACAGGATGTATTTTTAACGGAGCAATCTTGTAAAGTGGCAAAATACTGTGGTATGATGATAACTATTCGGAGAGTTTTATCCGAATAGTTATCTTTGCTTTGCGGCAAGTTCGTAAGGCATTTGTATGTCAGTAAATGGGGGAAGCAGGGGAACGACCGGAAAGGAAACAGTGTGGATTTAAAGGGATTACCGCAGAACGTGCAAAATTTCATAGAGGAAACGATCCGGTACTGGGAGAACGGTAAATGCCCGGATAACGAGACCTGTCAGAAAGTGCTGGAATATGCCGCGGATACCGGCTCACAGAAGCTGGCCGGACTGGGACTTTATTATCTGGCGGAGTATTACTGGCAGAATGACCAGTTCGAGAACACGATGCAGTGTCTCTCGGAGAGCATCGGCTATCTGAAAAGTTCGCAGATGTATGAACTGCTTGCCAGAACCTACAACATGATGGGTGCGGTGGCCGACCGGAAAAATAACCGGATGGTGGCGCTGAGCTCTTATTATAACTGTCTCAAGTATGCCGAAAAATATCATTTTTATTATATTCAGGCCATGGCGGAGAGCAACATTGCTTATACGTTAGTGCGCATGCGCCAGCGCAAAGAAGCAATCCAGCACTATCGCATCGCGTTGGATTGCTATGAAAAATCAGAAAAAACATATTACCTGAATTGCAATAAAATCAACTGCATGGTGGAATGCGGCTGCTGCTATATGTATCAGCAGGAAATGGAAGAAGCACTGCAGCTGTGGGAGAAAATACAGACCATTCTGCAAAAAGATCCCGACAGTTACTATTCTGCGATTATGGTGGAAATGTACCGGATTCCCTGTGAAATCTTAAGAGGAAGATTGGAAGAAGCCAAACAGGTTTCGGCAAGGCTGCTGACGAAACTGGAAGATGCGGAATTTTTTGAACAGATCAAAGACAACCTGGTGATACTGGCAGGGATTTTGTCATTGATGCCGGAGGAGGGACTGTTAGAAAGTCTGCTCCGGATGATCGATGAAAAGCATGTCGAAGACCATTATAATATTTTTCTCGATCTCTACCCGTTCAAAAGCAGGCTGCTTTTGAAAAAGGGGCAGCTGCAGGAGTATACGGAATATACCAGACGGTATTTTGAAATTTATGAAAAATATCAGCTGGAGAACAGGGAAGCGCTGATCAGTGTCATGGAGATGCAGGATCATCTGAAAAATGTGACCATGGACTGGGCAAATATGCAGGCCTCCAATGCGGCACTGGAAAATCTGGCAATGCACGACGAACTGACGGGGCTTGCAAACAGAACTTTTTTACACGAGTATTTTACCAACTGTTTTGAACATGCCTATGAAACACAGGAACTCATGGGTGTGGAATTGATGGATATCGACTTCTTTAAGGAGTATAATGACTATTACGGGCATCTTGCCGGCGACCGCTGCCTGAAGGCAATCGCCGGAGTCCTGCGGAAACAGCAGATTCCGGGGAAGGTATTCTGTGCCAGATACGGCGGAGACGAATTCATGATCCTGTACACGGGAATGACGAAAGAGGAGATCCGCAGAGTCTCCGAGGATATTTTACGGGAAGTCCGTAAGCTAAAAATGCTCCACGAGCGCAGCAGTTGTGGGAAATACATATCTGTGAGCCAGGGCGTGTTCGCCAGAATCCCGGTAGGCAATAACAGAGAGTGGGATTTCACTTCCAGGGCAGATATCCTGTTATACCGGGCAAAAAGCTGCGGCAGAGACAGAATCTGTATGTCTACGGAAAAAGACAGGGAACATTATACAGAGATTAAATAAACAGCGCAGACAGCGCAGACAGGAGTGCATGGTATGTTAGTCCAGAAATACAAAGATATGTTATCCGGAAAATCAGTCATCAGACAGCTTTCGGAATTCGCTACGGCAAGAGGACAGGAGATCGGGTACGAAAATGTATTTGATTACAGCCTGGGAAATCCTTCCGTTCCGGTACCCAGAGAATTCACCGACCGCATGATTCATATGCTGGCGACCAAGGAACCTCTGGAACTGCACGGATACAGCCCGAGCCTCGGTATCACAAGCGTGAGAGAGGCGATTGCGGAAAACCTGGAAAAAAGATTTGGTCTGCCCTATCGTAAAGAGCATATTTTCATGGCATCCGGTGCTGCCGGAGCATTGGCGCATGCATTTCGTCTGGTGACAGAGCCGGGAGACGAGATTTTAACGTTTGCACCGTTTTTTCCGGAGTATCACCCTTATGTAGATCTGACAGGCGCCGTACTTAAAGTCGTTCCGCCCAATCCGGAGAACTTCCAGATCAATTTCGACGCGTTCGAGGAGATGCTGACGGAAAAGGTAAAGGCAGTATTGATCAATACCCCCAACAACCCTTCCGGTGTAGTATATTCCACGCCGACCCTGCAGAGACTGGCAGAGCTGCTGAAAGAGAGATCCGAAAAATACGGACACATCATCTACCTGATCTCTGATGAACCGTATCGTGAGATCGTGTTTGAAGGGGTTGACAGTCCTTGTGTTTCTTATTTCTATGATAATACGATCATGTGCTATTCCTTCTCAAAATCTCTGTCCCTGCCGGGAGAGCGTATCGGGTATGTGGCAGTCAATCCTGCCTGCGAAGAGGCTGAGACCATGATCAATATGTGTGGACAGATTTCCAGAGGAATCGGACACAACTGTCCTCCCTCGATCATCCAGCTGGCAGTGGCACAGGTTCTGGACAAGACGGCGGATCTGTCTGTATACGAGACGAACATGAATATTCTCTATAATGAGCTGACAACCTTAGGATTTACCTGCGTGAAACCCGGCGGAACCTTCTATATTTTCCCGAAGGCGCTGGAAGAGGATGCGAAGATCTTCAGCCGGAAGGCATTGAAGTACGACCTGATCCTTGTCCCCGGAGACACCTTCGGCGCACCGGGATATTTCCGCATGGCGTACTGCGTGGATACCGAAAAAGTAGAGAGATCGCTGGAAGCACTGCGCAAGTTTGTAAAGACAGAGTATGCAACTATCTAGAGTCACGCGACACATCAAAAGCGAATCGTGCTTGCACGAATGAGTCTTTTGATGTGTCGATGTGACGAAATAACCACATGAGCAAAAGGAAAGCATCGCAGATGCGATTTTGCGAATGTGGTTCTAGATAGTTGCATAAGCAATCGGGCGAAAAGCGAATCGTGCCTGCACGAAACAAAAAGAAAGGAGCGCATATGTATCAGGCCGGATTAGTATTGGAAGGCGGCGGTATGAAAGGCGTATATACAGCCGGTGTACTGGATTTTTTTACAGAAAAAGGAATTGACTTCTCTCATATTTACGGAGTGTCTGCCGGAGCGTGCCATATGTGCAGCTACCTGTCGAGACAAAAGGGAAGGGCTTTGAGCGTCAGCGTGGATTATCTGGATACCAGGCGGTATTGCAGTGTGGAGAGCCTGCTGACAAGCGGAGATTTGTTTAACGTAGATTTCTGCTATCATCTCATTCCCGATTATTTGTATCCTTATGATTACGAGACATTTGAAAAATATCCCGGTAAGGCATACAGTGTGGTGACCAACATAAAGACCGGTCTGCCGGAATATCTGCGGGTACGCGATATCCGCAAAGATATTGAGAAAATACGTGCTTCGGCATCTCTGCCGTTAGTCGCCAGAAATGTCAAAATTGACGGAAAACTGTATCTGGACGGTGGCATCAGTGATGCTATTCCGCTGGAAAAATCCATCATGGACGGCAATCGCAAGAATATTGTTGTGATGACAAAAGAAATCGGTTATGTCAGACAGCCTGCGTCGGCATCCCAGCTGGCACTCATAAAGCTCAGATATCTGAAATATCCTAAAGTGTATGAACTCATGGCAGACCGGCACATCCGTTATAATGCATGCCTCGATTACATCGAACGCCAGGAGGCAAACGGTCAGGCATTTGTGATCCGTCCTCAGAAAAAGAGTGACGTCGGACGAATCGAGAAAGACAAGGATAGGCTGATCGCTTTATACGAAGAGGGATACAGGGAAGCACAAAACTGCTATGAAGAACTGCTGGCATATCTGTCGGAATAGCTGTGCCACAGCAGGAATGCAAAAAATACCTGGAGGGAAGCAGAAAGATAAGCATCGCAGATGCGGTTTTTGCGAATGAGGCGCTGAATGGTTACGAGAAAATAAAAGGAAATAAGAGGAGAAAACAATGTTAGAAATCATTAAGGCAATTATCTACGGTATCGTAGAGGGCATCACCGAATGGCTGCCCATCAGCAGCACCGGACATCTGATCCTGGTAGAGAGGCTGATCCCCTTCAAGCAGACCAGCGAAGGCTTCTTCGATATGTTTGATGTCGTGATCCAGCTGGGCGCTATTTTAGCGGTCGTCGTTATTTTCTGGAATAAGATTTGGCCTTTCTACCTGAAAAGAAATCAGCAGGCGAAAAAAAGCGGTATCGTGAGATCTAAAAAGGATCCTGCCATAGGCAATGTTGCACTGAGCATGGATGCGTTCTGGATGTGGGTAAAAATCGTAGTGGCATGTATTCCTGCGGTTGCTTACGGTCTTCTGTTTGATGACGCGGTAGGCGAGGCATTCAAAAAAGAGATCGGCAGCAGTGGGGTTACCGTGCAGGTGATCGTGGTGGCAGTCATGCTGGTACTGGTCGGCGTGCTGTTCATCGTGATTGAAAACTGGAACAAGAACCGTGTTCCCGTGACTACAAAATTATCCCAGCTTACTTATAAAGATGCACTGATCATCGGCCTGTGCCAGCTGGTAGCGGCGGCACTGCCCGGAACCTCCCGTTCCGGAGCTACGATCCTGGGTGCCATCGTGATCGGTATTTCCAGAACCGTAGCGGCGGAATTCACCTTTTTCCTGGGCATTCCCGTGATGTTCGGCGCCAGCCTGTTGAAAGTAGTGAAGTTTGGATTTGACTTTACGGGAATCGAACTGGCAAGCCTGTTGGTCGGTACCGTGGTGTCTTTCCTGGTATCTCTGTTCGTGGTTCGTTTCCTGATGGGATATATCAAGAAGCATGACTTCAAGGTGTTCGGCTGGTACCGTATTGTGCTGGGTATCGTTGTGTTACTGTATTTCCTCGTATTCGCTTAATAGTTGACAATTATAGGGAAAAGGAATACACTACCCTTATCGAGCGCCGGAATATGGCACTTGGGAGGAGAATGAAAATAAATTTGTTTTGTACATGAATCGTACAGAAGGGAGACGGGAACATGGCAGTAGTGAAGAAAAATGTAGCACCTGTAACAGCAGCTAAAGTGGAAGCCCCTAAGGCAGAAGTGAAGAAAGCAGCACCGACAACTCCAGTTAAGACAGAAACCAAGACCGCTGTGAAGGAAGCTGAAAAGGCACCGGTAGCAAAGGCAGAAGAAAAAGCACCTGTAAAGGCAGAGGTTAAGAAGCCTGCAGTCAAGAAAGAGACAGTTAAGAAAGAGACCAAGAAGGCAGCGCCCGCTAAGAAGCCTGCAGCCAAGAAAGCAGAGTTAAAGAGCGAGATCAGTGTTCAGTTCGGCGGAAAATCTTATTCTCAGGACGATCTGCTGAAGATTGCAAAGGATGTATGGAAATACGACCTGAAGCAGAAAGCAGCTGATCTGACCAGCGTAGAGCTGTATGTGAAGCCGGAAGAGAACATGGTCTACTATGTTATGAACAAAGAGATTACCGGAAGCTTCTACATATAAATTACCGGAGTCAGATAAAAGAGCAAAAGAAAAGTACCGAAACGAAAGGCCCCAATGTGGCATGTACCACTTTGGGGTCTTTGTATCATTATTATTGAATGCTAAAGGATGACACAATGCAGAAAAAATCAGAAAAGATTATTTTTACATTATATCTTCTGGGATTCCTGGGACTGGCGCTTACGGTCGCACTGATGCAGCCGCTAGCCAATACCCCGCCGCTTTATGGCAATCCCCCGGATGAACATGCGAGATACCTGATCCCGCAGTTTATTTGTAAATACGGAAGAATACCTACGGGGCTGGAGGAAGAGGTGCGGATCCCGGCCTATGGATTTTCCTATGCATTGTATAATGTGTTTCCTTATATTATACAGGGATATGTCATGCGTTTCGTAAATCTCTTTACGGAATCCGAAGTGGCACTGCTGTACACGGCCCGTCTGGTGAACGTGACTTTTGGACTGCTGATGGCGGTGGTAGTGTATTTCATTGGGAAAAAGGTGTTTCGGGATGCCGGATTCCGGTGGATGTTTTGTTTTGCGGTGACATATCTGCCGGAAGGATTATTCCTGCACACTTATGTGAATACAGATTCCTGCTGCATGCTCTCTACAGCCATGATGGTATATGCACTGGCCTGTGTATATCAGGATGGTATCAATGTCCGTAACAGTCTGTGGATGAGCGGTGGCATTATCCTGTGCGCACTTTCTTATTACAATGCTTACGGGTATATCGTAAGCTGTATCCTTTTGTTCGTGGCGTTTTTTCTGCAAAAAAAGGAGAATGGCGGATATTCTTATGACTGGAAGCGCATGTTGAAATATGGCTGCCTGATCGCAGGCGTGGTGCTTATAGGGATCAGCTGGTGGTTTATCCGCAGCTATATTGTGCTGGATGGAGATCTGCTGGGACTGAAGACCCGGGAAAAAATGGCGATACAATATGCTATTGAAAGTGTAAATCCCCTGACAATGAAGACTTATCAGGCAATGGGGTACAGCGTTTCTGAAATGCTGAAAGAGCGTTATACATTCACCGGTCTGTATCACAGCTTTGTGGCGGCTTTCGGTTCTATGTCGATTTTCGGAACGATATGGTTGTACCGTGCATACAAAATGTTTTTTGCGGCAGGATGTCTGGGTGTGGTCGTTTACCTGGTCCGCTATAAACAGCGCAGACATATTACCGGTAAAGAGTGGTTCTTTCATATCAATATGTTGTACTGTATTCTCATGCCGGCGATTCTGACGATTTATTATGCGTACACCATGGATTATCAGAATCAGGGCCGCTATCTGCTGCCTGCGCTGGTTCCTCTGATGTATTACACGGTAAAAGGGATTCAAAAACTGTCAGAGATAAAAATCGGAAAATTACAGCTCCCGGCATGGCTTGTAAATGCCGGGATCGCCATGTGCTTCCTGATCATCATCGGAAGCGCGGTGGACATGGTATATATACGGGCACTTCCGGTATATCTGGAGACAGGCCTGGTGCTGAAATAGTAATGATACAAAACTGAGAGACAGAGACAAAGACTCCTTCGAAGGTAAGTATTCGCAGGATTCTTTGTCTCTGTTTGATTTTTAGATTTTGTTTAGAATCTTTAGAATTATTTCCCGGAAAATCTGTTGACAATAATATCCTATAGTGATATTTTAGGGTAAGAAGATGTTAGCACTCCTTTTGAATGAGTGCTAATAATCCCAAAGGGAGTGATGGAATGCAATTGGATGACAGAAAAACAATTATATTGCAAGCCATTATCCGGAACTACTTGGAAACGGGAGAGCCGGTAGGCAGCAGGACCATTTCGAAATATACAGATTTGAATCTGAGTTCCGCAACCATTCGAAACGAGATGGCAGATCTGGAGGAGATGGGTTATATCATACAGCCGCACACTTCCGCAGGAAGGATTCCTTCCGATAAGGGATATCGCTTCTATGTGGATACCATGATGGCGACCAGAGAGCATGAAGTCAATGAGATGAAAGATATGCTCTTAGAGAGACAGGATAAGCTAGAGAACCTGTTAAAACAGGTGGTAAAGACCCTTGCTCAGAACACACAATACGCTACCATGATCAGTGCACCGCAGGTACACCGCAATAAGGTAAAGTTCATTCAGTTATCCAGAGTGGATGCCGGACAGATTCTGGCAGTGATCGTTGCTGAGGGCAATGTGATCAAGAACAACATCCTGACAGTGAATCAGGAACTGAATGATGAGACATTACTGAAGCTGAACATCCTGTTGAACACCCACCTCAATGGATTGTCCATGGAGGAGATCAATCTGGGAATGATTGCAGCGATGAAGCAGCAGGCCGGAATCCACAGTGAGATCGTCAGCGAGGTGATCGATGCTGTGGCAGATGCCATCAAGGCTGACGAAGACCTGGAGATCTATACCAGCGGCGCCAACAATATTTTCCGGTATCCGGAACTGGCAGATCAGTCCAAAGCAAGCGAACTGATCAACGCCTTCGAAGAGAAACAGCAGCTGGGCGGTCTGATCCAGGAATCCCTGGCAGACGAAGGCAGCACGGGGATTCAGGTGTACATCGGAGACGAGACACCGGTACAGGGCATGAAGGATTGCAGTGTTGTCACGGCCACTTATGAATTAGGCGAAGGCATGAAGGGCACGATAGGAATTATCGGACCCAAGAGAATGGATTACGACAAGGTCATCGGAACGCTGCGTACGATGCAGAATCAGTTGGATGACCTGTATAAGAAGGAATAGGATCCGGAAAGGATGGGGTAAGAATGGCAGAACAGGAAAAAGAAAATCTGGAAAACCTGGATGAAATGGAAAAGGAAGTATCCGATACCGAGGAGAAAATCGAAGAGGTAGAGAACGAACTGGAAGAGGAAGATACGGAAGAACCTGTAAGCAGAGCCGATAAGAAGGCCGCAAAGAAACAGGCAAAGCTGGATAAGAAAGCAGATGCTTATAAAGAAAAGATCGATCAGCTGGAAGACAGAGTAAAACGTCAGATGGCGGAGTTCGAGAACTTCCGTAAGAGAACTGACAAAGAAAAACAGGCAATGTTCGATACCGGCGCCAAGAGCGTGATCGAGAAGATCCTTCCGGTAGTGGATAATTTTGAAAGAGGTCTGGCAACCGTTCCCGAAGAAAGCAAGGAAGATCCTTTCGTAGACGGTATGAACCGCATCTACAAACAGCTGATGACGGAACTTGACAATATCGGCGTAAAACCCATCGAAGCAGTGGGGCGGGAATTCGATCCCAACCTTCACAACGCAGTGATGCAGGTGGAGAGCGATGAATATGAATCCGGTGTGGTTGCACAGGAACTTCAAAAGGGTTATACCTATCACGACATGGTCGTAAGACACAGCATGGTAGGAGTTGTTCAATAATTTGGTTATCACATATTTTTAGATATAAAAACTATAAAAAAGCAAACAAAGAGTAAAACAGGAGGAAAATATTATGAGTAAGATTATTGGTATTGACTTAGGTACAACCAACAGCTGTGTAGCTGTTATG
>CAKRRU010000068.1 GCA_934394515.1 uncultured Acetatifactor sp.
CGTAATCACGGATCTGCATCTCCTCCGGCAGGATATCTTTCATGCCCGTTGTGGGCTTCTTGCTAAGTGCCATGGTTTCTACCTTTCCGCTCTTGTTTTTAATACTCAATATCTTATATATGATACTTTTTTTCCGTTTCGCTGTCAACCCTCGCGGACTCCGCTTTTACCCGAAATGCTTCTCATTTTCCCGAAGTTCGTTCTATCGAATGTTGCACAGCGCTTTTCACTGTCGCGGACTTCTCTTTCATCTTCTTCAGATAGTCATCTTTCAGCGCGCATTTTTCTTCCAGTTCACGGATCTGTCTCTTCAGCTCCTCCAGATATTCCTGTGTGACTTTGACACCGCCTCTTACCGCTACGTCCTCGTGTCCGCTCATATCCTCCAACCATTTACGGATCGAATTTTCTCTCAGTTCATTGTAAGTATTGTCTTCCTGTGGCTGCCACATATTTTTTCTCCTCAAATATTTATTTAACGCAAAAAGTTCAGCCAAAGCAAATGCTCCGGCTGAACTTATCATACTTTTTATTTTGTGAGTATGCAACTGATTTTGCAGCTACATTCACTATTAATATTTAATCTCTTTGCCTTCCAGTCTCCACTGTCTGAACTCTGCGGATGCGGACAACAGCAGGTCGGAAGAAGAATTCAGTGCGGTCTCTACGGAATCCTGGATCACACCGATGATGAAGCCGACACCTACGATCTGCATGGCAATATCGTTGGAAATGCCAAACAAAGAACATGCCATAGGGATCAGCAACAGAGAACCACCTGCCACACCGGATGCACCGCAGGCAGACAAAGTTGCCAGAACACTCAGCACGATACCGCTTAAGAAGTCCACATGGATTCCCATGGTGGTGGCTGCTGCCAGTGTCATAACGGTAATGGTGATAGCCGCACCATCCATGTTGATCGTAGCACCCAACGGAATGGTTACAGAATAAGTATCCTTGTCAAGTCCCCACTCTTCGCAGGCTTTCATATTTACAGGAATGTTCGCAGCGGAGCTTCTGGTAAAGAATGCGGTAATAGCGCTCTTCTTCAGGCACTTGAAGATCAGCGGATACGGGTTCTTACGTATACACCAGAATACGATGATCGGGTTGGTCACAAAATAGATAAACAGCATGGAACCTACCAGTACTAACAGGAGTTTCCCGTACTCGGTAAAGATCTCCAGTCCATTGGAAGAAATAGAGCTGAATACTAACCCTAAGATACCGAAAGGAGCCAGGCTGATGATCCAGCTGACTACCTTGGACAGACCGTTGGAGATATCATCCAATACCTTCTTGGTCGTATCATTGGCTGCTCTCATACCGATACCGATGATCACACCCCAGGACAGAACACCGATATAGTTGGCGTTCAGCAGGGAGGATACCGGGTTGGCTACCATATTCATAAGTAACGTCTTCAGCACTTCCACGATGCCGTCCGGTGCCGCCATATCCGTAGCTGCATCTGCCAGTGTCAGGGTTACCGGGAATACTTTGCTGGCAATGACAGCAACAATAGATGCCAGGAAAGTACTGAACATATACAGAACGATAACCGTCTTGATAATGCCGCCATGGCTTTTCCCCGCATGACACAGAGCACTGATCAACAGGAAAAATACAAGCAACGGAGCGATGGCCTTCAGCGCTCCTACAAAGACATCTCCTAAGATTGCAATGCCGGTTGCCTGCGGTACTACAAGTCCCAGGATGACACCGATGACCAGACCGCAGAGGATACGCAGAATCAGACTGATGCTGTTCCACTTCTCAAATAGTTTTTTCATACGTTTCCACTCTTCTTTCGTTTTTTTCATGTAGCATACAGTAAAATCTTTTCGCTGACTGTGCTGTATTGCACACACTATGTGCTATTATATAGTATTTTTATACGAAAGACAAGTGTATTTATCTTGCGGACATTTTGCGACTATATGTTTTTTACATGATAGGATCTTTTTTAAAATTATGTCCCTCAATTTTACATCTTACATATAACCACTGTTCATTTTTCAATTACATACCTCTCAGGCCAAACTGAACCGTATTCAGAAAATACCGGGGAAATCATAGCTTATCATAGCTTGCGACACCATCTGGATCCCCACTTTCATGACACCTGCCAGTACCATGACCCAGATAGGGTTCAGCTTCGTCTTGCGAAGCAGTATCAGGCAGATCACAAAAATAACGACCATGCTCCACTTCGTTCCGGCAAACGTAATCACCGCACTACTGCCCCAGAATGCCGTCACCAAAATCAATATCCCTGCGGAAGCAATCATGGCCACCACGGCAGGCCGTAAGGATTTCAATACTCCCTGCAGCAGATCCATACTCCGGTATTTCAAATACAGCTTTGCCAGGATCGTCACAATGATACAGGACGGCAGAATACATCCTGCTGTCGCCACTACCGCTCCCGGCACACCGGCGATCTTCAGTCCCACAAAGGTGGCGGAATTCACCGCGATCGGTCCCGGCGTCATCTGTGAAATAGTGATCAGATCCGTAAATTCCGACATGGTCAGCCACCCATGCCCGGTAACCACCTGTCCCTGGATCAGCGGCATTGCCGCATAACCGCCTCCGAAGCTAAACAATCCGATCTGGAGAAAGCTCAAAAATAGTTGCAGATAAATCATTTTCCGGACCTCCTTTTGGCAAGCAAAGTCCGTATCACGCCCAGCAATCCGCAGGTAATCACGATATAAACAACATTGATTTCCAGCACACAGGCTGCGAAAAACGCGCCGGTCATGATAAGAAGCGACATCGGATCCTTCTCTTTTGCAATCGGAGCGCCCATGTCATACGTCACGGAAGCGATCACCGCACCTACGCCTGCCTGCATTCCGGACAGCATCTGTGCTACATAGAAGTTACTCCGGAAGGCATTATAGAAGATAGAGATTACAGCTATAATCACAAAAGGAGGGAGAATCGTTCCCAGAATTGCTGTCAGTGCCCCGGCAATCCCCACCAGCTTATACCCCACAACAATAGCTCCGTTCACCGCAATAGCTCCCGGCGAAGACTGTGCGATCGCTACCAGGTCCAACATCTCATTTTCCTCGATCCAGTGATACTCGTCCACGAACTTTTTCTTCATCAGCGTGACGATCACATATCCTCCACCGAACGTGAAGGCACTCAGGTATAAAGTAGCCACAAACAGTTTCCCTAGTATTTTCTTTTTGGATACTTTTTCAGTCTTCGGATTTTCTAAAGTCATTTTCTATGTCCCGTTACTTTCTGCCTCTCTTTTGTCCCACTCTCAGGCCGTTATAGGTGGAGTAATCGTCGCCGTAATTGCCGGATGCATGGAGAATACAAATTTTTCTTCTCTTTCCGGCGTTCTCGCCGTTGCGGTCAGAATGTCGATCTCACCGTTTCCCGGCATCTCCCGGCATTCCTTTATCGTCTTGTCATAGCCCACATAGGAAAAGGTACACTGCATATACCTGGCAACATTCTGCATCATCTCATAGCCGTAGCCGGATTTACTGCCGTCAGCATCCTGCTCATGGTAATTCTCATGAGCATAAAAACCGACTTTGTAATTCGGTGTTTCAGCCTGCGGAACGGAGGCTGCACGAACCGGCAGTACTGATACACCCAAAAGCAACAGGCTTCCCAACCATATCAGAATATTCTTTTTCCTACCTTTTTTCTTTCTTCAGGCAATTTTACTCTCTCTCTTTCCCTTTGTTTTTCTATAATCATCGCTGTCTTCCATTTCCTCTGACATGACGATGTCCCCAATCTTTTCCACACTTAATACACACAGGATCATCTGCGCATATGTAAAAAATACTGTCGGCGTTCCAATCAGGGACACCAGCCCCAGGGACCACTGTCCCATTCTCTGCACAAAATCCCATGGGAAATACCGCAACGACATTACAGTAAGCAGCCCGGCCGCTGCCAGCCACGCATAATCCGGTCCGCTCCAGATTTTTCTGTTTTTAACAAAGCCGAAATAAATCAGGAAGATCAGGCAGCCTAACAGCAAAATCCCCATTCCGGGTTCTCCGTTCCGATAAAAATAGGTACTGAACAGACCGCCGATACTATATCCTTTCTCCATAATGCTCGTATATTCGAAACCACTCTCAGCGAAATTACCATCAAGGATCCAATGTTTCCATGTAAGATAAGTGGGGCATGCCATTACAATCCCCAAAACACCGATCAGTGGATATTCCCAATGTTTTCTGCAAAGTCCCGCAACGCATACCAGAAACAGTACTGTCAGTCCGGCCACACCATCCATTCTTCCGATGACACCGATCACCAGTACCGCCACCAGTCCAAATCCGGTCTTCCACAGCTTTTTCTCCGTATATATCACCTCAAGCAGCGAAGCCGCCAGCACCGGTATCACCATCCAGATCACGATTTGTGTCCAGTTTCTTTCCTCCCTTACCACCGCTATATGCCTGGGCAATAACAGATAAAGCAGTGTTCCGGCCAGCTGAATCCACTGTCTTCGCTCCCGTTGTCCTTTTTTCTTCTCTTTTTCTTTCAAAATACAATAAAACATGCACCATGTCGTTCCCAAAGTCATGACCTGGCTCAATAACAACCATGCTCTTTCCATTTGTTACTCTCCTGTCATAAAAGGTTCTTCGTTATACCAATAGTACACTTCCGACCGGACGGTGAGATTATCTTCAAAATACAGTACCTGCAATACCAGTACCATCATGATTGCAAACAATGCCCAAGGAGAAATTTTGCGTTCCTCTGCTTTTCTACTTCCGAGAATCCGGCCCACGATCAGACCAAGCAACACATATCCCAGCACGTAAATTGCAAATTTTCCCGGTGCCCCCTGGGAATATATCCACCTCATGGCAAGAGGGCTCCACATACCCAGTGCAGTAGCCGGCAGTGCCAGACGCACGTCCTTTGTCTGACTGAAAACCGCTCCGTAAATCAATAATGCAGCCACTGCGCTCAACAGAGCAAACATCACCTTATAAGATGTCATCACTGAAAAACCGATTCCACGCACCACTGCGGGTATCCATAAATAGAGCAGATGCAGAGAGGGGATCATGCTCCACTCACTCCGCAGCAGATGTTCCGTCTCCGTCAGGCACTGTACGCTGTCCGTTCCCAGGATCAGATAGTCTACCGTAAACGGAATGCATGTCACTGCCCAGATGGCTGTCAGGGCACATACTGTCCATTTTTTCTGCTTATTGACTTTTCCGGTCACTATCTTCTTTCGAAAAGCGATCAGTCCATCCAGAATTGCACATAACAGCACTGCTATCACAAAATTCATCCGGTTCCCGGCTGCGGTTCTCTCCACTTTCAGTTCAAAAGAGGTCTCCGCGTCCTCTGAAAAGGGAAGGATAGATATATATGCAGAATCCACCGGCGCCGTAACGTAATAGGTGATCTCTTTATATTCCGTACCGGCATATAGAGAAGCCCGATTGCCCCGGATCGCACGAAATGTCATCTGTTCCGCATCCAGACCAATCTCCATGCCGGCTCCGATCCCACCGCCTGCGGCATCCGCCTCTACGACGATCCGGTAAACTCCCGGCTTCAATGTAAACATATCACTGACAAGATACCCTGTCTCGTTCTCCCGATGTAATTCTCCACTGACTATCCCGATCATGTTACCGGATTCCAAAAAACAAAGCACTAACAGCACCAGTAAAAGAAGACCTTCTGCTATAAAAAGTATTTTTCTTTTCATCTGTATCTCCTTTTCCTGATCAGCCAAATACTCATCCCTACGATCGTAAGCAGTGTGATCATCTCGGCCACTCGCCAATACCAAGGCTCTGTGAATCGTACCGTGATCCGTCCCGTGTAACCTCCCGGCACACTTACCTGCAACAGATGATTATCACTATCTACGATTTCCATTTTCTCTCCGGATTCCCCGATTGCTTCATATCCCTTATACAAAAGAACCGGTAATGTAATGCGTTCCTGTACCTCCCCATCATTTCGGCAAAAGAAGCTCGTGTTCAATCCCCTCTTTGTATACTCGGTGATCTGAATGTTCTCACCGTACCTGGGTCTTGCAAAAGATAATTGGTCACTGTCGGTTCCGTAGATCAGATATTCCGCTCCCGAAATATATCCAAACCCCATACTTTCTTCATTATACAAATAGAAGCTCGGCTCCTGATCCTCGGAATCCATCAGATACAGATAGGACGTGGACAATGCTGCCAACACCGTGATCAGACTCATTTGGTATAACATTCTACGATTATTTTTAAAATACTTCAGAACATATCCGACCGGAACTGCCAGAAGAACCGTACCCCAGCCCAGGAAACGATTGGGAAACTGCAGACTGCTCACCAGTGTTGCCGCAATATGTGAAGTATTTTGAATGCGATCCCACGGGAAATAGTTAGTGGACAGCCACAAAGCAAGACATCCCAGTCCGGCTGCTTTTACTGCAAAGCTCTTTTCCCGATCTTTTTCTTCGGACAGTTCTCCCAGAAACAGTAACAACCAGAATATCAGTACTCCCAGCACAAGGATCAACCCCACACTTAATGGATGTGAATACTGCATTCCGTTATCCCCGGGCACTGCAGCCCGTTCACTGATCCAGAAATGATGAATCAACTGCGGCAGGATGGTTCCTCTGTCCTGTATCGTTCTGGCAGAAGCATGCTGGATTCTCATATCCTGCGTCATATAATAATCCAAAAACGGCACCAGATACCACAGACTCAATCCCAGTGCCAGCAATGCCCCTTGTACAAGCTGACGCAATCTCGGCAGTTCAAACACCTTCCTAAGGTAGAGTACACAGAGTAATATCGTCATAAAAGCAGTGATCTCACAGGTCAGCACATGTGTCTGGATCAATCCGGCATAACCGATGCCAAGGATCAGCCAGCTTTTCCGAAATTCTTTGTCTTCCACACTTCCTTCAAAGACAAGATAGATTCCGTAAAGCACCAGCGGAAGAAAGGTAAATGCACTTCCCTCTCCCACGGCTCCCGTGATCAGTAGTTTATACATCCGGAAAATAGATAACGTATAAATTCCACTGCATACCAGACCGATCACATCGTCCCGGAACATTTTCCCGAAGCAGTACCATGCGATCGCTGCCGTGGCAATATTCAGAGCAATGCAATAAAGAGCATAGCTTTCTGTCACAGTGAATCCAACCATGCGCAGCAGTGCCGGAAAATACAGCAGCAGATTGCAATAAAAAATGCCGTTGGCATAGCCATGATCGAATACCCATCGGGGCTCCAGGCGCACCGGAAACTGTCCGGTCAGCAGACCATCCTTTACTCCCTCGATACGCTGCAAATGGTAAGTCAGGTCTGCACCTGAGATCAGTCCGTCATATAAATAAGGAATCGAAGCAACGAATGCAATCACGCCAATTCCAAAAATCACCCGGCGTCCTGCTTCTCCCACTTCGTTTTTCGTATTCTGTCTTTCAAACCGGATAGTTCCCATGGTCAGAAGTACCAGTGCAATGAGGATCACCAGATATCTCGTCCATAAAAGATTTGTCTCTATGATTCTCAGATTCCCCGTGGTAAGATTCTGCTGCCCGGAATAATCAATGACGACTGCCAGTTCCTCTGTCGCCTCAAACAGCCAGAACTCATAGGCTGTGTGATCCAGTGCCTGATACATATGCTCTCCGTTGCATAAAAGTCCGCCTTTATACACCGTACCGTCTTTTACATTACATATGGCATTGGTATCTCCTTCACTCTCATAGGAAAGTTCCAGACGATAAACACCTGTCCCCAGAGGAATATGATCATAAACAGTCTGATCTGTACAAGGTTCTCCCTTTTTAAATTCATAACTGCCGGAATACTCCCACTCTCTATTCGGCATCGCAATACGTATCACACAGATCAGTGACAACAGCAGCAATATTCCTAATATGGCATATCTGATATAAGGCTTCCTGTTCACCTTTTCATTTCTCCTCTACAGTACTTTTTCAATCATTTAAAAAAAAACGCAAAAATCCATATTGAGTATAGCATAAAAAAAAGATAATGAAAACTCCCTTCATTATCTTTTTCTCTGCTTTATGTAATCGCTCTTATATTCTTTATTATTGTTCCGCATGATGCTCCACATGTTCAAACGTGAATACATTCAGGAATTGTTTTGCTCTCTCGGTCTTCGGATGTTCAAAAAACTCTTCCGGTGCCGCTTCCTCTACGATCTTACCCTGATCAATGAAGATCACTTTATCTGCTACCGCCTTGGCAAACTGCATCTCATGGGTGACAATAAGCATAGTCTTTCCCTGCTTTGCCAGATCTAACATAACGTCCAGCACTTCTCTTACCATCTCAGGATCCAGTGCTGCGGTCACTTCATCGAATAACAGGATCTCCGGATGCATACACAGTGCACGTACGATAGCCACACGCTGTTTCTGTCCGCCGGACAACTGTCTGGGATAACTTCTGGCTTTATCTGCCAGTCCCACACGCGCAAGCAGTTCCATTGCTTCCTTACGTGCTTCCGCTTTATCACGTTTCTGTACTTTCACAGGTGCCAGGGTAATATTATCCAGCACCGTCAGATGAGGAAATAATTCATAGCTCTGGAACACCATTCCTATCTTCTGACGCAAGGTCGTGATGTTTTTGCTGCCCTTACGGATATCCATTCCCTGCAGCTGTATGCTGCCTCCCTGGATCGGCTCCAGTGCATTGATACAGCGAAGCAGGGTACTCTTACCACAGCCGCTGGGGCCTACCACTACCAGGACATCCCCCTGTTTTACTTCCAGATCGATCCCGTCCAGTATTTTCTGTCCTTCATATTCTTTTGTAAGATTTTCTATTTTTAACAATGTCTCTGCCATGTTTTTACTCCATTCACCTTCCGGCTCTAATTCCATTTCTTTTCCAGCACTCTTGCCAGTACACTAAAAGGCCAGCAGGCGAAAAAGTACAGAACGAATACCACGAGGAATACTCCGAATGCTGCATTGGGGCTGCTCATACGGTTAGCCTCAATGATCTGCTGTGCCACCTTTAGCATTTCCACCACGCCGATCATCAGCACCAGACTGGTCGTCTTGATCATACGGGTGATCAGGTTGATAGACAGCGGAATCAACCGCCTTACGGTCTGCGGAATGATAATATACAGATAGGTCTGTATTTTACTGAATCCCAGTGCTTCGCTGCTTTCGTACTGATGTCTGGGAATACTGATCAATGCTCCTCGCACCAGATCTCCCATCTCTGCTGTTCCCCACAGGACGAACACGATCACGGAAGCAACCTCTCCGGACAGATTCCATCCCAGTGCCCGTGTGGAGCCAAAATATACAATAAACAGCAAAACCAGCTGTGGCATGATACGGATAAATTCCAGATAGACACGGAAAACAGCTTTGGCAACCCGGTTCTTCACCGTCATCAGTGCACCCACCAGAATGCCAAGAGGCATACTGATCAGAATGGATACGATACTGATCTTCATGGCTACCCACAATCCCTGCAGCAGACGGAGCATGTTCGTGCCTTTGAATAAAACGTCAATCCCCAAATCCGGCATAACGCATCCTCCTCTCCACCAGTGATCCTATGATCGATACAGGCAACAGGATCAACAGATAAAATACCACCAGAAGGAACAGGCTCTCCGTAGTTTTATAATACAGACCAATGAGATCTTTGGCAGTAAACATCAGATCCATCAGGCTGATGGCACTGAATACACTGGTCTCCTTCAACAGGAAAATAATATTCGCTACAAAGGCCGGAATACTGGTAGACATAGCTTGGGGCAGGATCACATAGCGTAATACCTGTCCGGAACTCATTCCCAGGCTGGTGGCACTCTCACTCTGGATCGGTTCTACCGCTTCCAGGCCGCTACGAAAGCTTTCTGCCATATAGCTGCCGCCTAAGAATGCCAGACCGACTACGCCGCACAGCTCCGCCGGCATCCGGATCCCGATCTTCGGGAAGCCGTAATAGATAAAAAACAGCTGTACCAGAAGCGGCGTATTACGGCTCAGCTCCACGTAGACTGCCACGATCCACCGCAGCACCGGCACCTTATAATATTGTATCGCCGCACATACCAGTCCCAGCAGAATCGCAAACAGGATTCCGATGACACCGATCTTCACGGTAAGCAACGCTGCCTTCTCATACATAGGCAGATATTTAGCTATAAATTCCCAGTTCATGTATTTCTTTCCTCTCCGGAATAATCAAAACAATCCGGCAACTATTCTGAATAGTCACACAACGTTATAGATTATAACAAAAGTAAGTCGTATATGCAACGCAAGAAAGTCATTTCCCTGTGTAAGAAAAAACTGCGGCAGCAACC
Source organism: uncultured Acetatifactor sp. (assembly GCA_934394515.1). Classification (GTDB taxonomy): domain Bacteria; phylum Bacillota; class Clostridia; order Lachnospirales; family Lachnospiraceae; genus Acetatifactor. The sequence continues at coordinate 10,351 of CAKRRU010000068.1, forward strand.
CACGTGCCCCGCAGTCCCCTCTATATCATTTTATTCCGGTCTCTTCTTATTGTGCGTTTACCTTGCCGCCCTCAACTACCAGGCTGTCTTCATAATCCAGACCATAGGTATCTGCCAGAGTTGCCTCATAGTCTGCATGGAAGAAGTTCTCCTCACCAAGGCTTGCGATCTCATCATTGATCCAGTCAAGCAAGGTGGTGTTGCCCTTGGATACTGCGGGTGCAATGGTATCTGCGCTGCCCAGGGAAGGAATACCTACGGTATAGCCTTCATTCTGCAGTGCAAATGCGATAACCTCGGTATTGTCGTTTGCCCATGCTACGGAAGTACCGTTTTCAAAAGCTTCCTTTGCGGTTGCATAGGAATCAAACTTCTGTAAAGGAATGTCCGGATAGTTTGCGATCAGGTAGGTCTCTGCGGTAGTTCCGGAGATCACGATGATGGAGTCATCCGCATTCCAGTTATCCAGAGTAGTAATAACATTGTCATCCTTGGAAACTACGCCAAGTGCTACATTCATGTAGGGAGAAGCAAAATCAACTTCTTCTGCTCTCTCAGGTGTTACGGTGAAGTTTGCCAGAATCACATCTACCTTACCGGTCTGCAGATATTCAATACGGTTGGCAGCCTCGGTAGATACGAAGTTCACATCTACACCCAGATCCTCACCGAGTCTTCTTGCATAATATACATCATAACCCTGATACTCACCGTTCTCATCCACATAACCGAACGGATTCTTATCGGAAAATACACCGATATTGATGGTACCGCTCTCTTTGATCTCGTCTAAAGTACGATATACTGCCTTGCTACCGGCATCGCCGGCGGTGTTACCTGCATCTGCGCTGCCATTGCTGCTGCCGCATGCGGTCAATCCCAGAGCCATTGCTCCGGTCAGCGCTAATGCCAATATGTTTTTCCATGCCTTTCTTTTCATAATCCTTTTCCTCCTCTTCGATGTTTGTTTAAGTATCGAATCAACTTATGGGTAGGATTATATCGCCTATTTCATACTATGTCAATAGGAAAACAGGAATTAATTTTTATTTTTTGCACTGCTACCTGACAAATGTTATAATACCCAATATATCTTATATGAAACCCATAAAGAAGCATTTTTGCGGAGGCTTTATGAAAAACAAAAAAACATCTCTTTATCTACTGCTCCTCCTGGTCCCGGTCATCTTGCTGTCCGGCATGTGCGGATACCTTCTTTTAGAAAAGAATACTGTAGACAGTGCTGTTGTTGCCGTTGCCGATACTCCGACACCTGCTCCTACACCGGTTGCGACACCTACCCCGGAGCCGACTCCCACACCGTTTCCGGAACATGATATCACGCTCATGGCAGTGGGGGATAACCTGATGCATCTAGGAATCGTAGCCAGCGGAAAACAGGACGACGGAAGCTATGACTTTTCCATGTTATTTGATGGGATCAAACCTTTTCTGCGTACTGCCGATGTTAAAATTATTAATCAGGAAACGATTATGGGAGGCAATTCCCGCGGTTTTTCCGGTTTTCCCTATTTTAATTCTCCCACAGAAGTGGGCGATGCCATTGCGGATGCAGGATTTAATGTAGTGCTGCAGGCATCCAATCATACGGCGGATCAACAGTTGGAGGGGCTGTTATACTGTGCGCAGTTTTGGAAAGAGCAACATCCGGATATGTTAGTTACCGGAATTCATGAAGATAGTTCCAAAGCAGATGAGATTCCTCTGTTAACCATAGATGATGTCACCTTTGCCATTCTGAATTATACCTACGGTGCCAACACTGAGACGCTGCCTTTAGATCTGCTGGGGCATCTGAATCTTCTGTGTGCCGTAAATGAGAAAAATGGACAGATGGACTTCACCACGCTGAACCCGCAGGTCTTAGAAGATATCTCCCGGGCAGAAAAACTGGCGGACATTGTCATAGTATGTCCGCACTGGGGCACGGAATACTCTTCTAAAATCTCAAGTTATCAGGAAAAATGGGCACTCGCCATGGCAGAAGCCGGTGCCGACGTTATCATCGGCACGCACCCTCATGTCGTGGAACCGGTCGAATGGATCACCGCCGAAAATGGTAACCGGACGCTGTGTTATTACTCTCTGGGTAATTACGTGTCCACGCAGAAAAATACCCTCAGTATGCTGGAGGCTATGGCCTGGATCACATTTCACGTCACAGAAGACGGTGTCTCCATCGTGGAAGATACTTCCGGTGTGCTTCCTCTGGTCTGTCAGTATACTTCCGGTCCGGTACGTTTTGACAAAGTCTATCTTTTGGAAGATTATACCGAAGAACTGGCTGCCTCCCACGGCATCCGCAACTATGCCTGCATAGTGCTTCATCTGGAAGACCTGCAAAAATGGAGCAGCGAGATCCTTGGCGATTTCGTTCTTACCAAGGATCAGGTGCTCCATAATTCTAACGAATAACTTTACCTTCATTTTTCGCAACGTTAGCACTCACGAAATCACTAAAGTTATTCAAACGTTATACAGGTTCTGTCGTCTTACCCCTTTAGTCTATTACATTGCGCATACCGATAATAGGGCTATAATCCACGGCGCTGATAATAACGCCTTTCCGGGAATTGGCAGAGTGAATGATCTGTCCGTCCCCAATATACAGTCCTACATGGGTACAACTCTTTCCGCCGTTGGAACTGTAGCATACGATATCTCCGGGCTGCAGTTCTTCGGAACTGATGCTGCGTCCCGCACCGGAATACTGCCCTCCCGGCGTGCGGCTGATGGAATAGCCGAACTCCGCATAGATAAAGCAGGTAAAGCCCGAGCAATCCGTTCCTCCCGACAGGCTGGAGCCACCGTGTACATACCGGTTACCGAGATACTGCATGGCATAATCAATGATTCCCTGTCTGAGCTCTTCATTGGAGGTATAGGTTGTAGTGGGAAGTGTGATATTCGTAATCACCTCCGGTGTCTCCTGCTCCGTACTTTGCTCTCTCTCCTGAAGTGCTTTCTGTGCTGCAATCTCTGCCTGTTCCTCTTCGATGGTCTTCGCATAGATGAATTCTTCGGAAATCGTCACATATTCCGCAGAGACATAACCTTCCTTGTCTTCTGTATACTGTACCTTCAGCCATTCCCCGTCATTCTCAAGGATCTCAGTCTTCTCTCCGTTGTCAATATAACCGATCCGCTTTGCATCCGTCGCCGCATCCTGTCGCACATTCAGACGGTCTGCTGTAACAGTTGCATATCTGGTCACATAATTGTCCACGACTTCCGCTGCAGCATCTCCGTAGATAAAAAATTCAGCCTTGATATAGCCTTCCACATTCCCGGAGACGATTTGGAACCAGTCCTGATCTTCTCCCGCCACATCCAGGATCTGTGCCACCGCTCCGTCATAGATTTTGCCTACTACCGCACTGTCCGTGTTCGGTTCGGTTCTCACGTTCACATAATTGGTCACATTGGCAATGGCTAACGATGCATACTCGTCTTCATTCGTGTCCTCTACGGACGCTTCCGCCACAGGAACATCCGCAGAATCTGCCAGTTCTTCCGCTGCCCCGGGGTCCTCGGTCTCTCTGCCCTGTACTGCCAGCAGATCCTCAATGGTGATCTGTCCGGTCGCCGGGATCGGCTCGACACCGATCTGATGTATTTCTGACGCATATACTTTCTGTACTGAAGCTCCACTCTGTATTTTTAGTTCTCCGGTTCCTGCTGCTGCCATCAGACTACTGCCTGTGAGAGCTACCACCAGTACCATTACAACTCTTTTCTTCATTTCAACTTCCTGTTTTTCACTTCTGTAAATTAATCTGTTCCACCATGGATTCCGCCGTGGTACAAAAAACTTCTGTCCCCGGGCTGACCGCTACGTCCCTGCGGCGATATTGGTACGGCTCACCCGTTCGAATGTTCTGACGAAATCCGACACCTCGATATAGAACTGTCCGTAGGTCTCGTCCGAGGAGACATTGATCAGGTCGCCGGTTCTGGTCTTCTCGCCGTT
>CAKRRU010000069.1 GCA_934394515.1 uncultured Acetatifactor sp.
GCTGTGCAAATGACATCCTACATCTTCTCATCCACCATAAGACCTGCCATCTCCCATACTTTGGCGATCATGTCCAACGTCTTCTCAGGCGGAAGCTCTTTGATGACTTTCTTGGTATCCTTGTCTATGATTTTGATCGTTATGCGGTTTGTCGCCTCATGAATACCGAAAACAGCTTCTGAATGGGACATCATGTTCTTATTCAGCTTCTCTACTGCTTTCTTGATCTGCTCGTTGGTCACCTGCTGTTGCTGTTCATTGTTCGCATCGGCAGAAGTATTATTCTGATCCTTGCTCTGGGCATTCTCAACAACTGCGGTAGTCTGGTCAAGTTTATCTGCTGCATTGACATTGGCAGGATTGTATTCTGAGGGATTCTCCTCTGTCGTTACTTTTGTCGCAGTGTTCCTGGCAGCGGCTGTATTCTGTGCCTGCACTGTCATGACACTGGAAATCGGTTCTATGGTCATAATGGTCACCTCCGTGTGATAAACAGGCGCCTTCCGTGGGCGCACGACCTTGCTTCTCTAAGAACTGTATCGGTAATTCTCCCGGGAAAATTAATAGGAGATACAAAAATTTGCACCTCCTATGCCTAATTTCCTATATTAATTACTATTTATCAGATCTTTACGCGGCTTACCCCAACAGATTCTTAAGCGCTGCCATACCTTCGGCATCCACAGATGCTTTGTTGGCTTCCTGGATCTGAAGGTAGACTTCCTTGCGGTAGATGGGCACTTCCTTGGGAGCGGAGATGCCGATCTTGACCTGGTCGCCTTTTACCTCCAGGACGGTGATTTCGATATCATTGTTGATAACGATTGCTTCATTTTTCTTACGGGACAATGCAAGCATCTTACTCACCCGCCTTTCCGGACTTCAGGATATCGTATACCGGGTATTTTACCGGGTATTTGTCTCCCTCAAGGATGATCTGGCATGCCTTTCGCTCTTCCACATTGATCACAAAAGGTCCCTGCAGGTTCACGGTCATCTGGGTCAGATCCGCAGGCACGGTCACAGTGACCATAACCAGGATATTCTCCGGGGTCAGGTTGCCGACGCCGGTGAGCAGTTCATCATCCACTTCCGGGTCATACTCCGGATTGACTAACAAAGGATCCATCACCGGCATGGCAAATCCGGGCTCTTCCAGAGACTGTAAATAACGGATTCCCACACTGCTGCCTTTTTCCTCATCATGCAGCATAGTGAAATGCTTCAGTTCCGGGAATCCGATAATGCCTTTGTCAAAGGTAATGATCTTATCGTCCGCAATCTCAACTTCTCCGAAAAATTTCGTATTAATCTTCATACTGTCCTCCTAGATATAATTCAGCAGAGTCGTCTGCATCACCTTACCGGTAGCCATCAGTGCCGCTTCATAGGTCATCGCCGCACTCTTTAATTCTATGGCAGTCTCGGTAATATCAATATCCTCGTTTTCACTCTTCAGTGTCTCGAACGTAGTCTTCTGGCTCTTCATACGATTCTCGATGAGCTCCAGCTTGCTGCTTCTGGTACCGCAGTTGGTGATGCACAGGTTGGCATCATCCAGATATCCCTGGAATGTGGTGATACCGTTTTCGAACAGTTTCTGGCACTTATCTTTGGACAGGGTCAGTGCTTTTTCCACTGCCTCCATCTGCTTCGACAGTATGTCCGCATCCGTGCCGGTGGCATTCTCCTGCAGGCCTGTGATCTTAGTCTTCACAGCTTCCAGATCCAGTACATCCTGCATAGCCTGGACAAGGTCATCCACCGCACGTCCGATGCCGTGCCGGAAGCACTCATCCGCTGTGGAATTTACGCGGATCGTCTGATTGAATCCCACATCATATTCAATGACCTGTTTCTCAATATTTCCCTTGAGATAATCCTGATTATATTTTGTCTCTTTCCCGTCGGTATCCGTACTGGTACATGCGAAATAATGCTCGGGTCTCAAATCTCCTTTGACCCAGTGATCCTTCTGATAGGTTACCTGGATCTCACCCTGGTCTGCCTCAGGAATCGTAGGATCATTTTTGCATGCCATCAGCGTTTCATAGCGGTTCTTTCCCAGCAGGATCTCACCGGTATCCGACACATACACAATATCATCATCACCTAAATTACTATAGGGATCCTCCGTAGAAGTAGCCTGCCTGATCTGGGGATTACCGTTTGCATCCGGCCATGACGCTTCTTTATAGGTATAAGAGCCATCCGCCTGCACCTTTTTCTCCCAGAAAGAGATCTTAGGGGTCGCAGCCGGTGTTGCATTCTTGTCTCTGCAGTCATCATAAGCCAGCTGGATACGGTACACATCCGTAGATTTGATGTCCTGCTCTGTAATCTTACTGTTATCAGCATTATTAAAGTTTGCAGCGGTAATATCCAACAGTTTTCCGGTATCTACCTTGGTCATTTTGGTAATGGCATTGCTATCCAGCTGCTCAGTGATATCATATTTGGTATTGTACTCTTTATCAAAGCTCAGAGAAGTATCGGTACGGTAACCGGTAAACACATAACGTCCCGCATAGTCCGCATCCCCGGTACTGTATACTTCATCGCCCAGAGCCTTCAGCTGCTCTAAGATGATCTGGCGGTCCTCCGGCTTCAGGTCTCCGTTGGAACCTTTGGTGCACTGGGAGATCATGTTGGTCACGATCTGGGTCAGGTTCTTCAGAGCATCCTCTGTTACATTCAGCCAGCTCTCCGCATCGGGAATATTCTTGCTGTAGTACTGTGTCACTTCCGTTACATTGCTGCGCAGACGCAGGGCACGAATGGATACCACAGGGTCATCGGAAGGACGGTTGACCTTCTTCTGTGTGGACATCTGGGTACTCAGTTTATCCTGATACACTTTGTTTGTATTGATATTGGACAGATTATTACGCTGCATGATCTTGTTCGTAATTCTCATTTTTCGTACTTGTCCTTTCTCTCTCTAATCGAAATAACACTGAAAAAGCATTTATGCTTTTTCCTGTATGAAACTTAGAACTTCTTCGCGAAAGCGCCTTTGCGCTGAGTGACTGGAAGTTCTTTTCATACTAGACGCCGGTCTCCAGAATCAGTCTGTCATATACTTCCGTCAATGTCTGGATCATCTTGGATGCCAGATTGTATCCGTTCCGGTATTTCACCAGGTTTACCGCTTCTTCATCCTCATCGACACCGGAGATGGAGATTCTCTGGTTATCGATGGTATTGGAAATATCCTTAAAGCTTGCATAGAAAGTATTGGCTCTGGAAGCGTTTAATGCCACATCCGATAAGATACACTGTAAAAATTCGGAAGCATTGCAACCACGGAAACTCATCTTGGACTTATCCGTTGCCAGATTCTTCAGATCGTTCAGCAGGTCATTCTGTTCCACGCCGTCTGCCGCATCGTAGCGGTTAGCCATCAGGCTGGGATCCTGCTCTATGGCATCCAGGATATCAAAATTCTTTGCTGTCAGGCGATAGTAGCTGTCGTCATTCACTTTTACCGTAAGCTTACTGTCTTTCTTTTCCTGCTTGTCATATCTCGTAGCATCTTCCAACAGGAACTGCTCACCGCCGGTTGCTTTATTGCCGGTGAACATCTTCACACCCGGGTCTCCGTTTCCACTGTATCCGGACGTCAGAATATCATTGAATTTCTGCGAAAAGGTACGGATCCACTCATTCATCTGGTTCATATAATAAGGGATTCCCTGATAAGACAGGCTTTCGCCGATCTCTGCCGTTTTGCCTACACGGTCATTGGTAAGACCGCGGGGATTTTTCTCACTGTCCGATAACGTAAAGGTGTAGGTATAAGTTGCATTCCCGTTGGCATCATACTCGCAGGTATACTCCCAGGAATCATAGTAGAATTCCTGATTTCCCAGATCAATGATACCGCCCTGATCCGACAGATTGCATTTATTCAGATCCTGCAGATAGGCTTTGGTTACTTTTACGGTCACGGTATCGTGGGTCTTGCCGTCTACGGTAGTGGTGCCGGTAGCGGTCACCTGACCGGAGAAGTTCTCTCCGTTATTACCGTCACGCGTCTGTATCAGCCCGGCCAGATCTCCTCCCATGGATGCATTGTATAGATTAAATTTCTGTCCGTCTGACCAGTAGATCTCATAGAGTCCGTCGATATCGGTCTGGTTTACCTTCTCGTAAGCGGTTCTTGCCACACATTCCAGACCGTTGTAGTCGCTGCCGTCTACCAGCATCTGACCGCCGGCGATCTTGACCATATATCTGTTGGCGCCGGTCTCGCGGTTCTCATTGTTGGCATCAACGATCGGTGTTTCCTTGACTTCCACGTCTACGATCTTGGACAGTTCGTCGATCAGTAAGGTACGTCTGTCGCGGAGTTCATTTGCCTTGACACCGGTCAGTTCTATGGTGTTGATCTGTTTATTCAAAGTAGCGATCTCACCGGCGATGGAATTGATCTGATCCACCTTCAGTTTGATCTCCTGATTGATATCCTTCTGTACTTTTTCCAGGTTGCCTGCCATGCCGTTGAAATACTCGGTCAGTGCACCGGCATAACCTACGAACTGGGATTTGGCGGTGGCGCTGCCCGGGTCTTTCAATAATGCCTGCATACCGGTCACCATCAGCTGATTGAAGATAGTCTTGAATCCGGTACTCTTGCCGTCATCATCAAAATAAGTCTCCAGCTGCTGCATGTAGTACTGTTTCATATCGTACTCGCCCAGCTGTGCATTGTTGTCCCAGAATCTTCCGTCGTAAAATTCATCACGGACACGCTCAATCGCCAGTGTCTCTACACCGGCGCCGGCACAACCGTAGGTCTGAAATACCCGAAGGGCATTGGCTGCCTGCTGGGTGACCTGCTGTCTGCTGTAGCCTTCCGTCTGTACGTTGGAAATATTATTGGAAGTGGTGTTCATTGCCGCATTGCTGGCCAGCAACCCTGTATATGCGATATTTAATCCAAAAAATTGTGAGGGCATTTATTACTGCCTCCTTCCTCTTATACTCCAAGAGTAGAAATAATATGTTCCAGCATCTCGCTGATCACATTGATATATCGGCTGGATGCATTGTATGCATTCTGGAACTTGATCATATTGGATAATTCTTCATCCGTGGAGACACCGATGACCTGTTCTCTGGCGCTCTGTGTGGCTTCCACAGTGTTGACCTGATTCTCATAGATGCTGCGGAATACATATCCCGAGTTCGCCACCTGTGATACCAGATCTGTATAATAATCTACAAATGTAGTCTTCTTCTGTACATTGGGATTCAGCGTATAGGCTTCCTCGGTAAATGCAGCCTTCAGTGCCTCCGCCGTCTCCTTATCCTCGGAACCGTCTGCCAGACGGAATCCCAGTTTGGAGGGTTCCTGCATCAGTGCCGGGTTCACCTGAAGGTTGCCGACGGTATAAAGGCTCTCCGGGGCATTCGGATCTTCCTCTTTCATCACCCAGTATTCCCTGCCGTCATCTGTGGTCACCTTTTCGTAACCGTCCGTGGTGATCTTGGTAAACAGCCGGATGGGACTGCCGTCCTCCATACGCATATAACCGTCCGGATCCACGGTGCAGTAGCGGGCATTCTTTAGTACCGTACCGTCTGCCAGTGTCAGATCTCCGGTCTGCACACCTGCTGCCTTTGCCAGGATATCATTGACCTTCGTCACCACGTTATGGATCATCTGGTCAAACTCACCCTGGATATTCATCACAACTGACTGGGAAACGCCGTCGTATTTTCCCTCTGCCAGATCAGTATAGTTTGCTCTGTGATCTCCCCTGGCTAAAAGCATTGCTTTCAGACCGCCGACATCTGTTCCAAGGTCGGAAGAGATCTCGATCGACAGGTCAAACACCTCTGCGCCGTCGATATTATAGACTCTGGTACCGTCATCTCTTACGGTATACGTTGCATCCTGCGGCCAGAACGGAGTATAGAAACCGGTAGCTTCATCCGTTTTCATGGCGATCTCGTAACAGGTGCCGTCCTTGACGAAATCCACGCCCTCGATCTTCACCGATACGCTGCCGTAGCGGTCTTCCGAAAAGCTCATATTCGTAAGCTCTGCCAGTTCGTCCAGGATCTGGTTTCTCGCATCTCTTAAGTCGTTGGCATGTTCGATTCCTCCGCTCTCAACGGCACGGATCTGATCGTTCAGTGTTAATATCTGGTTACCGTATTTATTGATTTTGTCTACATTCTGTTTGATCTGTGTATTCAGGTTGTCCTGATAAGAGCTGAGGCCGCTGTACACTGCGCTTGCTCTCTGTACGAATTCCGAAGCCCTCTGTACGATCAGTCCCTGTGTGACGGAACTGCTGGGATCCTTGGAAAGCTCCTGGATCGCAGTCCAGAAATCCGTCATGGTGGTCTGGAAAGCTTCACCGTTCAGCTCTCCCAGCTGGCTCTCTACCTCTTCCATGACTTTCGTGGACACTTCATAGAACATACTGCGTCCGGATTCCTTGCGGTATGTCTTGTCCAGAAAATAATCTCTGACCTGTTTTACGCGGGAATATGTGACACCCAGACCCGTCTGTTTATTCGAAATAGACTTGGGGTCTGTAGATAATGTGACATAAGCTCTGTTAGACTGCTGTACCTGTTGTCTGGTATAGCCTGTGGTGTCCACATTAGAAAGATTATGCGCTGTGGTATTCAGCGCATTCTGACTTGTCTGTAATCCGGACGACCCTATATATAAACTACCCATTAATGGCATGAACTCTCACCTCTGTATCGAATTCGGTCCTACTGCTTGGCATCGAATCCATGGTTTGCAACGCCCATGGTGTCACCTGCATTGTAGGCTCCGCGATTGTAATTGGCTGTCTCGGGGGCTGCCTTGGTGGCCTGAAGGAGATTCATCTCAAACTCCACCATTTCCAGTGCACTGTTCAGCAGCTCACTGTTCTGCTCGTTGATGCGCTTCAGTCCCCGGACTGCTGCCTGTAATCTGTCATGGGCATCCGCCAGCGCCTGCTGTTCCGCAGGACGTGCGGCTAACATCGTGATCAGAACAGACAGTTTCAGATCATTAACATCCCTGTTCAATACATCGGCTATGTCCGCAGTGACTCCCTCTCTCTGCTTGTCCAGATTGTGGATCCTGCTGACCAGCTCCTGCTCCTCGTCCGTGATTTTCTGTAATTCTGTAAGGTCACCGCTTGCGATGATCGGTGTCTTACGTTGTGATAACCGGAGCAGAGATTCGTACTCCGTACTCTCTCTGTCCAGTACATCTATCAGGTTTTCCATTAAACTAGCCAAGGAACTACCTCATTTCTTCCTGTTTTTGAAGCAGCTTCTCCGCAAAGCTAGCATTATCCACTCCATAAGTACCGTTCTGGATTCTTGCTTTAATGGGAGCCGTTAACTCTTCCCTGATATCAGGTGCTGCTGCCACTGCTGCCTTAGCGGTCTGGAAATCTTTTCCCTGGCTGCTGATCTGCAGTCTGTCCGTGTGTGATGCTGCCTGAGTCTTCTGTGTCCTGCTGACCTTCTGTGACTGATACAGCTGCTGTACCTGTGTATACGCTTCAATACGCATATCGACTCCTCCTTCCCGAATGTCTTTTATGTTTCACAATAATTATCGGACTAAATTTCAATTACTTTAGCCCCTCTTAAAAAAAAGTAACGATCCGGCCCCTGCAGAAGTATCCGGATCGTTACAAAAACCGATCAATATGCATTTTCATTGCGGATCTCGCTGTCCACCCACTGCACCCGGTAAGTCTTATCTCCCACTGTCACGGCAGTCACCGTGTCATCATGTGCATACAGCCCTTCTTCCACATAAGAGAACTTCTCCGGTGTCCTGCCTTCTTCCAGGATTTGGATCAGCGCCTCTACTCTGGGACCGTGGAGCGGATTGCATTCTCCGATACAGGTGATTTCATCCTTCATGACACAGTCCATGGATTCCGTGCTGACGCCGTCGAAAGACAATATCATGATATCTCCCGCGGCCAGATCACTGCCGACCTTTTTCCCCGCTGCCCGGATCGCTTCCATGGCGCCGAAGGCCTCATTGTCATTTTCGCAATAGACGACATTGATATTATCATATTTTTTCAGGAAAGCCTCCATGACTTCCTTTCCCTTTGCCTGGGTGAATTCTCCCGATACCTGGTCTAACAGGTCCCAGCCGTATTTGTCCACGCCCTGCTCCAGGCCTCTGGTCCGTCCGATCTGGGCGGAGGCTCCGATATTTCCCTGAATATTTACAATATGCAGATCCTCCGGTGCGATCCCCTTACTGACAGAGAAGGAATTCAGCCACTCCGCCATCTTCAGGCCTTCCAGCTCGAAATCCGATCCGACGAAGCAGGTAAAGAGGCTGTCGTCCTCCACATCTACCTTCCGGTCCACGATGATCACCGGAATACCGGCATCCTTTGCTTCCCGGAGCACGGTATCCCATCCGGTCTCTGTCACCGGAGCCAGCACGATATAGTCTACTTCCTGTTGGATAAACGTCCGGATTGCCCGGATCTGATTGGCCTGCTTTTGCTGTCCGTCCTCGAAGATCAGGTCATATCCCGCCTCTTTCGTAAAGGTGCTTTTCATGGACTCCGTGTTGGCACTGCGCCAGTCAGATTCCGCTCCCAGCTGCGAGAAGCCCACCACAATGCGATCCGCCTGTGTCTCCTCTGCCGCAGTATTATCCATGGCAGTTTGTCCGGCACCGCAACCGGCAAACGCGATCCCGAAGACCAGCAGCATCCCTGCCATCCACTGTCTTCCCATTCTGCATTTCTTCATATCTGATCAGTCATCCTGTTCTGTCATACTTCCTGTGCGGAATCCGCTTCTGTCATTCCGCGACAGGTGCTTTCTCTGTGTGGAAATAAGCCACAGAGTTCTCCAGTTCCCCTGAGATCTGTTTCATTTTATCACAGTTTGCGCCCACTGTCTGTATCTGTGTCAGGATTTCTTCAATGTTTGCATTCACCTGTTGATTGTTGGCCGCATTTTCCTCGCTGATGGCACTGAGGCTTCCGATATTCCCCAGAATATCTTCCTTCTGCTGTGACAGGCGGCCGGTCTCCCCGGCGATTCTCCGGATTTCTTCCGCAGACTGTCTGATGCTCTGCTCTAACTGCCGGTACTGCTCTCCGGTGGTGACAATGTGCTCCTGTTCCTTACGGATGATGTCTTTTACCACATCTGCCTGTTCCACAGTCTCTCCGGATTTCTCCATGATCCCCTGCGCCAGGCTCTTGATCTGCTCGGCACCCGCGGCACTCTGTTCCGACAGCTTGCGGATTTCTTCCGCCACTACGGCGAAACCTCTGCCCGCTTCTCCGGCTCTGGCGGCTTCGATGGAAGCGTTCAGGCTTAAGAGATTGGTCTGTCCGGATATGGAGAAGATCAGAGCTACTGCCTCGTCGATCTTTTCGATATAATCATTGGTCTCATGGATCTTGGCGGTAATGGTGTCCACGGATTCCACGGAACGTTTACTGCCGTTCATGATATTTTCCATGCCTTCGCCTGCTTTTTTGCTGTTATCCTGCATCTCTTCCGAATTCTTCTGCAGCTGTGCGACGCTAGCACTGATATCATTCACCGCTTCTCCAATCTCATCCATACGGTCACTGATATTCTGCACATTTTCCGCCATCTCCTCTGCTGCCGATGACAGCTGTTCCATGGCTGAACTGATCTGCTCCGCCTGTTCCGTGGTGGCGTCGCTGCCTTCTGCCACTTGCTGTACACTGTTTAAAAGTTCTCCGGATACCTCCTGTACCCCGCCGATGACCTGTGCCAGATTCTGCTGCATCTGTGCTGTATTTCTTAACAGGTCTTTGATTTCTCTGACAATGCTGTCCGCTTCCTTCCGGGCGCTCAGATCTCCTTCTGCCAGTGCGTCCACTCTCCTGCCGGTCTCTTTCATCTTGCCGGACAATGCCCTGCTTAAGAAAAAGCAGATAATACCGAACAAAACCACGATACCTGCGGCAGAGATCAGGAATGCGGTCTCGATCCCCAACAGTGCATCTGCGATCTCGTTTTTCCGTTCGGCAGCGAACGCCACAGCCGTGATCTGTCCGTTACTCAGAATGGGAATATAGTAACCGTAATAGGTATTCCCTTCGATCACTACGTTTTTATCATAATATCCTTCGGTTCCTCCGCCGGACACACGGTCCTGATCCATGGGGATCTCACGGATACGATAGTCGTTTTCGTTTTTAATGGATGTGGTAGCCGGTACGCCGTCCAGGAGGATGGCCATCTCCAGGCCTTCGTTCTTCAAACTGTCCAGATACTCATAATAACCACTGGCATTGATCACCGTGATCTCATTCTCTTTGCAGTATTTCGCCAGATTATCCGCAGTTACATGCAGGGTAGTCTGTACACTTTCCTCCAGATTCGTTCTGGTCAGATATAAGGATGTGGTGCTGAGAAGCACCGTTGCCAGAACTACCGGTGCAAGTGCTAACAGCATCAGCAGCAGGAACAGGCTGCATCCCTGCTTTTTCGGAGTTTTCTGTTTCTTTACTTTCGTCTTTTTCATAGCTTTCCCCCCTGATACCCGGTGGTTTTCTTTTACTGCTTATACTTACCAGCGGAAAAAGAGTGTGACTGTCCGCAAGCCACGCTCTTTTCCGTTTTCTTATTTCACATTTTAACTCTGAACTGCCTTTATTTACTCTGCAGCATTTTCTTTTTTCTGGCAATGACCACACTCTGTACCACCAGGAACAGACACAACATAGCTGCGATGGTAATGCCGGTCCACCATGCCTGATCCAGACCTGCGCTGGATACGATATTCTGGATGGTGCTTAAGGACAATACACCGAAGAAGGTTCCGATGATATTACCCACACCACCGGTCAACATGGTGCCGCCGATGATGGAAGAAGCGATGGCGTTCATCTCCATGCCGCTCGCATGGGATGCGGATCCGCTTCCTACATGCAGAAAGTATACATAACCGCCGATACCGGCTAACAGTCCGCAGAGCAGATGGGACATGAATTTGGTTCTCTTGACATTGATACCTAACATCAGAGCACTCTGGTTGTTGCCGCCCACAGCATAGAAGCTGCGTCCCATCTTCGTCCAGCGAAGCATGATAAACATCAGGATCACTACCAGCAGTGCCACGATAACGCCGATCTCCACATACGCATTTACATAAGCACCGAGCTTATTCACAGAACCCATTCCGGGAACGACCACACGGGTCTCTTTCAGAGCTGTGAACTTCTCATTTGCCACGTTAAACGGCTTGGTATTTACGATCGTCGTCATACCTCTGGCGAAGAACATACCAGCCAGTGTCACGATGAAGGGCTGGATATCCAAATACGCTACCAGGAATCCCTGTACAATACCGAAAGCAAGGCCGATGGCTACGGCGATCAGCAGGGAAATGAATACATTCCCGCCGCCAAAGTCCAGATATACCGCGCAGCTCATGCTGACCAGTGCTACCACACCGCCAACGGAGATATCGATCCCACCGGTGATCATGACTAAGCTCATGCCGCAGGAGAGAATAATCAGTGCTGCATTGGCATTCAGGATATTGAAGAAGGTCTGGGGCTTTAAGAAGCCTTTCCCCTGGAACACGATTGCTCCGATATACATTACGAAAAATACTACGATCGTGATGGTCAGCAGCAGATTGGTATCTGTCATATTTTTTAACTTCTTACCCATTTTAGCCAACCTCCTTTACGGTCTTGCCCTGCTTCAGCTTTTTGCCGAGAGCGGACAGCCATTCTCTTACCTTGGGAGTACTGAGTACTACTAACAGGATGACGACCACTGCTTTGTAAGCGGGAAGTGCATCGGACTGTACATCAAATTTGTATAAAGTGGTGGTCAGGAACTGAATCACGTATGCGCCCAGAATGGAAGCTGCCATATTGAACTTACCACCGCTTAAGGAGTTGCCGCCCAAGGCTACTGCCAGGATCGCATCCATCTCGATATCCTTTGCGATAACGGAGTAGTTGATGGAGGACAGACGGCTTACTTTGATCAGTGCTGCCACTGCCACGCACAGTCCCAGGATCACGAAGGTCAGGAACTTGATAAATGTGGGATTCAGTCCGTTCAGTTTGGAAGAATTCTCATTAATACCTACGGACTGGGTGTAAAGTCCCAGTGTCGTGAACTTCAGCACCAGGAAGATCACCAGTACACAGGCCGCCGCAATGAAGAACGGTGTGGGAATGGGGATCCCGGGGATAAATCCGCCGAAATAACTGAAGGTAGGATCACTTACGATAGGAAGTTCGTTGTTGTTGATCCATGCGGCAATGGAACGGCCTGCCGTATAGAGGATCAGGGTCGCTACCATGGGCTGGATCTTGAAATATGCTACCAGCACACCGTTAAAGGCGCCGAACAGCATCGCTGCCACACATGCCACCAGGAATGCTACGATAATGGGTGCCTGTAAGGTATCCGGTCTGGAATTGGTACCACACAGGACTCTTAAGATCACGCTGCCTGCAATGGCGATGGCAGCGCCCACACTGATATCCTGTCCGCCGGAAGCAGCTGTGACCAGCGTCATGCCGATGGCCAGGATCGCCAGCTCGGAACCATAGTCTAAGATGGTCATCAGATATCCCGACAATACCGGATCTCCCGCACTGTTATATCCTAATGTGATCTTGAAAAAGCTGGGATCTACGATCAGGTTAAATACTGCCAGAATCACCAGTGCCGCAATGGGAATGAAAATCTGCTGCCGGAACAATCCGCTCAGGAAATTTTTATTGCCTTTTTCTACTTTCTTTTCATTACTCATGCTTACTCTCACCTCCGGCAATCGTACTCATAATCTTGGTCTGGGTCAGATCTTCTCCGGACAGTTCTCCTACGACCTTGCGGTCTCTCATGACTACCAGTCTGGAACAGGTACGGAGCATTTCGTCTGTCTCGGAAGAAATGAAGGTCACGCTCATGCCTTCACTTGCCAGTTTCAGTACCAGCTTCTGGATATCCACTTTCGTGCCGACGTCGATACCTCTGGTAGGCTCATCCAGGATCAGATATTCCGGATGGGTCAGAAGCCATCTGGCCAGAATTACCTTCTGCTGGTTACCGCCGGACAGTGACTTGATCGGTGTCTCTGCCGATGCAGTCTTGATATCCAGCAGTTTGATGTATTCGTCTGCGAATTTATTAGCTTCCGCCTTGGAGATCGGACGGAAGAATCCACGAAGCACCTGAAGTGCCAGGATAATATTCTCTCTTACGGACAAGTCACCTACGATACCGTCACGCTTACGATCTTCCGGCAGATAACCGATACCGCAGCGCATGGCATCCAGAGGCTTGTTGATCTTGACCTGTTTGCCGTTCTTTTTCACAGTACCGCCGATGACGCGGTCAGCACCGAAAATAGCACGGACGCATTCACTTCGGCCGGATCCCAAAAGTCCCGTAAAGCCGTTGACCTCACCCTTTTTGATGTAGAAATCAAAAGGCTTGATCCCGGCATCACTGCACAGATTCTTGGTCTCAAACAGCGGTTCCCCGCTCTCCTCTTTCTGCTCTGCGGACTGATCTCCCTTGATATCGGACAGATCATCCAGTTCCTTACCGAGCATCTTGGATACCAGCTGTACTCTGGGCAGATCTTTGATGGCATATTCGCCTACCAGTCCGCCGTCACGCAGAACCGTGATCTTGTCACACACTTCATATACCTGATCCAGGAAATGGGTTACGAAGATGATACCTACACCTCTTGCCTTCAGATCTCTCATCAGACCGAAGAGCTTTTCTACTTCCTGCTCATCCAGGGAGGAAGTCGGCTCATCCAGGATCAGTACTTTACAATCCATATCTACCGCTCTGGCGATTGCTACCATCTGCTGTACGGCGATGGAGCAGCTTGCCAGCTGTTGGGACGCTTTGGCGGGGATATCGAGATTCTGCAATATCTTGTCTGCGTCCTCATTCATTTTTTTCCAGTTCTGATAAATCTTATTGGAACGTCCTATGTACATGTTCTCTGCCACAGACAGATTCGGGCAGAGAGTGATCTCCTGATATACGGTACTGATGCCCAGCTTCTGTGCCTCCTGAGGAGAGTGAATGGATACGGCTTTGTCCTTGCCGTCGATGAAGATCTGTCCTTCATCCTTGCTGTAGACACCTGTCAGCACCTTGATCAGGGTTGACTTTCCGG
>CAKRRU010000070.1 GCA_934394515.1 uncultured Acetatifactor sp.
GATAGGCCGGCCCGGTCTGCTTTCAGGTAGGTCGCTTGATGCGGCTGGTGACAGTCGTACTAGATAGATGATCGTCAGATACAGAACTCGGCTTATATTTTGCTTACACTTAAGAGGACAATGCGGACTGCGGATGCAGTCCGTTTTCTGGTTTAGGAGCAAAACATGAACAGGATGAAAATAATGTTCTTTACAGTAAGCTGTCTGTTATTGCTTTCCGGCTGCTCGGAAAACGGTATGGCAGATCCCGGTGCCGGTACAGAGAGCGCAGGGCAGTCAGAGGCAGAAAATAACGGTGCGCAGCTGCCGGGAGAAACAACAGCCACGGAGCAGACAGAACAGAAGCTGACGGAGACTGAGCTTCGGGTAAAGAAATCACTGGTGCGGATACAGGCGGGGGACCTGCAGGGAAGCGGCGTGATCTATGCAGAAGAGACGGATACGATACTAATCGTAACGGCCGGTCATGTGCTGGCACACAGCACCGGAGAAATCATGGTGACCTTCCCGGACGGAACACAGACAGAGACTGCCGGTACGGAGACAGTGAGCAGCTGTGATCTTGCTTTTGTGTGGGTGAATAAGTCGCAGCTGCCCGGAGAGGTACGGGAGATTTGCCTGCCTGTGCAGACGGACAGGGACGTGTTTGATTCCCTGGAAGTATACGAGGATGTCTGGATGTACGGAGGAGATTCCGGCACACCGGTCTATGCATTTGTAGTGGATCCGTGGATCTATGTGGAAGATTTCGGACAGTATATGCTGCTGTTACAGGGAATTGCGGAGCCCGGAATGTCGGGGGGCGGAGTATTTACGGAGAATGGAGTGTTCCTGGGGATCATCTGCGGTGCAGACGAAGAAGGAAAAGTGGCGGCGGTGCCTTACAGTATCGTGGAGACCGAAAAACCGTGAGTTGATAAAAATTTAATAATCGTTTTATTGACAATAATGTAAATATGATAGAAAATAAAAAAGATGGGTCTCAGACCCGGATTGGAGGAATCAACAATGACGAAAATAGATGTAGTATCCGGATTTTTGGGTGCAGGTAAGACTACCCTGATCAAGAAGCTGTTAAAGGAAGCACTTGATGGCAGCAAGACCGTTCTGATCGAGAACGAGTTTGGTGAGATCGGTATCGACGGAGGCTTCTTAAAAGAGGCCGGAATAGAGATCAAGGAGATGAACTCCGGCTGTATCTGCTGCTCTCTGGTAGGTGATTTCGGAACTTCCTTAAAGGAAGTGATCAGTACCTATGCTCCCGAACGTATTCTGATCGAGCCCTCCGGTGTCGGCAAGCTGTCCGATGTGTTAAAGGCAGTGGAAAACGTTGCCGGTGACCTGGATGTGGAGATCAACAGCGCAGTAGCAGTAGTGGATGCATCCAAGTGCAAGATGTATATGAAGAACTTCGGTGAATTTTTCAGCAACCAGATCGAGTATGCCGGAACCATTATCTTAAGCAGAACTGATAAAGTAGACCAGGCAAAACTGAATGCCTGCGTAGAGATGATCCGTGAGCACAATGACAAAGCTACCATTATCACGACACCGCTTGCACAGTTGGACGGTAAAGAAGTACTCAAGACTATTGAAGGTGCTGACAAGCTGGAAGATATGATGAAGGAAATGCTGGAGCACATTCATGACGATCATGACGAGGACGAGTGCTGTGACCACGATCACGAGCACCATCATCACCATCACGACCATGACGACGATGACCATGATCACGAGTGCTGCTGCGGACATCATCATGACGACGATGAGGACGAACATGAGCACCACCATCATCACGGTCATGATGAGGACGAGCATGAGCACCATCATCATGAGCATGACGAGAACTGCACCTGTGGCTGTCACGATCATGATCATGACCACCATCATCACCATCATCATGCAGATGAAGTGTTCACCAGCTGGGGGATTGAGACTCCCAACACTTACAGTGCAGAGGACATCGAGAAGATTCTCACCGCTCTTGACAGCGGAGAGTACGGTGCCATCCTGCGTGCCAAAGGTATGGTACCCGCTCCGGACGGCACCTGGGTATATTATGACTATGTTCCCGAAGAGCATGACATCAGAAGCGGCAGGCCGGAAGTGACCGGTAAGATCTGTGTCATCGGTTCCAGACTGGACGAGGACAAGCTTGCAGAACTGTTCCGCAAGTAAGGGAAACAAAGGAAGAAAGGTATCGATATGGCAATTAAGAAACCTGTATATATCATAAACGGCTTTTTGGAGAGCGGTAAGACAGAATTTATCACGTTTACTCTGGGACAACCGTATTTCCAGACCAAAGGCAAGACTCTGCTCATCTTATGTGAAGAGGGTGAGAATGAATACGATCCCGCATTATTGAAAAAGAGCCGTACCGAAGTGGTATTGATCGAAGAGGAAGAAGATTTTAATCCCGATCATCTGATCGAACTGGAGAAAAAATACAAGCCGGAGCGTATTATCATTGAATACAACGGCATGTGGAATTGCAACAACATGAAGCTCCCCTGGTACTGGAGCGTGGAGCAGCAGATCACGACCATCGACGGTTCCACCTTCCCCATGTATTACACCAATATGAAGTCTCTTCTGGCTGAGATGATCCGCAAGTCTGAGATGATCATTTTCAACCGTTGCGATGGTATCAAGGATCTGAATGTATACAAGCGTAATATCAAGGCGGTCAATCCTTCCGCAGATGTGATCTTCGAGGATTCCAACGGAGAGATCGACGAGATCTTCGAGGAGGATCTGCCTTATGATCTGAACCAGGATCCCATTGTACTGGACAACCAGGGCTACGGTATCTGGTATCTGGACTCCATGGATCATCTGGAGCGCTATGAGGGTAAAAATATTCAGTTTTTGGCCATGGTACTGAAGCCTGAGGAATATCCCGACGGCTATTTCGTACCGGGACGTATGGCGATGACCTGCTGCGCGGAGGATATGGCATTTCTGGGATACGCCTGCGAGTTCGCGGGAACAAAGGCTTTGAAGCAGAAAGAATGGGTCAAGGTGACGGCGAAGGTTGCCAAAGAATATTTTGCAGACTATAAGGGAGAAGGCCCTGTACTTCATGCAGTCAGCGTGGAGAAAGCAAAGGCTCCCAAAGATCCCGTAATCAGCTTTAACTAGAAAGGATCGGCTCTATGAAAAAGAATCCCACAAAGAGCGGCCTGCGGGAGACAACAGCAGGAAAAGTAATCTTTCTTTTCCTGCTGTTTTTATATACCGGGGTCATGTTGTATCTGTTTTGGATGGAATGCTGCCAGGTGCCCGGATTTCAGTCGGACATGCCGGATTATGTGAATAAGGTGGCAGGCATTCAGGGCAATTATGAATTTCCGTATCCGGTTTTGTTCTGGACGGCCAGACTTTCCGCGTGGCTGATCGGGGCACCGGCGGCCATGGCGATTACGACAGCCTTGTTCAATCTGGCGGCAGTGGTCATCACGAAATATTACATGAACCGTGAGATCCGGAAGCTGAATCATTATGAGACACTGACACAGGGCAGACAGGCTGCGACAGACATTGTCGTAACCTTACTTGTGTTTGCACTGTTTTTACTGTCCAATCTGTATTCCCCGAAAAATACGGCGTTCTTCGGGTTCGATTACGCATACCGCTGCATGGGTATCTATACACCTAATCCATTCTGGAATGCGACTTATCTGGCAACCAGACCGTTTGCCGTCATCTGCTTTTTTGAAACGGGAAAGGTGTTGTCGGAGTACCAAAGTTACCCCAATGTGTTTCCCTGGCATAAAGATTTTCCATGGAAGAACTGTGCTCTGTTCGCAGGAAGCTTATTGCTTACAACTATGACAAAACCCAGTTATACCATGGTGGTGGTTCCACTGATTGCGGTAATCCTGCTGGTACAGCTGATCGTAAGCCACGGGAAAAGTTTCCGCAATGCGTTCAGCCTCTGCCTGACCATGATCCCCACGGGGATCGCGCTGCTGTACCAGTTTTCCGGAATCTTTACCGGGACGAATGTCATGGGAGAGGAGACCGGCATTGCGGTTGGATTTGCCAAAGTATGGAGCAATTATTCCAAGAGTATTCCTCTGAGTATTATTATGGGAATGGCGCTGCCCATCGGTGTGTTGGCGCTGAATCTGGTATTTGATTTTAAGACGATCCGGCAGAACAAATATTACCTGTTTGCCTGGCTGAATTATTTGTGCGGCACAGCAATGTTTTTAACCTTTTACGAAAAAGGTTTCCGCATGATGCATGCCAACTTTTCCTGGGGATACATGCACGGTATGTTTTTTGTATTCCTGATGACACTGATCGTTATGGCGCGGAATATCAGGGAATGGTGCAGAAGCTGGAAAGTGATTTTTGTGATCGGTGAGATTGCGGTATTCCTGTATCATCTGGTGTGTGGCGTGAATTTCCTGATGTATGCCGTGATGGGGAATGATCTGGCGGGATTTTAGCGGCGGCGCGGAATCCCGACTGATCGAAAGATAAAACAGACAAGATACAAAAGTTACAGGCATTACATATGATAACAGGAGAAAGGAGAGCGTTTTATGAATTTGAGTATAGCAGCCGGACTTCTGATCCCGTTTCTGGGAACGACTGCAGGAGCAGCCTGCGTCTTTTTCCTGAAAAAGCAGATTGGCGGCAACATACAGAGAATATTTACCGGATTCGCTGCCGGTGTCATGGTGGCGGCTTCGGTGTGGTCTTTACTGATCCCGGCCATGAATATGTGCGAAGATATGGGGAAGCTTGCATTTCTTCCCGCAGTGACGGGCTTTCTGATCGGTATTGTTTTTTTGTTGTTCATCGACAGCATGGTGCCCCATCTGCATGTGGGAAGCGATGCACCGGAGGGACATAGGAGCAGTCTGAACCGTACGGCCATGCTGATGCTGGCGGTGACCATCCACAATTTCCCGGAGGGAGCAGCCTGCGGAGCTATTTTCGCCGGAGTATTAAGCGGCGAGGGGACCGTTACCATGGCAGGCGCATTGACACTGGCTATTGGTATCGCTATCCAGAATTTCCCCGAGGGAGCCATTATCTCCCTGCCGCTGCGCAGTGAGGGCAACAATAGGGGGAAATCTTTTGCACTGGGTGTATTGTCGGGAGCCGTGGAGCCGGTGGGAGCGATCCTGGCGATCGCACTGGCAAGCATCGTGACACCGATCCTGCCGTATATGCTGGCGTTTGCTGCGGGAGCCATGATCTATGTGGTCGTGGAGGAACTGATCCCGGAAGCCAGTGAGGGAGCGCATTCCAATCTGGGAACCATTGCTTTTGCTGTCGGTTTTGCACTGATGATGATGCTGGATGTAGCACTGGGATGATACGTGATCATGTTTCGGTAATACGAAATAACAATGGATGCTACAGTAATGACAGCAATGGATAGACAAAAGACGTAAGATAAGGGTTGTACGAGTATGTCCGTGGAAAATGAAAAAGAATTACAACAATTAAAAAACAGGATCCGGGAACTGGCGGAGAAATCCTACAATCAGAACCAGTATACGTTCACCGGATTTCTGGGTCTGGCGGAGCAGGATGCCCTGTGGCAGGTGGAACGGGAAGTGAAGTTCGCAGGGATCACGTTATACGGTGGCAGAGAGCAGGCGGAACGGAAGATGCTGCGATTCGGCAGCGAGACGGATCTGGGATACGAGCAGCCGTTTCCTATCAGCTGTATCCGGATCCGGCCGCTTTCTGTAAAGTTTGCGGACAAGCTGTCCCACAGGGATTATCTGGGGGCTTTGATGAATCTGGGAATCGAGCGGAGCACCATCGGTGATATTCTGCCCGGTGAAGGTGAAGCCTTCCTGTTCTGTCAGGATACCATCGCGGAATTTATCTGTGAGAATCTGGAACAGATCAGACATACCCATGTGAAATGCGATGTGGTGGATGCCGCGGCAGAGGTGCCGGAAGAAGAACCGCTGCGGCAGGTGATCCAGGTAGCAAGTCCCCGTGTTGACGCTGTCATTTCCAAAGTATATAATAAATCAAGAAGTGATTGTCTGGAATTGTTCCGGGCAGGAAAAGTGTACGTGAACGGCAGGTTATGCGAGAATAATTCCAAAGCACTGGAACAGGGTGATGTGGTGAATGCCAGAGGTTACGGGAAATTCCGGGTCAGCGGAGAACCTCATGCCACCAGAAAGGGAAAGCTTGCCATAGAGGCGGAAGTCTATCCGTAGTATTTCCGGCACGGAATGCCGGATGACAGAAAGTAGATGAAGAGTTGAGGGAGGTTATACAGTGTATCATTATACTGCAATCCAGTGGTTATTTTTCTTTTATTTTTATTGTTTCTTCGGCTGGTGTTTTGAATCCACCTATGTATCCCTGAAAAGTAAAAAGCTTGTGAACCGCGGTTTCTGCCGTGGACCGTTCCTGCCATTGTATGGCAGTGGTGCCATCATGATGCTGGTAGTGTCCATGCCGTTTCAGGACAATCTGGTGCTGGTCTACATCGCCGGGTGCATCGGGGCGACGATCCTGGAATATGTCACCGGTGTGACCATGGAAGCCTTGTTTAAAGTCAGATACTGGGACTATTCCAAGAATAAGTTTAATTTTCAGGGACATATCTGTCTGGGCTCCTCATTGGCATGGGGTGGCCTGACGATCCTGATGACAGAGTTTATCCATAAGCCCATTGAGCATCTGGTACTGTCCATTCCGAACAGTATCCTGACCCCGGTCACACTGATACTGACGGCGCTGATCGGAGCGGACTTCGCATTATCCTTCAAGGCAGCCCTGGATCTGCGGGATGTGCTGGAGAAAATGGAGAAGGCAAAGGAAGATATGCTGCGGATCCAGAAGCGTCTGGATGTCATTATTGCTGTGACCAGTGAAGACCTGGAGAACCGCAGGGAAGACTTCAGCGAAAGCCTGGCGCAGAAGAAGGAAGATTTTGCTGAGGGCATTACCACTAAGGTAGAAGATCTGAAAACCAGTATTGAAGAGAAACTGGAGAGCATTCGTACTTCTGCACAGAAGTCCCCCAGTGAATATCTGGAGAGTGTGAAGAACGAAGTGGCAGAGCTGCGTCAGAAATATACCAGAAGCGTGGTGGATCAAGAGAGTGTCAGCAGCCTGAGAGATTTCTTCCAGCGCGACATGATTCGTTCCAACCCTACCATGAGTTCTGAAAAATTCAAGGATGCGCTGGAAGAGTTGAAGGAACATTCCAATAAGAAAAATAAGAAGAACTAAGTTCAGAACAGGATACGGTATTGATAGAAATCACAGAAGGCATACCTGCGTAGAGAGAATCTGCGGGGCATGCCTTTTTTTATCTGAAAAAAACATGTAAAAATATGTAAAAAAAGAGAATAAAGTATTGACAAAATTTTTCGGGGGGGGGGTAGAATAAATGATGGTTAAAAAATTTCCAAAATATTACACATAGGAGGAATGGGAAAATGAAGAAAAAATTACTTATTGCCGCAGCTGTTGTATTTGCAGTGTTTGCAATACCTTGCGGAAGTAATGCATTAACCACGGTATCTGTAGCAAGTGAGAACAATACCGTAACTACACCGACTGTTAAACCGGTAGCAGAAGTAAAGAGAGCAGTAGATGCTATCGATGTTTCTACAATCACTAATGAGACATCTGCATATGACGCCTGGATGTCTTTGGAAAGAATTGGTACTGCTGATCTGCAGAATGCAATGAATGCCGGAAAAGATACCATTCAGGATATCGCAGCTATTGAAGCAGCATACAAAAATGCACTGGGTATCGGAGATACCACTGTTGAGAACTCTGGTTCTGTAAGAGCAGTAGGAGTTGTTGGTGCAGGTTTCGTTGGACGGAATGCCACACTGAGCGTAGAAGCACCGGCTGCTACTCCTGCAATTGCATCTTCTACATATACAGTAACTTCTAATCCTGTATATGTAGAGATCAGCCTGAGTAACAACTATGGTCCGATTACCAGCCTTACGATTCCTGTAGCTGTTACCATTGAAACACCCGCAGGCGTAGACGGAAGCAAGGCAGTGATTTTCCACTTTGTAGATGGAGCACTGGAGGAGATCAAACCTATTTATGATGCAACAGCTAACACATTGACCTTTACTGTAAAACACTTCTCAACCTTTGCTATTGCTGAGGGCAATGCAAATGCTGGTACAGCAAACGGTAGCACAGATGTAGAGGCTGAAGGTCCTTCCATCAGCACATTCGAAAGCTATCGTGAGAACCTGTGCCGTGAGATCGCTGATGCAAAGGATGGCACTACTTTCACGATCACCAGAGACAAGAATATCAACGCTCTGCCCAATGATATCATGAAGGCTCTGTACATGAAGAAGACTGTAGCTCTGAAGCTGGAGTATACCTTCGAGGGCAAGGATTATACTGTAACCATTCCTGCCGGCAAAGCAGAGAACAATGATATTCAGTGGTATGGCCCTCTGTATCTGCAGATGCGTTATGGCAAATAAGTAAGGGATCCATAGAATACAAAATGATAATAGGGCACTCTTCAGAGATGAGGAGTGCCTTGTTTTCTGTTAAAAGGATAATGTAACGTATGAAAAAGAAGGAACAAAATGCAAAAGAGACCGTGAGCACACTGGTATATGCGTATCTGGTGATCCTGTTCGCCGGATTGCCGCTGTATATGCAGGACAAACTGGTAATGATCGGTAACGCGAAGTATCTGTTTTTCCGCAATACGACTTTGGCACTGGGAATCTTTGTGATGCTGGCTGTACTGTGGCAGAGAATCGCGGAAGGAAACAATAAGACGAAACGCCCCCGGAAGAAAACGGATCTGTTTATGCTGTTGTATCTGGCATCCGCAGCGATTTCCTATGGGATCAGTCCCTGCAAGGCGGATACCTTTCTGGGATATCCCGGATGGTATATGGGGCTTTTGACACAGGTGCTTCTGGTGGGAATCTATTTTGCGGTATCCCGGTATTACGACGGCAGCAGGAGTATCTGGTGGATCGCGGGAATCGCAGCGGGGATCGTGACCCTGATCGGCCTGCTGAACCGCCTGGATATCGATGTGCTGGGAACGTTCCGGGGGATGGAGAACGGAGACTGGAACCGGACGCAGCTGTTATCTACCATTGGCAATAATAACTGGTATGCCGGTTACATCAGTGTGACCGCCGGAATTACGCTGGCAACGGCATTTATGGGAAAGGGCTGTGTCAGAGCCCTGGGGATGTTCGGTAGTTTTCTTTTTTTTGCATCTGCAATCACCTCTAACAGCACTACGGCAATACTGGCTGCATGCGGTCTGAGTGCGGTGCTGCTGTTGTTTTCCCTGCGACAGAGAAAACAGCTTCTGCGGGCACTGGAGATCCTGCTGCTTTTGCCGCTCTCGGTATTTATGGTTGGGATATTTATCCGGTTTCAGCTGACTGGGCTGGTGCTGGCCGGTGATGTCGAAAAAGGCATCTTCTTTTCTCCGGTGTGGTATGCGATGCTTGCTCTGGAGGCAGCAGTCTATGCAGTATTGCGGCTGCGTGAGAGACAGCATTGCAGAGATGTTCTGGAGAGTGGCAGGATTTTTAGAATCGGTGTCATTCTGGCGGCGGCAGCGGTGCTTTTGGGGGTGCTCTTCGGATGTCTGATCCTTATGGGAGTGATCGGTCGTGGGAGTGAAGTGTTGTCACAGGCGGCCAACGGACGGTCGGCGCTGTGGAAGGTCACCCTGCTGACTTACGGAAAAGAGGGGCTGCTATTCAAAACTTTCGGTACGGGTCCAGGAAGCTATTATTATGTAATGTACCAGTGGGGCACGGATATCATTGACTGGATCAACAGAGGCCTTCTGGAAAATAACCTGTATGCCAATGCGCACAACGAATGGCTGAATATGCTGATCGAACAGGGAATCCCCGGTGTGGTCGCTTACGGCGGTATCTTCGTCACTACTCTTGCAGGTCTGAAAAAAAGGCTCGGACAGAGCCCGGAATGCCTTGCTGTATTCTTAGGAATTATCGGATATCTGATCTGCTCGATGTTCACATTTCAACATGTATTATCTACACCCTTTGCTTTTGCCCTTCTTGGCATGGCAGAGGGTGTCTTTTTATTGTGAAAAACATTCCCTTAAACAAATCTTAAAGGTTTTTCCTGTTTTTTATTAATCGGTAATCTGTTACAATAAATGCATTCCCGGAACATCTGTGTGATCACCGGCAGGCAGACCGGATGTCACGGGAATACAGCGCAGGACAGTTCCTGCGTATGATGTGCCGTGCGGCAGCACAGGCACGGAAATGAGGGAGAGTATGTACAATATATTGATCTGTGATGATGAGAAGGATATCGTAAACGCGTTAAAGATATACTTAAATGACACCAATTATCATTTTCTGGAGGCATTCGACGGTGAGGAAGCCGTGCATGCGGTGGAGACACAGGAAGTCCATCTGGTACTCATGGACATCATGATGCCGAAGATGGACGGGATCCAGGCGATGCTTAAGATCCGGGAGAAGAGTAATGTGCCGGTGATCCTGCTTACGGCCAAAGGCGAGGATTCCGACAAGGTACTGGGACTTACGGTAGGCGCGGACGATTATATCACGAAGCCTTTTAACCCCATCGAAGTATCCGCCAGAGTGAAATCACAGCTGCGCCGCTACATGCAGCTGGGCGGTGGCAGTGTCCGCCCGGATGTGATCAAGGTCGGCGGTATCGAACTGGATGACAAGGAAAAGCGTGTGACGCTGGATGGCGATGCGGTGGCATTGACTCCTACGGAGTATGATATTTTGAAACTGCTATTGCAGAATCCGGGTCAGGTATTTTCTCCGAAGGAGATTTATACCAGGATCTGGAACGATCTGCCTCTCGGCAGTGAGAATACCGTCGCAGTACATATCAGACATTTGCGGGAAAAATTAGAGATCAACCCGGCAGAGCCCAGATACCTGAAGGTCGTCTGGGGGCAGGGGTACAAGTGCGAGAAGCAGGGGCAGTAATAAAAAAGTGTCTGCGGAATGGAGAAAAGTATGGACAACAGGGAAGCAAACAGTGTGACCAATACACAAGAAACAGCGGAAGACGTGATGGAAACAGCGCAGAGTGCATCCACGGAAACAGAAAATAAAAAGGAACGGAAGAAGAGAGAAAAGGCAGAGAAAAAGAAGAAAACAGAAAAACAGGGAGACAGCCTTATCGGCAGTACCCTGGCAAAAGTGATTGCGTTTCTTTTGATGATCTCTTTTGCCATCGTGGGAGTGACAGGACTCTACGGTACGCTCATGCTGGCAGATTACGGAGCCTATTCCGTCGGCAAAACAGTCTTTGTTCACGATATGCTGTATTATCGGAAAGCCAGTGAAGATCTGTACAAGGTGAAAAACTGGTATGTGGATGATGGCAGACAGACCATGGAAGCCTATTGCAGACAGCGTAATATCTGGGTGAAGGTCGAAAGCTATGATGCGGATACGGAGGAACTTCT
The DNA here is from genome assembly GCA_934394515.1 of uncultured Acetatifactor sp. Lineage (GTDB taxonomy): Bacteria > Bacillota > Clostridia > Lachnospirales > Lachnospiraceae > Acetatifactor. The sequence continues at coordinate 11,459 of CAKRRU010000070.1, forward strand.
GGACGAATGGACAAATGCGGATTATCAGGATCTGACCAATCATCTGACCTACACGCTGGAGTCTCAGAGACTGGGGACCGACATACAACGCGGCAGCACATCCTCCGAAAGTATAAGCGATACCTATTCCGATGATATGACAGAGACCGCAGACAGTGGGGAATTGTATATTGCCGCAGAACAGTCGGAGACCAGTCAGCAAGAGCTGGAAGCATTGACCACGGGAAATCTGGAGCGTTATCTGAATCTTGAAGAGACGATGAATGTTAATGGGGAGATCTATGTTCCTATTGACAGAGCGGAAAAATATGCGAAATGGATGATCAAAGATGCCCTGACAGATACAGGTTGGCTGGAGGAGGAAAATCAGGAGAAAACCCTGGCAGAACGTAATCTCCGTATTGTAGTGACGATTACCGTGGATCCGGCACTGTCCAAAGAAGACGATTATGCCCTGATTTATCGTCATGCAGAGTCATTTTATGACTATCGCAATGTGATCCCTGTGGTCTGCGGCACGGCATGCGTGCTGGCATTGTTGTGCTTTATCTTCCTGTTGTGCAGTGCCGGACATAAGAACGGCAGGGAAGGTATCGTTCCCGGTGTGCTCAACGAGATTCAGCTGGATCTGTACACAGTGATCGTTCTGATCGGAGCTTTTATCGGATTGTACATCGGTGTGGGGTGGATCGGAATAAATCTGACGAATGTGTTGGAACTGATCATGCTGCTGGTCATTTTCTCTCTGGAAGTGGTGTGGTGCACCATCTACTGCATGGAAGTGGCGACGAGACTGAAGCTGGGGAACTGGTGGCAGAATACACTCGTTTATAAAGTACTGCGGTTTTTCACAAGGATCTGTAAAGGACTGTTCCGCAGCCTGAAAACATTGCTCCGTGGAACGCCTATGGTATGGAGAACGGTATTACTCTGCCTGGTCGTATGTCTGGTGGAATTTTTGGGGCTGATCGCTTTTTACCGCTATTCTGGTATACTGCTCTTTTTCTGGGGACTGGAGAAGGTGATCCTGTGCGTGGCGGTGACATTTGCGGCGATCCTGTGTAAGAATCTGCAGGAAGGCAGTGAGGCGCTGGCAGAGGGAGATCTGAACTACCATCTGGATACTTCACACATGATCCTGGATTTCAAGGAACACGGGGAGAATCTGAACCGTATCGGCGAGGGCATCTCTGCCGCTGTGGAGCAGAGAATGAAGAGTGAGCATCTGAAGACAGAGCTGATCACGAATGTCTCCCATGACATCAAGACGCCGCTGACCTCGATTATCAATTATGCGGATCTGATCGGAAAAGAAGTGGCATCGGACGAAGTAGAAATGGATGATGCGAAAGAACAACGCATTTCAGAGTATGCGGAAGTATTACTGCGACAGTCAAAAAAGCTGAAGAAGCTGTTGGATGATCTGCTGGAGGCTTCGAAAGCTACCACAGGAAATCTGGAAGTGCATCCGGAAATATGTGATATATCGGTATTGCTGTCACAGGCGGTAGGCGAATATGAACAGCGTTTCTCGGAAAAAGGTCTGGATACCATTGTGCGGCAGCCGGAAGAGACCGTGAAGGTCATGGCGGACGGCAGACACCTGTGGAGAGTATTTGACAATCTCTTCAACAATATTTACAAATATGCCCAACCGGACAGCCGCGTCTATCTGAATGTGGAGCATGACGGGCAGAATGTGAATGTGATTTTCCGGAATATGTCGGCATTTCCGCTTGAAATGTCTCCGGAAGAACTGGAAGAGCGGTTCACCAGAGGCGACAAATCCCGCCACATGGAAGGAAACGGACTGGGCTTATCCATTGCCAAGAGCCTGACGGAATTGCAGCATGGCAGCATGGAGATCGTTACGGACGGGGATCTGTTCAAGGTAGTGATAACACTACCTGAGACAGCGGAATAGTTTTAAATTTTCAAAAAATAGTATTGACAAATGAAAGAATTGAGATTATTCTAAGACACATAAACAATATTCATAAGTTTACCAAACCTGTGAGGAAGAGTAGTAAGCCTTAGGGAATTTTACAGAGAGCCGTGGGTGGTGGGA
>CAKRRU010000071.1 GCA_934394515.1 uncultured Acetatifactor sp.
TTGTTCACCAGGATATCGATGGTACCTACTTCCTTCTCGATCTGAGCTACCATAGCGTTAACTGCTTCTTCATTGGTAACGTCACATACATAGCCGTGAGCCTTGATGCCTTTTTCAGCGTATGCTGCGATTCCCTTGTCTACCAGCTCCTGCTTGATATCGTTGAAGCAGATGGTAGCACCTGCCTCTGCGTATGCGGAAGCGATAGCGAAACCAATACCGTAAGATGCGCCTGTTACCAGAGCAACCTTACCTTCCAGTGAGAAATTAGTGAATTCTGACATTATTCTCTCTCCTTTTCTTAATGCTGTGCTACGAAATTTTCTTTCGGCACATTATGTTAACTGTTATTTGAGTTACTGCTTTATGTTATTTGAGATCTCTGTTGTCGACACCGTCCATGTCGTCGAAGTCCTGATTTTCTCCGACCATACCCCAGATAAAGGTATATGCTCTGGAACCGCATCCGGAATGGATGGACCAGCTGGGAGAAATGACTGCCTCTTCATTACGCATTACAATGTGACGGGTCTCATCCGGCTCACCCATATAGTGCATTACGAAAGCATCCTCAGGCATATCGAAATACAGATATACTTCCATACGTCTGTCATGTGTATGACAGGGCATGGTGTTCCATACGCTGCCGAGCGCTAACTTCGTCATACCCATCTCCAGCTGACAGCTCTCTACCTGTCCGGGAAGGATATACTTGCAGATGACTCTGTGGTTCGCATCCTCCAGAGTACCCAGCTCTACTTTATTCTCATCCTTTACAATGACCACGCCCTCTTCGGGAGTACCTTCCGGCTTGATCAGCACGGTCGGATATGTCTTATGTGCGGGAGCGGAATTCAGATAAAATTTAGCGGGCTGCTTCTCATCCTCGCTTGCGAAAATGATCTCCTTGGAGCCCATTCCTATGTACATGGCCTCCTTGTAGCCTACCTTGTACACTTTGCCATCAACGGTAATCATACCTGCTCCGCCGATATTGATCACACCCAGTTCTCTTCTCTGGCAGAAATACTCTGCACGGAGTTCATCTCCGGCGGTCAGAGTGATGGGGCTTACAGGAACTGCTGCTCCTGTAATGATTCTGTCGATGTGGCTGTACACCAGCTTGATCTCGCCGGGTACGAACAGATTCTGGATCAGAAACTCTTCTCTCAGACGCTCTGTGGTATAATGCTTCACATCTCTTGGTGATACTGCTGTTCTAAGTTCCACCTTACGCCTCTCTTTCCTCAACTACGGCCTGCGTGCCGTCATTGAATGATACCTTTTTATGAAAGCACTTACATTATAACATATCATTGTAACCATTTCCAACACATTTTTACTTTTTTTATAAAAATTTTGAAAGATCTGTAAGCGCTTCTTACGTTTGTATGAGATAAGTATACTCGAAAAAATTCTCAATGTCTTTTCATATTTTTGTATAAACATTGCAAATTTTGAACTTTTCATTTACTATAGATACAGAACAGCGCTTATTGCACAAAGTCATGGTTTGCAGCCGGAACTGTTGTGTTGTAATTGCATGATAAATTACAATAGGGAACACAAAAAGAAAAAGGAGCATTATCATGGAAGAACTTACCTCCTGTAAAACAGCCATAGAAAACTGTAAAACGTCCGGCACTTTTGCCATTGCGCACCTCTATAAAGAAGAAAAAGCCATGGATATGCATATCCATGACTGTTACGAGATCTATTATTCCATCTGCGGCGGCAAACAGTTTCTGATCGACAACTGTTTTTATACGATTGCTCCGGGGGATCTCTTTATCATCAACCAGTATGAAAGTCACAAGCTGACCCAGATCGACAATTCTGTCCATGAACGGATTGTCCTGTCGGTCGCACCGGATTTTATGAAACAGCTTTCAACAAAAGAGACCGATCTGGCGTTTTGTTTTACGCACCGCACAGCTCCCTATTCCCATAAGCTGTCCTTGAACAAGGAACAGCAAAAGCGTTTCCTCTATTATATTAACAAGATCACCTCCGCAGAAGGCTTTGCCCATGACATCACGGAATATGCCGCCTTCATGGAACTGATGGTCATGCTCAACACCCTGTTCGTACGCAGTGCGGAACAAACGGGTACGGAAGCCGGCGAAGTGAAAAATGCGGCAGTCTCCTCCGAATACAGGGACAGCTCTTATCGCTACAATCATCAGGTAGATGACATTCTGGCCTATATTAACCAGAATATCTCCCAGCCGATTACCGTAGAGCAGCTGGCCGGGCAGTTCTACCTCAGTGAATCCTATATCTGCCGGATCTTCAAATCCGCCACCGGCACTACGATTAACAAATACATTACCGCCAGACGCATCAGCATCGCCAAAGCCGTCCTGAATGAAAACGGCAACGTTATGGACGCTTTCGAGCGCAGCGGTTTCACGGACTATAGTAACTTTTTCAAAGCCTTTACCAAAGCCGTGGGCGTTTCCCCTAAAAAGTACGCAAGCCTGAGCGTCAGTTGATCTGATACTCAGGCTTATTAATCAGTCATTCGGTCTCTGGTAGAACCGGCCCGCCAGGTTCTCCGTACGAATCATGTTGACAAAGGCCTGCGGATCCGTCTCCCGTACCGCATTCACGACTTTGTTCACCTCATCGCGTCCCACTACGGAATACAGCACGTCACATTCCTGTTTGGAATAACAGCCTTCTCCCTGGATCAGTGTCGCGTCATGATGTGTGATCTCCGCAATCGCCTCATAGACGTCCTCCGGCCGCTTGGTCACGATGATCAGTGTCTGCTTCTGATAGCGTTTGTACAGCACATGCAGTACCTGCGTGGAAGTATATTGGAAAATAATGGAATACAGCGCCTTGTCCCATCCGAATAACGCTCCCGCGATTCCCAGGATCACGACGTTTCCGGCGAAAATATAATTCCAGGAATCGATTCCGTACCGCTCCGACAGAAAGATTGCGATAAAATCCGTTCCGCCGCTGGTCGCGTTGGCAAACAGGCACAGGCTGATCGCCAGTGCATTGATCAGGCCTCCGAAAATAGCAATCAGCAGAATATCCTCCGTGATGGGAAATGCCGGCACCATATCCGTCAGGATACCACTCACCACGATCATCAGGCAGGAATAGCCGGTGAATTTTTTCCCGATAAATTTAAAACTGATGACCACGGGAATGGCATTCAGGATAAAATTGATCACCGAAAAAGGCGGTTCCACATGCCATAGCATTACACTGATCTCCTGGATCAGTCTGGTCAGACCGTTAAATCCTCCCGGAATCAATCCTCCTGCCCGGACAAAGCTCTTCAGGTTTACTGCCATGATAAAAGATCCCGCCAGGATCAGAAAAGTCCGCCGCAAAGTATCACAAACACTCTTTTTGTTCATGTGAAGCCTCCCCTCTTCCTCTCGAACCTCGACGTTTCCACAACAGACATGCGCATAATAGCAATCCGCTTCCCACACTCACCAAAATACCAATATCCCGTCCTTCCGGTACATAGTGCATCTCAATGGTGTAATCCCCTGCCGCGAGATCAAATGCAAGTAACGCATCCCCAAATGTCGCAGGTTCTACCGTCTCCCCATTGATTTTCACAGTCCAGCCTTTTTCATATGGCACGGATAATATCAGACGTCCTGCTTTCTGCAAATTCAGTGTACCAAAGATATGGGTACTGTCCATCTGTACATTTTCCAGATGCTCTACCGACAGCATTTCCACAGCCTGTGCCAGTACTTCTTTGTTCAATACATAGGCTTCTGCCGATACCTTCGGAGTATCATCCGTGTCATCCCCGTTGGTCAGAGTGACTTTTTCACCTTTTTGCAGGTAACCGAGATACAGAACAGAGCCGTCCTTTAAGTCACTGTAGTCCTGTGTCTCGAGTGTTCCGCCGAGCACCTGTACCTTTTTCGTACCGGACACATTGATTCTCGCATAATAATAGCCTGCCCGGTCAGCCGTAATGCATACGTTATCTCCGGAAGCCTCGCTGGTCGCATGCTCTAACAGTTCCTCTGTGATTCCCAGATCTTCCACTAACTGATTCTGCACCCACATTCCGTTGGTACCGCTCTCCTCAGGAATATCCCATCCGGTCGGTGCCACATAACCGAACGGCAAGGTATATTTGCAATGATATAAATAAATATCGCCGCTGTTCTGTACCGTTTCGTACAGACCGTTCTCATATTTTGCAGACTCGCCGAACATATAGTCCACATTCAAAAGTGCTGCCACGAACGCAGTCGCTCCGTCATAACCGTAATACACCTTGCTGTGACGCATGCCGAGCTTTTTATACAGATCCATCACGCCGGAATTCATGGTGGAGGAAAAAACAGACGCTGTAGGATACCCTGTCAGGGTTCCGTCATTTTTCGTCTTACGGGTGAACTTCTCGATACGGAAGAAGTCATTCCCTTCCTGCTCTTTGGCCAGTTCATACAGTGCCTTGTAATCCTCCTGATCTCCCAGGTAAGCACTCCGTCCTGTCGTTCCCAGGCTGGTGTTGAATGTATTGATACTCAATTCCGCCACCACACAGGCCAGCGTCAGAATCCCCAGAACCTGTCTGGTCAGTTCATCCTTCCTGGTCCGGTACAGATACAGAATCACTCCGTAGATTGTAACGAATACAAGTGTCAGCACTTCAATACCGGTATCAAAATCTTCGCTTTCCACGAATTTCTCACAAGCCAGTAAAAATACTACTGCTGCCAGATAACCGTACAAGATCTGTCTCGGCGAAGTCCCTTCCACATTCCGGAACGCATCATAGCACATCACCAAAATCAGGAAAATATACAAAAACGACTGTCTGGCCGGCAAAGAATCCGGATAATTCAATCCGTGCCACAAAAAATCCAGCACATTCGTACTGAAGCTCAGCAGCAGAAATCCTGCCAGTGCCAGATTGCAGAATCTCTTTCGCACCGATATTTTTTCATTCAGTGCGTACATCGGCACCAGTAAAAATACTGCCACACCACAATAGATGTTGGGCCAGTGCTCCAGCCCTCTCTCCGTAGTCACGCACATACAGTGTCTTGCCAGCATATCTAATACGGAAAAATAAGAAGTCAGCGTACTCGGGAAATCCGAATTGCCGAAATCCGTCCGCAGAATCGCACAGACCTCCGGAATCAATAATACCGCCGCAAGTCCGCCCGCCAATAACGACGCAAATGCAAACTTTGCAATCCGCCCGAACACTGCCCTGCATTTTCCACTGTTTTCTGCAATCTTCATTGTCTTATGTTCTGTGATCAGCAGCATTCCGAAATATAACACCAGAAAAATACAGATCATAATAGAGATATAATAGTTGGTCAGAATACACAATCCCAGCGTGACGGTATACATGACCCACCTTCCCTCTTTGACCAGATTTTCCAGCCCCAGCAAAATCAGCGGTAATAAAATCAGGCAATCCAGCCACATCACATTCCAGTTATAAGCTGCCAGATAACCGGACAGTGCATAACACGTTGAGAACAAAAGTACCGCCTGATCTGCCTTGCCGAATGCTTTGCGCAGGTAAATGCTGAACGTAAGTCCCATGAGACCAATCCGCAGGATCACCAGATAACTCATAAACTCCATGATCAGATTTTCCGGTAGCAAAAAAACAAACCAGTTCAGCGGACTCGCCAGATAATACACATACAGTGCGAGAAAATTTGATCCTATCCCCACATTGTAAGAATAGGACAGTCCCTCGCCTGCTTTGATCTTGTGCACAAATTCACTCAAAAAAGGCATATACTGATGGTACATGTCGGAGAATAAAAAGCTCCGGTCGCCAAAAGGATATATGCCTCTGATGATAAAAAGGATCAGCATGACAATCGCAGGCACAAGGAATGCAAGCAGAGAAATACCTCTCTGCATTCCGCGCTCTGCGTTTGTAGCTGTCTTCGTTCTGCCGTTCATAATGATATACTCCCGCGTCTTTCCATCGTCTGTTTTTCACATTTTCGCATTCTTATTATACAGTGCCGTCATGCGCAGACATAAATTCATAAGATTGCTTCTTACCTTCCGTAATCAAACAGCAGATAATATTCCAGACTCCGGTAATCGTTCAATGCTTCCCCACATTCCTTCACCGTCGTAAGCGTGCCATCACTTTTTCTTACCCCGGCAGCACTGATGACCGGATATTCTTTACGAAGCTCTGTCAGACTGCTTTGCAGGGCAGGCAGCGGCAGATCACAGTTCTCCAACACATCCATGGCCAGATAGTTGGCACTAGTCTCCCCGTCCGTCTGTTCCTCGATGTCAAAATTGCTCCAGATTACATAAGGTACTTTATATTTTAACAGATTTTCCTCATCTGATAAAGTCTCGGGATCCACTTTATTATTTCTTAAGATTGGATTGCTCACATAAGTCGTGGGCTGATGGTCGCCGAAAAAGACGATCATGGTATCCTCATCTGCCTGTGAAAAATAATCGATCAGCCCCTGTAATGCGGAATCTGTCTGCTTCACCAGTGACAGATACATGGGCAATGCCTTGGAATCAATACCGTCCACCGTGATATCCGGCATGAAATTATGGAACTCTTCCTCATATCCGCTGTGATTCTGCATGGTTACATTAAAGACGAACAGAGGCTCGCCCTCTTTTTTGTTCTCATACAGTTCAATGATTTTGGCAAAGCTGCTCTCATCGGAGATGTAATTGCGGATTCGCTTCGGATTCTTGAAATCATCCTGTGACAGGAATTCATCAAATCCCAGCAGCGGATAGACTCTGTCTCTGTCCCAGCCGCTGGCATAATAAGGGTGAATCGCCACGGTATGATAGTCCAGTTCCTTCAGATAAGACGCCAGTGACGGTGTCTCTTTCTGCACATATTGCTGATAAGCCACACTTCCCTGGGGTAAAAATCCGATGGTATTTCCCGTGAGGAATTCAAACTCCGTATTGGCAGTATTCCCACCCAGCACGGAAACATTCAGATAACCGGTTCTGGTATTCTCCGCACCCTTTTGCAGGCTGTGAATAAACGGCATATAGTCCTCATTGGTCGTAAAATCACCTCTGACTGCCAGATCGGAGAATGCCTCATCCATGATCACGATAATATTGGGACGTTTCACGCTCTCAGGATCCTCCACTGCTGCCGTAAGACCTGCAGAATCCTTCCCTGCCTGCTCATACCTGCTTCCGGTTCCGTCCGCGGAATATCCTTCCGGCTTCTCCACATCCAGATATTCCAGTTCCATCAGGAATGCCACAATGTTGCCATCTCTCTTATTCATGACGGTAGGAGTAAACAGCTTGTCATACAGGCCGAAACTTCTCACAAAATTCTCGCTCTGCACCATACCGGTATAACCATAGATCAGTGCGACACTTAAGAGAATCAATGCTGCTCTCTTCGCAACCTTTGCCGGAACCTTCATGTGAAAACGGCTCTCGATCAACAGCAGGATCAAAAATCCGACGATCACCAGCACCGTCTTGGCCGACAGCTCATAACTGAAATTTCCTGCCACGCTGGCTGCCGTACCGATGGAATAAATATCCCAAGGCATAATAGGTGCAGACCGGAAGTTCAGCACATAATAATTCGCCAGTCCGGCCGCCATGAAAAATGCCGTCTGCAGCATCAGCGCCGCACGGACATATTTCACAATTCCGAATAGTAACAATGCTGTCAATGCATAAAACGCCATATTCAGAACCTGTGTCTTAAAATGCATCGTTGTGAACGGATTGTGCGTATACATTTCAAACAAATAAAACGTCACAAGCGGACATACCGCAAGCGCAACACATGAAGGAAGCTTCTCCCTCGTAATGCCTATTTTTCGAACGGAGTGACGCAAAAAGCCTGCAATGGCAGCTACGACACTTCGGATTGATTTTTTCTGTAAATAATCCATTGCTTAATCTCCTTATGATTCTGTAGAGATTTTAGCGCAATGACAGAAAAATAACAATTTCCGTTTTGCACACATTTGCTAACATTACAGGCTTATTTTTGTTGATTTTTACTTATATTTTACTTTAGTTATTTCACTTCGTATTTCCCGGCTTCTTTCAGTCGTAGCATGGCTCTCGCCATGGATGCCTGGGAGACGTGGTATTCCTGGATGCTCTGCTTCTGGCGCAGCTGCTCTTTGGCACGCTCCAGTGCTGCTTCCGCACGGACTCTGTCAATGTCCTCCGGGCGCTCTGCGGTATCCACCAGCATGATCACACGGTTATGGGAGATATAGACACAACCCACACCGACTACGGCTTTGGTCCAGTCGTCCTCATCCTTTTCCTTGAAACGTACCTCGCCTTCCTTTGTAGCAATGACCATATCCTCGTGATGAGACATGATCGCCTGCTCTCCGTCCAGTGCCGGTACGATGATGATGCCGCATTTTCCGTCGTAAAATACTTTATCACTGGCAATGATCTTCAAACTGAAGGTGTTCATATGCACACCGCCTTTCCTTACTGTGCCATGAGCTTCTTAGCCTTTTCCACTGCCTCATCAATGGTTCCTACATTGAAGAAAGCAGCTTCCGGATACTCGTCCATCTCACCGTCGATGATTGCACGGAATCCGCGGATGGTCTCCTTGACAGGTACATATTTACCGGGTACACCGGTGAAGTTCTCTGCCACATGGAACGGCTGGGACAGGAAACGCTGGATCTTACGGGCACGGTATACAGTGACCTTATCCTCGTCGGACAGCTCTTCCATACCTAAGATTGCGATGATATCCTGCAATTCTTTGTACTTCTGCAGCATTGCCTGCACCTGACGTGCAGTCTCGTAATGCTCCTTACCTACCACATCCTCTTCCAGAATACGGGAAGTGGACTCCAGAGGATCCACTGCGGGATAAATACCCTGTTCCACGATCTTACGGGACAGAACGGTGGTGGCATCCAGATGTGCGAACGTAGTCGCAGGTGCGGGGTCAGTTAAGTCATCCGCAGGCACATAGACAGCCTGTACGGAAGTAACACTACCCTTGTTCGTGGAAGCGATACGCTCCTGTAACTCACCGACTTCGGTAGCCAGTGTGGGCTGATATCCTACTGCGGAAGGCATACGGCCAAGTAACGCGGATACCTCACTACCTGCCTGTACGAAACGGAAAATATTATCAATGAACAGCAGCACGTTCTGATGCTCTTCATCACGGAAGTACTCCGCCATGGTCAGTCCCGTTTCGGCTACACGCATACGTGCTCCGGGGGGCTCGTTCATCTGACCGAAGACGAGTGCCGTCTTCTCCAGTACTCCTGATTCTTTCATCTCACTCCACAGGTCATTACCCTCACGGGAACGCTCTCCGACACCGGTGAAGATAGAATATCCGCCGTGCTCGGTAGCGATATTACGGATCAGCTCCTGAATCAATACGGTCTTGCCGACACCGGCACCACCGAACAGACCGATCTTACCACCCTTTGCGTAAGGTGCCAGCAGATCGATGACCTTGATACCGGTCTCCAGCATCTCTACAACAGGGCTCTGCTCTTCGAAGGAAGGCGGATCTCTGTGAATGACCCAATGTTTTTCTCCTTCCAGGGATTCTCCACCATCGATGGTCTCTCCCAGTACATTGAACAATCTGCCCAGTGTCTTGTTGCCTACCGGAACCTGAATTCCTTTTCCGGTAGCAATGACGTCCATATCCTTGCAAAGTCCTTCGCTGGCACCTAACATAATACAGCGTACGGTATTGTTACCGATATGCTGTGCCACTTCCATGACCAGACGCTTGCCTTCGTTGTAAACTTCCAGGGCATCCTTGATAAAAGGAAGGTCATTGTTCTCGAACTCTACGTCTACAACAGGTCCCATGACCTGAACGATTTTACCATGATTTTTTTCATTTACGTTACTCACTTGTTCAGGACCTCCTTTCTTGCCTTTTTCTTCTTTTTCTGCGCCTTGGCACCGGCTATGACCTCGGTGATCTCCTGGGTGATCATAGCCTGACGTACCCGGTTGTACTGAATGGACAGATCGTGGATCATGGCGGAAGCGTTTTTATTCGCCGCCTCCATGGCCATCATTCTGGCATTCTGTTCACTGCAGAACGACTCTACCAGTGCACCGTATACATATCCCATGACAAAATCCGGGACAATATTGTCAAGCACTGCCTTCGGGGAGGGATTCATCACTAACGGCTCCTGATACATGCTCAGGTCTTTTCCGTCCTTACTGATAAAACGCTCTCTCACGATCGGCAGCAGCCGCATCATCTTCGGTTCCGTGGTCACACTGTTCAGCATACTGGTGTATATGATGTATACTTCATCCAGCTGTTCCTCTTTGAACTGCTCCAGGATGGTCTCCGTGATGATACGTGCGCGGTGCAGTGTCGGGTTCTGTGCGGTATAGTGGAACTGCTCGGCTACCTCGATTCCTCTGTGACCGAAATACTGACGTCCCAGTTCTCCCACGACGAACAGCTTGCACTTTCCAGCCGCCTTCTGCATCTGTTCTTCTGCCATTTTCAGTACGTTATGATTATAGGCTCCGGCGAGACCTTTGTCTGCGGTAACTACCACCAGACCTACGGTTCTCTCTTCTGCCGGCTTGTCCTTCCGCTCATCAAAGTATTTGTTATCGATCTCCGGTAAGTGGCGGACGATTCTGCTGACCATCGTCTGCAGAGTATAGAAGTAAGGCTCTGTCTCTTCCAGATTCTTCTTCGCTTTCCGAAGCTTCGTGGAAGAGATCATATACATGGCATTGGTGATCTTCATAGTATCCTGAATGCTTTTCATACGACTTTGTATTTCTCGCGTATTTGCCATGTTTTACCTCCTGTTTTCTATCTGTGTCTCACAAAAATGTTCTATCTTATTTCTGTAAGAACTCTTTCTTGAATTCCGTTGCCGCATCGCAGATCTGCTTGTTCAGCTCGTCATCCAGAGCCTTGGTGGTCTCCAGCTGACGAACGATATCACTGTGCTGTTCCTTCATGTAGTCTAAGTACTTCATCTGAAAATCCTTTACCTGATTTACAGGCACATCCAGCATCACTCTGCCGTTGGCTGCACACAGGGTCATAACCTGCTCTGCCATGCTCAAAGGCCTGCACAGCGGCTGTTTTAACAATTCCATCAGTACATGACCATGCTGCAGCTGCTCCTTGGTCGCATTGTCCAGGTCGGAAGCGAACTGTGTGAACACTTCCATCTCACGGAACTGTGCCAGGTCGATACGGATACTTCCGGCTGCCTTCTTCATTGCCTTCGTCTGTGCGGCACCACCTACACGGGATACGGACAGTCCGACATTGACTGCGGGTCTCATACCGGAGAAGAACAGATCACTCTCCAGGAAAATCTGACCATCGGTAATAGAGATAACATTGGTCGGAATATAGGCGGATACATCGCCTGCCTGGGTCTCGATAATCGGCAATGCGGTGATGGAACCGCCGCCCTTGTCTGCGCTCAGTCTTGCGGAACGCTCCAGCAGTCTGGAATGCAGATAGAAGACGTCTCCGGGATATGCTTCACGTCCGGGAGAACGCTCCAGTAACAGGGACAGTGCACGGTAAGCTACCGCATGCTTGGACAGATCATCGTATACGATGAGGACATCCTTGCCCTGATACATAAAATACTCAGCCAGTGCCGTACCGGAATACGGTGCGATATACTGCAGGGGTGCAGGATCGCTGGCGGTAGCGGATACGATAATCGTGTAATCCATGGCATCATGCTTTTTCAGGGTTCCTACCAGTTTTGCAATAGTGGATGCCTTCTGGCCGATGGCGACATAGATACATACCACATCCTTGCCCTTCTGGTTCAGAATCGCATCGATGGCGATGGAAGTCTTACCGGTCTGACGGTCACCGATGATCAGCTCACGCTGTCCGCGGCCGATGGGGAACATGGAGTCGATTGCCAGAATACCGGTTTCCATAGGTACTCCTACGGACTGTCTGTCCACGATGGAAGGTGCCGGCTGCTCGATTGGGCGGTAGCCTTCTTCTTTGATCGGACCTGCGCCGTCGATCGGTGCTCCCAGTGCATCCACGATTCTGCCCTTGAAGCCTTCGCCTACGGGGATACCGGCTCTCTTACCGGTACGGACCACTCTGGTGCCTTCACGGATCTCGGTATCATGGCCGAACAGGATACATCCGATCTCATCTCTGCGGACATCCTGTACCATTCCTTTGACACCGGAATCAAAGATAACGATTTCGCCGTATTCCGCATGGTCGATACCATTGACATTCGCGATACCGTCACCTACCCAGCTGACAGAACCGATCTCATTTTCCTGTGCCTGAAGGTTGAAATCTTCGATTTCCCCCTTCAGAATGGAAATGATCCCCTGCTCGCTGGCTGTCTTTCCCACCTGGGAAAGCTTCTCCGCGAACTGCTTCATACGTCCATTGGTGCTCCAGTCATAGACCTCGTTGCCGGCACGGATGATGAAACCACCGCCCAGAGCCGGATCTTCCTTCGTTTCGAAGACCATATCGTCTCTGTGATATTTCTTCTGTACAAAATCACGGATATTCTGCAGCTGCTCATCTGTCGGTGCTGTCACATAGGACAGGGTCACGACGAACTCTTCCTTTTTCTCGGGAGAGAGCTCTCTGTAAGCGGTGCAGATATCATCCCACAGACCGACATCTCCGTTATCACACAGGACCTTCAGAAAATCTCTGATCTGTAAGGGGAATACTTTTTCGATTACATTGTGCTTGGCAGACAGTGCCACGGCAGGAGATTCGAAATCCAGCTTCACCTGCGGTACGGCTTTGAAGATATCGCCTGTCTGACCTACAATGTCTCCGGGGATATTCAGTTCACGCAATCTCTTTGCGTATTCTAAAGCTGTACTAATCAATCTTTTCACCTGTCTTTGCTATAAATTGGTTGTAAAGTTCTCTGTCTGAATCTGCGTTCTGCTTGGCTGCCACCAGTTTTGCGGTTGCCTCTACGACCAGATCTGCGATCTGCTCCTGTGCCTGCTGGATGCGCTTCTGCTCTTCCAGTGCCGCATTCTTGTCCGCATTGTCCATGATCTTCTTCGCTTCGGTCTGGGCATCTGCCACAATACGGTCATACTCTGCACTTGCCTTGCCTCTGGCCTCGTTCAGGATGCCTTCTTTTTCTGCCTGAACACCGCTTAAGGATGCTTCGTACTGATTTTTCAGTTCATCAGCACTGTCCTGAGCAGCTTTGGCATCTGCATACTGCTTGTCGATCTCTGCCTGTCTCGCGTCCAGGATCTTGTGGATGGGCTTGATCAGGAAGATTTTCACGATGGCAAAGATGATCAACAGATTCAGGATGGTCCATACAATATTAATATCTAATCTCAGCATGAGTTTTCATCCTTTCTTGTGTTTCGTTATACGTTTGTGCCGTTTCCGGCTTCGGATAGTTATGCCATGAATAAGATGATCAGGATACCGATAACGAAACCGTAAATAGCGGTTGCCTCTGCCAGCGCACCACCTAACAGTAAGATCTTGGTGATCTTGCTCTCTGCTTCCGGCT
>CAKRRU010000072.1 GCA_934394515.1 uncultured Acetatifactor sp.
CTTCCATCACCCGTCGTTCTCTGGTATATGTTGCCAAGGAATATCTGGGATTGGAAGTAGAAGAGAGAGAAGTATATCTGGACGAAGTAAAAGACTTTGCAGAGGCCGGACTGTGCGGTACCGCCGCAGTAATCTCTCCTGTAGGCAAGATCGTTGACCATGGTAAGGAAATCTGCCTGCCCAGCGGCATGAACGAGATGGGACCTACCACCAAGAAGCTGTATGAGACTCTGACCGGTATCCAGATGGGCAGAATCGAAGCTCCTAAGGGATGGATTCATGTAATCGAGTAATTAACCTATTGTAAAAAGACGCTTTCGGTCGAAAGACCGGAAGTGTTTTCTATATGAGCGTTTTCTATCATAGAAAATTTATTGACTAACAAGATAGAGCGTGATAAGATAATGAAAAGAAAAAGAGTGCTACCGTACAGCAACGGTTCACCTAGGTTTTCAGTTACCTATCAAAAAAGCAACCTATTCCTGGGGAGGGCGGTTGCTTTTTTGATGTCTATGTTTCCGGGCAGTCTGTACGATACTGATCATTGTTACGATGATCAGTATCGTAACAATAATACCGACGATGCCGACAGTTGTTTCTAACATCTCTATGTACCTTTCAATAGATTTCCCATCTGTATCACCTCCGATAATACACTCCATTTGTCTTTTTCTCTTGCAGATGTATCTCTGATGGTGTAAAATGTAAGTGCTTACACAAGGATGTTACTATTAGTCGGACAGTAACGCAAACATTATTTTAAAATCAAAACCGGATAACGATGGGAGACAGGCTTAAGTGCAGATCAACGACCGTATGGAACAACTGAATAAAGCAATTCCACATCCCTATATGGCAGTGACTTCAGGACTTACGGAAAACGGTGAAGTGACAGCAGAGACTGCGGAGGCGGAGAAGATTACATCCAAACGGGATATTATCTGCGAGCACTTTCTGGATGTATATGTGAATGAACTGCTGACGTTCCGGTTGACTTGCACGGCAGATCATTTAGTGGAACTTATACTTGGCCGACTGTTTACGGAAGGATGGATCCGGGGAGTCAGTGATGTGGAAAGCATCACAATCTGTGAGAGCGGCAGAAGTGCCAGAGTATTTTTACAGGAAGATTTATGCAGCGAGGACAGTAGGACAGCTTCCGGCAGAGAAGCCACCTGTTGCACGGGGAGCCGGATTTTTCTGGAGCAAAACGGCAGGAAAGAACTGACGAGACTGCCGCAGGCAGCATGGCAGGAAGAATGGATTTTTGCACTGGCCGAAGAATTCGCCAATGATTCCGGACTGCACCGGCAGACCGGCGGAACCCATAGCTGTTATCTGGGGACAGAGGGAAAATGTCTCTGTCATATGGAAGATATCGGCAGACACAATGCACTGGACAAATGTATCGGATATGCGCTGCGTGAGAAGCTTGATTTGGAAAAATGTATTTTATTTACCACAGGGCGGGTACCTACGGATATGGTACAGAAGGTGATTGCTGCGGGAATTCCGGTATTGGCATCCAAAGCGGTGCCGACGGATCAGGCGGTGCAGCTGGCAGAAAAATATCATCTTACGCTGATCTGCAGAGCATGGCCGGATCGCATGGAAATCTACCATGATGGCAGAGTATGCGAGAAATAGTAATAGTATCCGGATTATAGTATTGTAGAAAAGGATTGGATAATATGCAGGAATTAGAAGAATGTCTGGAAGCAATGCTGTCGGAGATACAGCCGGTGGAGAGAACAGAATATGTGGCAATTACGGAAGCCGCAGGCAGAGTCATCAGTGAAGATATTGTGGCAGACATGATGATTCCGCCCTATCCGAAATCTGCCATGGACGGTTATGCGGTGCGGGCTGAGGATACTTTGGGGGCAGACAGTGATCGTCCTGTGAGCCTTCGGGTCGTAGGAGAACTGTTTGCCGGAGATTACGATAAGCTTCCCTGTGAAAAAGGCTGTGCGGTAAGAGTGATGACCGGATCTTATGTGCCGGAAGGATATGATGCTGTGGTCAGACAGGAAGATACGGATTACGGCGAGGCGCAGGTGCAGATTTATCGCGGTGTTAAGACAGGCATGAACTATTGCAGTGTGGGCGAGGATATCCGTAAGGGAGATCGTATCCTTACAAAAGGCACTCGTCTGACAGCATTACATATCGGATTGCTGGCAAGTCTGGGAATCTGCCGGGTAGCGGTCTATGAGAAAATGAGATGCAGTATTTTGTCCACGGGATCGGAACTTACGGCACCGGGAAAGGAGCTTGCACCCGGAAAAATATATAATAGCATTGCCTACATGCTGCAGGTATCCATGCAAAGTCAGGGAATCTGTGTGTCAGGCGTGGAAATCTGCGCAGACGAAAAAGAAGCTTTGAAGGCAAGTCTGCAAACGGCATTGGCAGAGTCGGATCTTGTGATCACCACAGGAGGCGTGTCCGTTGGAAAAAAAGATCTGCTGCCTGTCGTTTTGGAAGAGATCGGTGCAAAAAAGCTGTTTACCCGGGCAAATATCCAGCCGGGGACGCCGACCATCGGAAGCGTGCTGGATGGAAAGCTGATTTTAAGTCTGTCGGGGAATCCGTATGCGGCTTATGCCAATTTTGAATATTATTTCTGGGAGATCGCAGCAAGGTTTTCCCATGATATAGCTTACCGTGTGCGGACGCAAGAATCGGTGCTGGACAGTCCTTATACGAAGGTCAATAAGCTGCGGCGTTTTATCCGGGCTTATGCGGAAGATGGCAGAGTGACATTACCCACAGCGGTACATGCTTCTTCCGTGCTCTCGAATATGAGAGACTGCAATTGTTTTATTGATCTGGAACCGGGGAGAGAAGTGCACCCGGGAGAGAAAGTACGAATCAGATATTTTAAATAAGTAGATTACCGCTTTGAAGCCTAATAACAGGAAGCAGGCGGTAAAATAGAAGCCCAAAATAGGATTTATGATGAAAAATACCGCCTAATATAGAAGAGATAGGAAGCTAAGCGGTAGGATACGGACAAAGGAATAGAAAAGAAACAAATTTTTACCGCCCAGAGCTAGATAAACAAGATAACAGGCGGTATAGCAGTCAGGAGAATGGGTAACACGATGCAGGAGACAGTGAGAACTTTCACCCTCGGCACTGCAGTGCTGGCCGGCGGCAAGAGCAGCCGGATTGGGCAGAATAAGGTCTTAATGGAATATCAGAACCGCAGATTCTTAGACAGAATCTGTGAGGAATTGCAGGGCTTCGATGAGGAAACCTGTATTTCTGCTGCCTCTTTCGGAATATATGAGTATCTGGGACTTCCCGTGGTCTGTGATGAGAACCGCGAGATTGGTCCCATCGAGGGTATCCGTCAGGTCCTGCTGCATACTTCCTGCGATTATGTGTTCGTCTGCGCCGGAGATATGCCGTTTATCACAGGAGATCTGGTGCGGTATATGGCAGAATTCATTTCTTCGGATTATGACTGCTATTGTATGGTAGACGAGGATCATGTGCATCCGCTGTGCGCTGTTTATTCTAAAAAAGTACTGCCTGTGATCGAAGATCTGATCAGACAGGGACAGTATCGCCTGCTGCAGATCCTGCGCAAGGTGCGGACGAAATATATCCGTCTGGAGAGCAGCTGTTTTGATAAGAAGCAGCTGCGCAATATTAACACCAGAGAAGAATATGAGCGGTTGTCCCTGCCTATTGTCTTCTGCGTCAGCGGAATCAAGGACAGCGGGAAGACCGGACTGATCATTAAGCTCATCAATGAGTTCATCCGGGATGGCTACAGCGTGGGCGTGATCAAGCATGACGGGCATGAATATAGCATGGATCATGACGGAACGGACACCCGGAGGTTTACCGAGGCCGGAGCACAGATCAGTGCCATTTATTCCGGTACACAGTCTTCCGTCAATCGGAGCGGTAAGGTATCTGTGGAACAGATGATCGAACAATGTAGTGATGTAGATGTGCTGATTCTGGAAGGTCAGAAGGCTTCTGCTTATCCGAAAGTGGAAGTGGTGCGCAGAGAGATCTCCGCCAGTCCGGTATGTGATCCGAAGTACCTGATTGCCATTGCCACGGACGTAGTGAAACAGGATGCGGTGAGTTGTCCCGTGTATGATATGAGTGATGCGGCAGGGATTTATACCTGCATTTTGAAGTATTTTAGCGTAAGATAAAATGCGGTTCATTGTGGCGGGAATGCAAGGAGATACTATGAAACTGATCAGAACAGAAGATGCGGTGGGGCAGGTGCTCTGCCATGATATTACCCAGATCATTCCGGGCGTAGTAAAAGATGCGGTATTCCGCAAGGGGCATATCGTCACAAAAGAGGATATTCCTGTATTGTTATCTGTGGGTAAGGAACACCTCTATGTGTGGGAGAAAAAGGAGGGTATCCTGCACGAGGATGAGGCAGCGGCAATTTTGCGTGATATCTGCATCAATGAAAATATGACAGCGAGCGAACCCAAAGAAGGCAAGATCGAGATCCGGGCAGCAGCGGACGGATTACTTAAAATCAATTCCGAAAAGCTGCGTGCCGTGAACAGTCTGGGTGAGATGATGATCGCCACGATTCACGGGAATTTTCCGGTAAAAGCGGGGGACAAGCTGGCGGCTACGCGCATTATTCCACTGGTAATCGAAGAGGAAAAGATGAGAAAGGCGAAGAAAGCAGCCGGTGAAGAACCGCTTTTGAAGATTCTGCCGATGACGCATAAAAAAGTGGGAATTGTGACTACCGGCAGTGAAGTTTTCAAAGGCAGGATTCCGGATGCTTTCGGACCGGCAATCCGTAACAAGCTTGCAGCGTATGACACTGAAGTGATCGGACAGGTGATTCTGGATGACTGTCAGGAGGACATTACGGCGGCAATCAATGATTTTGTCAGCAAGGGTGCGGATATGGTATTATGCACCGGCGGTATGAGCGTGGATCCGGACGACAGAACGCCGGGAGCCATCAAAGCCACAGGGGCGGAGATCATCTCCTACGGGGCACCGGTATTGCCGGGGGCCATGTTTCTGCTGGCCTATCTGGGAGAAGTTCCGGTGCTGGGGCTTCCCGGATGCGTCATGTATGCCGGACGGACAGTGTTCGATCTGGTATTGCCGAGAGTCCTTGCCGGAGAGCGGCTGACAAAAGCGAATCTGGACAGTTACGGCGAAGGCGGACTGTGCCTGAACTGTGAAGTATGCCACTTCCCTAATTGTGGATTTGGAAAATAATCTTCCCCATAGGAAGTCAGCGTGACTGCTTGCAGGCAAAGCAGACTTCCTATGAGGGAAGTAAACAACCATGAGCATGAAGGACGTAAGTCCGGAATGCGAACGGTTGGGACGATTTCGAGAGTGCGTAGCATGGAGAAATCGTGTATTATTGGACATTAGTTAAAAGGAAGGAAAACAAAAATGTCAGGTTTTACCCATTTTGATGCACAGGGAAATGCCATCATGGTAGATGTGACGGATAAGGATATCACGGAGAGAACGGCGACTGCCAGCGGCTGTATCCGCGTGAACCGTGAAGTGTTCGATGCAATCAAAAACGGCACGGCGAAAAAAGGTGACGTCCTGGGGACTGCCAGAATCGCTGGTATCATGGCAACGAAGCGGACCTGGGAACTGATTCCTCTGTGTCATCCGTTAATGCTGACAAAAGTGACCATAGATTTTACCATGGAAGAAGAGACAAGCACGATCCGGTGCTTTTGTACTGCCAAGCTGTCCGGAAGAACCGGTGTGGAGATGGAAGCGCTGACCGGCGTGAACGTAGCACTTCTGACGATCTATGATATGTGTAAAGCAATGGATCGCGGCATGGAGATGGGCGAGATTCATCTGGAAGAAAAAATGGGCGGCAAGAGCGGACATTTTCAACGGACAAAATAAAATATGAAAAAGTTGAATAAGAAAGCAGCAACAGTAATGACAACGATTCTGGCAGCGGCAATGCTGCTTACAGGGTGCGGACAGGAAGCCTCCTCCCCTGTGGAACTTACAATTTTGGCGGCAGCGTCCCTTACAGATGTATGTAACGAGATCAAGGAAGAATACCAGGCAGCACATCCCAATGTGACCTTAAGCTTTTCCTACGGTGCGTCGGGGGCATTGCAGACCCAGATCGAGGAAGGCGCGCCCGCAGATCTGTTTTTCTCCGCGGCAACGAAGCAGATGACAGCGCTGGACGAAGAAGGACTGATGGATTCGGATTCCATTGTGAATCTGCTGGAGAATAAGGTTGTACTGATCGTTCCGGAAGGCAGCGACAAGGACATTACTTCCTTTGAGGATGTGACAACGGATAAGGTATCCATGATCGGTCTGGGCGAGCCGGGTAGCGTTCCCGTAGGTCAGTATTCCGAGGAAATCTTCACAAGCCTCGGAATTCTGGATACGGTAAAGGCAAAAGCCAACTATGGTTCGGACGTTCGAACCGTACTGTCCTGGGTAGAGACCGGAGCAGTGGACTGTGGTGTCGTATATGCCACAGATGCTTATGTAGGTGAAAATATCAAGATCGTCAGCGAAGCTCCGGAAGGCTCCTGTAAAAAGGTCATCTATCCCGTGGGTATTGTGAAAGCAAGCGAACATGCGGATGCGGTAGCAGAGTTCCTTGCCTATCTTCAGACGCTTGAAGCAATGAGCAAGTTTGAAAGCTACGGATTTTCTGCGGCAGAATAGGAGCATCCATGGATTTTTCACCGTTATGGATTTCTTTGAAGGTTGCTGTCTGGGCGACAGTATTCACCTTTTTTCTTGGACTGCTGGCCGCAAGGCTGGTAGTCTCCCTGCGGGTGGGAAAAGCCCTGATCGACGGCATCTTTTCCTTGCCTATGGTATTACCGCCTACGGTAGTGGGATTTTTCCTGCTGATATTGTTCGGCAAGAACAGTCTGCTGGGAAATTTATTGCTGAAAATAGGAATCAGCGTATTGTTCACCTGGCAGGGAGCGGTCATTGCAGCGGTAGTGGTATCTTTTCCTATTATGTACCGGACGGCCAGGGGGGCACTGGAGCAGGTGGATGTGAACCTGATCTATGCAGCGCGGACGCTGGGAATGTCGGAAGCGAAGATTTTCTTCCGGATCCTGCTGCCGGCGGCATGGCCGGGAGTGGCGGCGGCTACGATCCTGGCATTTGCCAGGGCACTGGGGGAATTCGGTGCCACGATCATGATGGCTGGCAATATCCCCGGCAGGACACAGACCATGTCGGTGGCTATCTACACGGCGGTACAGAGCGGTGACAGAAGCCTTGCGTACTGTTGGGTAGCCATTATTATGGGCATCTCCTTTTTCACGATTTTTCTGATGAATTACTGGATGGGATACCAGAGCCGGAAAGGCGGTGGCAAAAGGTAATGGCATTGTATGTGGACATTGAGAAAAAATGCGGAGATTTTCTGCTGAAGGTCAAATTTACCGCAGAAAAGGAAGTGCTGGGACTGCTCGGCGCTTCCGGCTGTGGAAAAAGCATGACTTTGAAATGCATTGCCGGAATCGAAAAGCCCGACAAGGGTGTGATCCGGCTGGATAATAAAGTATTTTTTGATTCGGAACACCGTATTAACCTGCCGGTGCAGAAGCGGAAAGTCGGCTATCTGTTTCAGAATTATGCATTGTTCCCGAATATGACGGTGCTGCAGAATATCATGTGCGGTGCGAAGGATAAGAAAAAGGCAGAAGAGTATGCAAAACGTTTTTTCCTGGAAGGAAAAGAGAACCTGTATCCGTCCCAGCTGTCCGGTGGGCAGAAGCAGCGTGCCGCGATGGCGAGAATGCTGTCCGGAGACCCTAAGATTCTGATGCTGGATGAGCCTTTTTCGGCGTTGGATAATTATCTGAAAATGCAGTTGGAGCGGGAATTGATGAAGGTCATGGGGGAGTACGGTGGGACGGTATTGTTCGTATCCCACGACCGGAATGAAGCCTACCGGATGACGGAGCGGATCGCGGTCATGGAAGACGGGCAGATCCTGGATGTGCAGCCCAAGGAAGAACTTTTCAAAAGTCCGGCATCCCTGGCGGCAACGCTGCTCACCGGCTGTAAAAATGTGTCGGAGCTGGAGACAGCGCCGGATGGAAGCCTTGTGGCAAAGGACTGGGGAATCCGCCTGTCTGTGAAAGCGGAACCCGGAAAACACAAATATGCCGCATTTCGGGCTCATTTCTTTCAGGTGGTTCCGGAACCGGAAGAGACGAATGTACTGGAATGTCGGATTCTCCGGGTGATCGAGGATACGTTTTCCACGGTGATTCTGTTCTGCAATCCGGAACGCACCGGTGAAAGCCCAAGGGAAGTTCTGACCTATGAACTGCCTAAGGAGAAATGGCAGGAATTGCAGAAGCATGAGAAACTGTATCTGAAAATGCCTGCGGAGCAGATTATTTTGCTGGAAAAGTAGTTAAAATTGCCGGATAAGAAGACTGCGTTTTCGAAAGACCGGATTATTTTATCAGGAAAACAGGAGCCTTGAGAGATGCGTGACGGTCTCGGAAGAGAAATAGATTATTTGAGAATATCGGTGACGGACAAGTGCAATCTCCGCTGTAAATACTGCATGCCTCCGGAGGGGGTAACGTCTGTGCCCCATGAGGAAGTATTGACGTTGGAGGAAATCCTGCGTCTGGTCGGCATTATGGAGCAGTTGGGGATACGCAAGGTGCGGCTGACCGGAGGGGAACCTATGGTACGGAAGAATCTGCTGTGGCTGGTGGAACAGATACATAGACTGCCGGGAATCGAAGAGATTGCCATGACGACCAACGGAACCATGTTCGCGGAGCGGGCGGAAGACTATCGGAAAGCGGGGCTGACTGCGGTGAACATCAGCCTGGATACGCTGGATCCGGAGCGGTTCCGCAAGATCACGGGGGGCTATATTGCAGGAAAATGTGTGACCGGAGAAGATATGTGCGGAAACAGTGCATCACAGAAAACTATGTGCAAGGGAGACAAACTTCGGAAAGGTCAGGGTGTCGACAGCGTAGTACACGCTATCGATGCGGCAATTGCACAAAACCTACAGGTGAAAATCAACTGTGTTCCCTGCTTGGAGATGAACGGAGAAGACATTGAAAGTATGGCAGGATTAGCCAGAGATCAAAAGATAGATGTGCGGTTTATTGAACTGATGCCGATCGGCTGCGGCAGGGAATATACAGGTCTCTCTTCTGAGGAGATTCTGGCACGGCTGGAACGAGTCTATGGAGCGGCATGCAAAGTGGAACAAAAATCCGGACCTGCAGCAGACACCGGAGAAGAATGCTCCGGTGGAATCCCCGGTGCCGTCGGTAGGAATACAGACGGCCCGGCAGAGTACTATCATTTTCCCGGTTTCATTGGCCGGATCGGATTCATCAGCCCCATTTCCCATAAATTCTGCAAGGAATGCAACAGGATACGGCTGACCTGTGAAGGTCGATTAAAGCTTTGCCTGCATTATGACAGGGGGCTGGAATTAAAACCGTTGTTGCGCGGCGGCGCTTCTGATGAAGAAATCAAAGAGCGGATATTAGCCGCATTGCAGGAAAAACCGGCAGAACATCATTTCCGGGCGCAGGCAGCTGATAAGGCAGAAGCGAATGAAGATGAGGAACAGCGCAAGATGGTGCAAATTGGCGGCTGATACACAAAAAAAGAGTAATGTCAGACAGCAGCGGATGTAAGAAATCAAACGTTTTAAGTTAACGGTATTGTTCCGAAGAAAAACAGTCAGAATAGAAACAGAACAGAAAGGGATAGCGAATCGGATATGGCAGGAGAAGTAGTAGCAGTATGTATCAGCGAGAAAAAAGGAACCGCCAAACAGAATGTGGGCGGCTGTAATTTCATAGAGAACCAGGGTCTGGAAAAGGATGCGCACGCCGGCAACTGGCACAGACAGGTGAGCCTCTTATCCTGGGAGGAAGTGGAGAAATTCCGCGCAAGAGGAGCACAGGTCGCAGACGGAGCCTTTGGAGAAAACCTGCTGGTAAAAGGTTATGACTTCAAGAAATATCCGGTGGGAACGATTTTCAAATGCAATGATGTGGTTCTGGAGATTACGCAGATCGGCAAAAAATGTCATTCGGAGTGCGAGATTTTCCACATGGTGGGTGACTGCATCATGCCGAGAGAGGGCGTATTTGCCAGAGTACTGCACGGAGGGCGGATTGAGACCGGCGACAAACTGCAACTGATCAGCAACAGAAAATTCCGCGCCGGAATCATCACCGCCAGTGACAAGGGAAGCAGAGGCGAACGTGAAGACCTAAGCGGTCCCACAATCCGTGAAATTATAGCAAAACAGGGCTATGAAACAGTGAGCAGCGTGGTACTGTCCGATGATGAGGAAGGATTGTACCGGGAAATGGTGCGTCTTGCAGACGAAGAAGATGTGGATGTTGTATTTACTACCGGCGGAACCGGATTTTCTCCCAGGGATAATACTCCGGAAGCAACCATGCGGGCGGCTACCAGGAATGCACCCGGGATTGCGGAGACTATGCGTTATTACAGCCTGCAGATCACACCGAGGGCAGCACTGAGCCGTGCGGCAAGCGTGATCCGCAACCGGACATTGATCATCAATCTGCCGGGAAGTCCCAAAGCAGTGACGGAATGCCTGGATGCTGTACTGGATACACTGGCACATGGTATCCGGATTCTCAGGGAAGAGGACAGCGAGTGTGGGAACAGCACTTTGTTAAAAAAATAATCATCTTGTTAAATATTTAATCTAATTGAACATA
The DNA here is from genome assembly GCA_934394515.1 of uncultured Acetatifactor sp. GTDB lineage: Bacteria > Bacillota > Clostridia > Lachnospirales > Lachnospiraceae > Acetatifactor. The sequence goes on from CAKRRU010000072.1 coordinate 10,743, forward strand.
GTTTCTCAACAGGGTATAATGTAAGAGCTTACATTATACCCTGTTTTCCTTAAAAAGCAGAGTGAGTTTCTCCCCTGATGCATGAGTAATGAGGGAAAAACAGGATGATCATGTGAGCAGTGAGCGAGAATAGTAAGAAGTACACAGGAGGGTTCTATGCATTCCGAAACTATTATTTATAAAAATGAAATGAATGAAAAGACAAACAAATTCCTTGATAAGTTCGTGAAGAGAGTGAAGGGAAATCCTCCCGGTGTCTGCCCCATTGCGGTACAGCTTTCCTTTTTGCAGAGTGCAAGAAGCCAGACCTGCGGTAAGTGTGTTCCCTGCCGGGACGGACTTGAGCAGGTGGAGAATATGATGCGCAGTATCCTGGACGGCAAGGCTGACATGGATACTTTTAACAACATGGTATCCCTGGCGGAGATGATCCGGGATACAGCGGACTGCGCTATCGGCTATGAAGCAGCCAACATTGTATTGCAGAGTGTGGAACTGTTCCGTGATGAATATATGAGTCATATCGAGCAGCACAGATGTCAGGCGGAAGTAGGACAGAAAGTTCCTTGTATCTCTCATTGTCCTGCACACGTGGATATCCCCGGTTATATTGCACTGATCGGTGAACATCGTTATGCGGATGCTATCAATCTGATCCGCAGAGATAATCCGTTTCCTACGGCATGCGCGTTTATCTGTGAACATCCCTGCGAGGAAAAGTGCCGCAGAGACTTACTGGACAGCCCGGTCAATATCCGCGGACTGAAAAAATTTGCAGTGGATCAGATCGCCGCAGATCAGGTAAAGGTACCGGAGTGCAATGTAACCACCGGTAAAAAGGTAGCTATCGTGGGCGGCGGTCCTTCCGGACTTACCTGTGCTTATTATCTGTCTCTGATGGGACATAAAGTAGATGTGTTTGAGGAGAGAGAAGCGCTGGGTGGAATGCTTCGTTACGGTATTCCCAATTATCGTCTGCCGAAAGACAGACTGGATGAAGATATCAATGCCATTCTGGCTACCGGTAATATTACGATTCATTACAAAACAGCCATCGGTAAGGACATTACCATGGAACAATTGCAGGAAGATTACAATGCAGTCTATATCGCCATCGGTGCACAGGTCGGAAAATCCGTAAATGTCGAGGGTGTGAACAGCAACGGTGTCTATTCCGCAGTGGAAATGCTGGGAGAGATCGGTAAGGGCAATATCCCGGATTATACCGGAAAACGTGTCGTAGTCGTAGGCGGCGGAAATGTAGCCATGGACTGTGCGAGATCGGCGATCCGTTGTCATGCGGATGAGGTGACGATCATCTACCGCAGACGTCAGGTCGACATGACGGCACTTCCTTCCGAGATTCAGGGAGCCATTGAAGAAGGAGTGGAACTGCTGACCTTAAATGCACCGGTGAAGATCAATGCGGATGCCGACGGCAATGTCTGTGGATTTGTGGCACAGCCCCAGATCATCAGTGTGTATGACAAGCAGGGAAAACCTTCCGTAACGGTGGCAAATAAACCCGAGATCGAGGTGCCCTGTGAAGTGGTACTTATGGCCATCGGCCAGGATATCGTGTCCGCACCGTTTGCAGAGTATGACGTAAATCCCAGAAGAAAGACATTTGAGACCTTAGATACCACCAGATTAAAGAGCTATGACAAGGTATTTGCCGGCGGTGACTGCGTATTCGGTCCGGCTACCGTGATCAAGGCCATCGGCGCAGGCAAGGTGGCTGCGTTAAATATCGATGAATATCTGGGATATCATCATAAGTATCTGGAAGATATCAAGATTCCGGAGCCCAGAGAGAACGACAGAACCCATTACGGCAGAGTGCATCTGACCGACCGTTCCGCCAGAGAGCGCAAACACAATTTCGAGCCGGTGGAAAACGGAATGTCTTATGATGAAGCAATGCAGGAATGCGGTAAATGCTTAAGATGTGATCACTTTGGATGCGGAGTGGTAGAAGGAGGCAGAGTATAATGGTAACGATCACCATAGATGGAAAACAGATTTCCGTAGATGAG
>CAKRRU010000073.1 GCA_934394515.1 uncultured Acetatifactor sp.
TGAACATGGAGCAGGCGCTGGAGAAGACCGGAAAAGATATCACCACCCCTGCGGCAGCAGATTTACAGCCCGTAGATAAGTGGATCCTGTCCAAGTTAAATACTCTGGTAAAAGATGTGACCGACAACATGGATCACTTCGAGCTGGGTATTGCCGTACAGAAGGTATATGACTTTATCTGGGATGAGTTCTGCGACTGGTATATTGAGATGGTAAAACCCCGTCTGTACAGTACCGATGACGCAGTCAGCCAGAATGCGGCACTGTGGACGCTGAAGACTGTCCTGATCGACGCACTGAAGCTGTTACATCCGTACATGCCGTTCATCACTGAGGAGATCTTCTGCACCATTCAGAGTGAGGAAGAATCCATTATGATCAGCAAGTGGCCGGAGTACAGCGAAGACCGTGCATTCCCCACAGAGGAGAAGGCAATCGAAACCATCAAGGAAGCTGTCCGCGGTATCCGTAACATCCGTACCGAGATGAACGTAGCGCCCAGCCGTAAGGCAAGCGTCTATGTAGTCAGCGAAAATGCCGAGATCCGCAAGATCTTCGAGGAAGGTAAGCTGTTCTTCGCAAGCCTTGCTTACGCAAATGAGATCATGATCCAGGCAGACAAGACCGGTATCGCAGACGACGCAGTATCCGTAGTGATCCCCGGTGCTACCCTGTATATCCCGTTTGCGGAGCTGGTAGACATCGCACAGGAGATCGAGCGTCTGAAGAAGGAGCAGAAGAGACTGGAAGGAGAGCTTGCCCGTTCGAAGGGAATGCTGTCCAATGAAAGATTCCTGTCCAAGGCTCCCGAAGCGAAGATCGCCGAGGAAAAAGAGAAGCTGGCAAAATACGAGCAGATGATGGAACAGGTGACAAGTCGTCTGGCACAGCTGTCATAATCCTGCGGCTGCAGTCGGTGAGACAGCAGAGCCGGAAGGCATACTACAGAAAACAGTAGTGAAGACAGTAACAAAAAGCAACAGTGCCGGTAAGGAAAAAGGCATGGAGAACAAAAACAGTAATAGAAGCGACAAAAAAGACGACTTTAATATTACGACATTTGAGGAAGCGGTGGCATATCTTGAGGATATGCCCCGCTTTACTGTCAAAAAGGATCCTGCGGATACGAGGAATCTTCGATGGTTTTTAAAACAGTCGGGGAATCCGGAACAAAATTTAAAAATCATTCATGTGGCGGGAACCAACGGAAAAGGTTCGGTCTGCGCATATATGAGATCCGTACTGGAAGCGGCAGGGTACCGTACCGCCATGTTTACTTCTCCGCACCTGGTGGATATGCGCGAACGGTTTGTGATTAATGGAAAAATGATAGCAAAGGACGCATTTTTACAGGCATTTTCAGCTGTCTGGGATAATTTGCGCCAAGTCAACGAAATTTCTCACAATGACAATATCCCAATAAAAGAAGAACAAGATTTCACACTGAATTTCTATGAATACCTGTTTTGCATGGCGCTATATTGTTTTGCAAAAGAAAAACCGGATTACTGCATCATCGAGACCGGTCTGGGCGGCAGACTGGATGCGACGAATTATGTTGACAATAAAGTTCTGTGCGTAATCACGCGGATCAGCTTGGATCATGTGCAGTATCTGGGGGATACGACGGCCAAAATTGCTGCGGAGAAAGCAGGAATCCTAAGACCCGGTGTGCCGGTGGTATATTGGGACGGGGACGCGGATGCCACGAAGGTAATTTGCCGGAAAGCGTCAGAACTTGGCGCCCCACAGATACCGGTGTCGAAAAAGGACTATACTTTCCAAGGATTTCGGAAGAAATGCATTGATTTTTCCATGCGTTCTGAGTATTATGATTATATTAGTCTCATTTTGCATACCATAGCCGGATATCAGATGGAGAATGCAGCATTGGCCGTTCGGGCAATTGAAGTATTGTTTTCTGATCAAATGCAGCCATTATCCGGATGCCCCACGGTCGCGGAAATTCAGCAGGGCATCCAAAACTGTTTCTGGCAGGGACGCATGGAAGAAGTGCTCCCGGAGGTGTATGTGGATGGGGCACATAATGATGACGGTATCAGGGCTTTTCTGGATACCGTGAAGCAGGACGGCTGTACGGACGGCAGGAGATTGTTGTTCGGTGTGGCTGCGGATAAGGATTGCCGGCATATGATACGACGGATCATAACCTCCGGGTTGTTTGATCATATTGCCTTTACCCATATGCACACGGCAAGGTCAGTATCTTTAGAGGAACTTAAAGTACTGCTGGCAGATTATCCGGAACATCATTTTACAATGTATACAGAAGCTGATACAGCATTCCGACAGGAGCTTCGGGACAGACAGCCCGGGGAACGGCTCTATGTCGCCGGAAGCCTGTATCTTGTCGGGGAAATAAAGGAGTCTTTGGACCATGATTAATTTTGAAGAAGAACTGAAGAAATTTCATCCCAGTCTGGAAGTGGAAGACGCTGAAGAAGCCATCTACAATCAGGATCTGACCGATGCGGCGGATCTGCTGGTGAAAATGATAAAAGAAACCGAAGAGAAAGAAAAGAAATAAGGAGGGACGGCATGTTTTGTTATAACTGCGGCTGCCAACTGTCAGAGCACGATTTTTGTACTGCCTGTGGAGCAGATGTATCCCTCTATAAAAAGATCATGAGTATGTCCAACCGCTTCTACAATGACGGATTGGAGAAAGCGGGAGTACGGGATCTCACGGGTGCGATCAACAGCTTGCGTCAGAGCCTGAAATTCAACAAGAATAATATAGAAGCCAGAAATCTGTTGGGACTGGTATACTTTGAGACCGGAGAAGTCGTAGCGGCTCTCAGCGAATGGGTCATCAGCAAAAATATGCGTCCTGAGAAAAATATTGCGGACGATTATATCAACATGCTGCAATCCAACGCGTCCCGTCTGGATGCCATCAACCAGACCATTAAAAAATACAATCAGGCATTGCTGTATTGTAATCAGGACAGTAAAGATCTTGCAATCATCCAACTGAAAAAAGTATTGTCTCTCAATCCGAAATTCATCAGGGCACATCAGCTGCTGGCGCTTCTTTATATGGATAGTGAACAGTGGGATAAAGCCGAGAGAGAACTGCGCAAATGCATGGATATCGACCGCAATAATACGCAGACGCTGCGTTATCTGAAGGAAGTGGAGATGCAGCTGGCTCCGGATGAGAACAGCAAGCAGCCCGGCAGACGTAAGAAGGATGATGCGGTCCGGTACCAGAGTGACAATGAGATCATTATCCAGCCTCTGAATGTAAAGGAACAGAAGAGCACCGGAATCTCTTCTTTGATCAATATTGCCATTGGCCTGGTCATCGGTCTGGCGGTAATGTATTTCCTGGTAGTTCCTGCGGCGGTATCCAATGCTAACAATGAGGCACAGAAGACCATTGCCGATATCGGCAACCAGCTGGATACCAAGACTTCGCGGATCCAGGAACTGGAGACACAGATGACGGCGCTTCAGACGGAAAATGATACGCTGAATCAGGAACTGCAAGGCTATGTGGGTACGGATGGCACTTTACAGACCATAGACAGCCTGCTGGTGGCGGCTGCCACATATTTAGAGACGCAGGACATTACCCAGACTGCGGCGAATCTGGAAAGTATTTCTTCTTCCGTGAATGTGGACGAGACTTCCGAAGCATTCCAAAAGCTGTATAAGACGCTGCTCGGACTGATCGGACCGCAGCTGTCGGCGCAATATTACGAGACAGGCTACAATGCATACCGCAGTGAAGATTATGCTGCAGCGATCGAGAACCTGTCAAAGGCGGTCATCTACGATGAGACCAACAAGGATGCATGGCTGAGCCTCGGCAATTCCTACCGGAAGAGCGATGACACGCAGAATGCAATTACTACTTATGACAAAATCATAGAGCTGTTCCCGGATACGGAGACAGCCAGAAGTGCCCAGAGATATCGTTCCCAGCTGGCAGAGAATACGGCACAGTAGGAACAGATACGATACCATCAGACAATTTAACACGACACACGAAAGAGAACTCACGGGAGAAATTCCGGGGTTCTCTTTTTTTATAAAAATGAGCTGAAAACAGCAGAATGTGAGGAAATATGGAAGATTTTCAAGTCATTGACAATTGCCTGATGGTGCGCATGCCGGAGGAAGTGGATCATCATAAGGCGTCTTACATCAGCGAAGGAGCGGACCGGCTTCTGGTGGGGGAAAATGTAGAGAATGTTGTATTTGATTTTGAGGATACGCGGTTCATGGATTCTTCCGGAATCGGGATCATCATGGGGAGATATCGCAAGATTTCCTGCTTCGGCGGACATGTTTACGCGATTCACGCAGACAGGCAGATACAGAGGATTTTCCGGATGTCCGGACTCTGTAAAGTTGTTGAGATTTTGCCCGGATAAGCACAAATGATTCGAAATAATGTCAAAAATGAAAGAAATCATGCAAAAAATAATGAAAAATAGTGTGCGGGTAGGCGCAGAAATGAGGAAAACATGATAGCAGAAAGAGAAAAAGAGCAATTGACAGAAGGAGGGGCTGATATGTACCGGCTCGTAAAGGAGGACCGGAAGCAGGAGACTGTGGCCGGAAACCGGAATGAGATGGAAATCGTATTTGATGCAATTTCCTGCAATGAGAGCTTCGCCAGGGTGGCGGTAGCTTCGTTTATCACGCATCTGAATCCGACACTGGAGGAACTGGCGGATATTAAGACAGCGGTATCGGAAGCAGTGACCAATGCAATTATTCACGGATATGAGAATCTGGCAGGCTACGGCAGACATGGGGAACAGATTCCTTCTTATCAGGTGGTGCATCCCGGAAAAGTAAGACTGCACTGCGTCCTGGAAGATGACATGTTGTTTGTCGAAGTCACGGATCAGGGAAAAGGAATCGAAGATATCGCAAAGGCAATGGAACCGCTGTATACGACGAAACCGGAGCTGGAGCGGTCAGGCATGGGATTCGCATTCATGGAAGCTTTTATGGATGACCTTGAGGTGAAAAGCACCCCGGGTAAGGGAACCTGTGTACATATGTGGAAAAAGATGCGCTGCGGAGACTGGATCGGAAAAGAGGACTGAGGAATGGAAGAGGTATCAGTACTGATCGGAAAGTCACAGAGCGGAGATAAAGAGGCAAGAGAAGTACTGATCGAGAAAAACCTGGGGCTGGTGCATCATATCGTGAAGAGATTTTTAGGCAGGGGATACGACCCGGAGGATCTGTTTCAGATCGGTGTGATCGGTCTCATGAAAGCAATCGATAAATTTGATTTAAGACTGGAAGTAAAATTCTCCACCTATGCCGTGCCGATGATCATGGGAGAGATCAAACGGTTTCTACGGGATGACGGAATGCTGAAGGTATCGCGCACGATCAAAGAGGACGGGCTGAAGGTAAAGCTGGCAAGACAGCGCCTGCAGGGGAGACTTCACAGAGAACCTTCCCTGCAGGAACTCGCAACGGAAGCAGGGCTCGGGACAGAAGAAATCATTCAGGCGATGGAAGCCGGAGCGGAAGTGGAATCGCTCTATAGCGGCAGCGGACAGGAAGACGGAAGTGAACTGTGTCTGGTCGACCGTGTCGTAGCTGCGGCGCAGGGCTGTGTGGGAGCGAGCATGGGAAGCAGCAGTGCCATAGAAAATGATGTGGAAAAGGACAGACTGTTAGACCATATGCTTTTGGCGCAGTTACTTGGAAAACTGTCTGCGAGAGACCGGGAACTGATCCGCATGCGTTATTTTCAGAATAAGACCCAGACGGAGATCGCCGGGATTCTGGGAATCAGCCAGGTACAGGTCAGCCGCCTGGAGAAAAAGATATTGCGGGAAATGCGTGAGATGGCAGGATAGCATAATTACGGATACGGTAATTCATTAAGAAATCATAAACATAAATTTTCCTCTTCCTTTCCGCAAGGATTTCTATTATATTATAACTAAGCGTCAATCATAGAATCATTTTATAGGTTTTTTTCTTTTGTCCTCGGCTTTTTTTTAAACAATTGAAAAATGGTTTTATGAACCATTGCCACGATGTATAGATTCGAGAAGCAGTCAATATATGATGGGTGTGACAATAAGGAAGAGAATATAGATAAGATAAAAGGAGAGCGGGAGTACTTATGAAAAAGCAAAACGAAAACGGACGTATCAGCGAAGATCGTCTGAGCCGGGCAAAGAAGAGAAAGAAGAATAATACGATAGCATCGATTCTGGTGATGACCGGATGCTTGATCGTACTGGTACTGGTAACCTATATTGCCGGTATCCTGTATTCCTGGATCGACAATAAGTTCCAGAGCAACGCCAATGATCTGGCGGCAGCTGCGGAAGCCGGAAGCCAGACAGAAGAGAGCACCCAGGAAGTGGTAAAGACCTACACTCAGGAGGAAGTAGATGCCCTGGTCGCCGAGGCGAAGCAGCAGGCTGAGGACGAAGAAGAGAATAAGATCCTGACGGGAATCCGTGACGGGCTGACTTCCGGTACGACCATGGTGGAGACTTTGCGGCCGTACTATCCTGACGAACTGGTCGTGGTGAGCAACGGAACCTTTAATTTTGTGCCCATCCGTGATGATCTTCAGAAAAATGATTACGTGATGGAGAATCTGAATATCCTGGAAAACGGCGAAGTACAGTATTTGCAGGATGGACAGGTGACATCCCATAAGGGAATCGACGTTTCAAAGCATCAGGGCAATATCGACTGGACAAAGGTTGCGGCAGACGGCGTGGAATTTGCTTTTGTCCGGGCGGGACTGCGAGGCTACGGTACGGAAGGAAAGCTTGTGGAAGATGAGACCTTTGAACAGAATGTGACGGGAGCACTGCAGGCGGGACTGAAGGTCGGTGTCTATTTCTACTCTCAGGCCATTACGGAAGAGGAAGTATTGGAAGAAGCAAATCTGGTGCTGGAAAAAGTAAAGCCTTATAACATCCAGCTGCCGATCGTCTATGATGTGGAAAAGGTAAGCGGCGGCAAAGGACGTGCCAATGCGCTGAGTGTGGAAGAGAGAACCCGCCTGACAGCACTGTTCTGCCAGACCATTCAGGATGCAGGCTATAAGCCCATGATCTATCATAACATGGAGATGAGCACCCTGATGCTGGATCTGGGACAGCTGGAGCAGTATGACAAGTGGTTCGCTTATTATAATGATGATCTGTACTATCCGTATGCGTATAAAGTATGGCAGTACAGTGAGAAAGGTGCCGTGGACGGTATCAATGAAGAAGTGGATCTGAATATTTGGTTTGGGGATTTTTAGAAGTTATAGAGATAAGAGATATAAATTTGGCGGAAGATTTTAGGAATCTTCCGCCAAATGTGTTATGGCTGAATTTTGATCTGGAAGAAAACGGTGATTAGGAGGAGACAGGGTTGCACTATGTGATGGGGGATATCCATAACGATATCACGAAACTGAATAAAGTATTGAAACAGATCAACATTACGAGAGACGATGAACTGATCGTCCTGGGAGACGTCTTCGACCGGGGAGGAGAAAATGCCGATCCGTTCGGCGTATACTGTGCACTTTCCGGATTACATGGAAAATGCAGCTGGATCCGGGGGAATCATGATGAGTGGCTGGCAGACTATATTCTGGAATACTTTGCAACTCCCGAGAGAAAACGCAAAAAACTGAATGCCTACGGTTATAATTCTTTCGAACTGCTGCGCCAAAGAATCACGGAAGTAGATATGCTGAATATTGCCGATCTTATCAAGAGACTGCCGCTGCAGAAGGAACTGGAAGTAGATGGGAAAAAATATCTGTTTGCCCATGCAATGACGTCCGATCCCGAAGTACGGGAAGAAGACAGATATTATCTGATGGGGACAATGGACATCGATTCCTTTTTCTTCGCAGGGATTGACGGATATATTTCCATGTGTGGACATACCCCTACGGACAGTATCGTCTGGAAAAAGGACAGGAGATACCTGGACGAGCCGGGTACCTCTATCTGGGCGAATGACAGACGTAACGTGTATTTGCTGGATTGCGGATGTGGATTCGGCAGTGGGAAGCTGGCGTGCATCTGCTTAGAGACAAAAGAACGATTTTATTCGTAAAGTGGGAGGAAAAAGTATATGAAAATTTACTGTATGAGTGATATCCATGGTTGTCTGCCGGAATTTGAAAAGGCACTGGGGCTGATAGCGGATGATCTGGAGAAGGACGACACCAAACTGGTGCTTCTCGGAGATTACATTCACGGCAGAGAAGAGGGCAGGGGTGTCCTGGACAAGATCATGAATCTGCAATCTAAATATGGCAGCGACAAGATCATTGCCCTGATGGGAAATCATGAGGAATTTGTAATACAAGGGTATTCCACGATCGAGGATATGAATCCGACGTATGACGATGAAAAAGAGGCGGAGGATGACGATAAATATATTCGCTGGATGGAGAAGCTGCCCAGGTATTATACGGAGGGCAACACGATCTTCGTCCATGCAGGAATCGAAGAGGATGCCGGAGACTTGTGGGAATGGTGCACCGGGGACGAAGTGTTTGTGGGAAAACTCCCTGCGCAGACCGGTAAAATCGAGGGAATCGACAGCAAGGTCGTAGCAGGGCATGTCGGCACTTCGAATATCTCCGGGAATCCCTATTACCATGGTATTTATTATGACGGTGCATCTCATTATTATATTGACGGAACGGTATTGGTCAGCAGGAGAATTCCTGTCCTGATGGTGGATATCGATACGGATAAGTATTATCGTGTCACCAAATCGGGGAAATGGCCGATTCTGTCTTATGCGGAGGAAAATTAGAATCCTTCCTTTTTACGAACCAATCTCAGCTCTCTTCTCTTAATGGCGTTATCCCATTCCATTTTCTCTCCCTCGTTCTCTAAGATCAGACCGGGAACAGGGGTGGGTTTGCCATTATCTCCCATAGCAACCATAACGAAATAAGCCCGGTTGATGGGGTGTCTCGTGCCATCCTGCTCCTCGCGGTAGGTGTCTACACGGACTTCCATGGAAGTATGCCCTACATGGGTCACTTTGCCGATCAGTACGATGATATCGTTCAGATAGGCGCCTGATTTGAAATACAAATTGTCAATTGCCACGGTGGTGGCATCTCTGCAGCAATGGCGTCTTGCAGTGGCACCTGCCACTTCATCGATCCACTCTAACAGTCTTCCCCCGAACAGCCTGCCGAAACCGTTGATATCCGGATGAATCACCACATGCAGCTGATGTGTCTCGGAATCAGAGACTTTCCTGGCAGGGAGCGCCGTATCTTTTATTTCTGTAGTATCTGTTGTATTCATAATTCTTAAACCTCACATATTTTGAAAAAATACAAATGAAAACACATTAAAATATAGTATAGCACAATCGTAAAGAAAGTGCCATCAGCATATAATTTTTGTTTTTGGATATTCTATGGGGCAGAGAGTGAACAACATACGAAAGGGGAAGAGAAACATTGATAAAACAAGGATTGCTCGCGGTAACGGGAGCAAGCTACGGCCTGTTGTCGGCAGCGGGTGTGTTCACGGTATTGGTGGCAGTAGGGTTGATCCCCAGATTTGCCGGTAAGACGCATACGTCGCGTTATGTGCTGCTTTATGAGGAAATGGTGATCTTCGGTACACTGGCAGGGTGTTTCGTCACTATTTTTCCGGAATATAGTCAGTGGGGAAGCTATCTGAGGGAACGATTTCCGGAACATGTCCGGTTGTGGGCGGCAGCAGGCATCGGGGCACAGGCAGTCTTCGGCATCTTTGCCGGAATGTTCATCGGCTGCCTGGCACTGGCGATTGCCGAGATGTTGGACAGTATTCCTATTTTTGCCAGAAGAATCTCCTTCCGCCACGGACTGGGCTGGGCGATTCTCGGGATGGCGGCCGGAAAATTGTGCGGCTCTCTCTATTATTTTGCGACGGAACTGCACCGGACGGTACAGTGACATAGAGCAAAAGCGGTAGGACATAGGCTGGAAAACAGAGATGGCGTAGGGCGACCCAAGTGGGAATTGTGTTGAAGGTAATCGGATAAGGGTTGGAAAAATGAAGCAGATGACAGTTTACTTAAAATGTGACAGAAGTGCGGAAGTCCGGGCACAGGATGTATTCTTAAAAGACGTAGCGGAAGTGTGCTGCCTGGATCAGACGCTGCTTGCAAAACTGAAGGCAATCAAGGTACATCATTTTGCAAAGGACGGAGAAAAACGCTGCGTGATCAGCAGTCTGAAGCTGGTAAGCCTCATGGAAGAGGTCTGCGAGGATATCAATGTGCAGGTGATAGGAGAGCCGGATGTACTGGTGGAATGGATCAGGGTGGACAGATACAAAGGCTGGCAGCAGTGGGTCAAGGCGGCTTTTGTATGCCTGATCAGCTTCTTCGGCACGGCATATACGATCATGGCATATCATAACGATGTCGGAATCAATGAAGTCTTTACAGAGGTGTATCGCATGACAATGGGAGTAGAACCGGCAGGGCTCAACACACTGGAGGTGTCCTATTCTCTGGGGCTCGCCGCCGGCATTATCGTGTTCTTCAATCATATCGGCGGCAGACGCCTGACCAAGGATCCCACGCCGGTGGAAGTTTCCATCAAAAACTACGAGACCGACGTAGACAAGACCCTGATCGAACAGGCCGGACGCGAGGGGGAAGAGATAGAGAGCTGACTTTCTATTTATTTAATAAGTACTCCGCCAGATCCACGGCCGTCTGTGCGTGTTCGGCATTCGCATAGATGCCCATGACAATGCCGTCTCCGCGGAAATAGTAGTAATCGGTCAGATCTTTACAGCCGGTGAGGCAGATGCCGACCGGTACGGGATCCTGCATTTCTTCGGGCTTCATGGGATCTGGATAGTCCGGTGTGTAGTCGGAATTCATATCGTCATTGGCCGCTTCGATGGCGCTTACGACTTTACGGTCTACATAGTAAAAATAAGGTTCCAGTGCCGCTTGCTGTTCTTCGGTGAGGATTTCCCTGAGATCGTAGAACATACTGCTGTTGGCGTATTTTTGGAATGATCCCAGATCGGTGATCATGGTATCCAGTTCATTGGCTGCGACATAGACCATCAGCTTCTGGGAAGAAGTGACGGTGGTCTCATCCATGCTGTCTTCCACGATGCGTATCGAGGTATCAAAAGTAATGTCGGAAGAAGTGAGATCGATTCCTTTTTTTTCTGCAAAATCAGTCACAAAATCAGGCAGCTCGGATGTCGTCTGATCCAGGAGAGAGGCATTGAGCATCACGGCATAGAATGCAGTGTCCTTTCTGTTCAAATATTGCTGAATAAAGCTTACGATCATAATAATTATGATCAGGGAAATGATCACATGCCATTTATAATAGTACCAGAAATATGCAAGTTTCTGCTTTGGTGTACCGTTTTTCAATGCCTGCCGTTCTTCTTTGAATTCATCCATTACTGCCATGGAATCCGCCTTTCCAATCAATGTTTCCGTGAAAGATCCTTTGAAAAACATTGATCCTGTAATATAGTGATGGTATAAAAACAGTGATAATATAAAATCTTGTGATAGTATGATATTTCATAGCCGCGTAAGACTTGCTATTTATCATTCAAAAACACGATATTTCAAACATCCGGGAAATTAAATGAATCATCAAATCGCAGCATACGAATATGCGACAACCGCGCGATGCAGCATACTTCTGATAAATACAATACATTCATGATAAGGGTTCTCTATGGGAAAGTCAATGAAGGAAGTATGATGGGAATCTAAAAAAAGAATTAAATCACCATACATCCTAAGAGCACGCCTTGCAACTTTTGACAAGATGATATATCATATAGAAATAGAAAACAGATGCGAATATCCCGGCGTTCTAAATTCCGGACATAGAGATTGCGGTATGTTATGGCATCATGCATCTGAATATAGAAAATGACAAAGAGAAAAGGAAACGAAAAATGAGTGATGCATACGTAGAATGTCTGGTAAAAGCAAAGCAGCCTGCATGGGCAAAAATATTAAAGGTGTTATTGATCACCTTGACGGTACTCAGCTGTCTGGTGATGTTTGTGTTCATTATTTTCCTGCCGGTAGCGTTGGTGGCAGGTGTCGGTGCATATTTCCTGAATATGTATACGGATCTGGAATATGAATATCTCTATCTTGATAAGGAGATTTCCATAGACAAGATCATGGCGAAGAGCAAGAGAAAGCGTGTAGCTACTTACAGCATTGACCGCATGGAAGTATTTGCTCCTGTATTTTCTTATCATCTGGATAACTTCAAGAACCGCCAGGTAAAGGAAAAGGATTACAGCATCGGCGAGGTATTACAGCCGGACGGACGCTATACCATGTATTATGAAGGCGGAGAGAAGGTCATCTTAAGCCCTAATGAGGAACTGGTGAAGGTACTTAAAAATGTAGCACCCCGTAAGGTGTTCAGCGAATAGTTTTTTAGAAAACGAAAAATCCGACATGTATCGCAAGGTATGTCGGATTTTTTATTTATCGAATATCTGTTGTGCTTATTGATAAAAATTTGGAAAAAGAAGAAAATCTAAGATTGTCGGTTGACAGTGGGAATAAACTCTGCTAAACTCATGGAAATGCATAAGTAAAACGAATATCTAATATAAGTTGCGCTTATGAAATAAGAACAAATCATTCACAAATCTTATTAAATGAACACAGGAGGAGAGAAAATGGGACAGATTATTGGTGAAGGCATTAC
>CAKRRU010000074.1 GCA_934394515.1 uncultured Acetatifactor sp.
CTTATCCTGAAATTGCCAAGATGCAGACCAAGGCTGTTATCCGTGCGGCAATCGAGGTTAAGAAGGCACATCCCGATTGGAATGTAGAGCCTGAGATCATGATTCCTCTGGTATGTGAAGTAAAAGAGCTTAAGTACGTTAAGAAGATCGTAGTAGAGACCGCTGACGCTGAGATCGCAGCAGCAGGCATCGACATGAAGTACGAAGTAGGTACCATGATCGAGATCCCCAGAGCTGCTCTGACCGCTGACGAGATCGCTAAGGAAGCTGATTTCTTCTGCTTCGGTACCAACGACCTGACTCAGATGACCTTCGGTTTCTCCCGTGATGATGCAGGTAAGTTCCTGAATGCATACTATGACACCAAGATCTTCGAGAACGATCCGTTCGCTAAGCTGGATCAGACCGGCGTCGGCAAGCTGATGGAGATGGCTATCAAGCTTGGTAAGCCTGTAAATCCTAAGTTGCATGTAGGTATCTGTGGTGAGCACGGCGGAGATCCCAGTTCCGTAGAGTTCTGCCACAAGATCGGTCTGGATTATGTATCCTGCTCACCGTTCCGTGTGCCTATCGCAAGACTGGCCGCTGCACAGGCAGCTATTGCCGATAAGTAATTTGGCGGTAAACACGCAGATCTGAGAGGGTATTGCGCAAGCAATAAATTGGGGTATATGAGAATAAGATGAGAACCTCATTACTGATAGAAATATCAGTAGTGAGGTTCTTTTTGTTGTGGAGAACAGGCAACTCCGGAAGCGGAAGAAAAGAAAGCCTGCAGGGAAAATCTGATTCCTGCAGGCAGTTATTTTGTCTTATCGTGTTCGATAATATCGGAAACGGGGCAGTCCAGGATATAGCAGAGTACATCCAGTGTCTTCGTGGTGATGGCCTCGCCTTTCTTCATACGGTGGATGGTATTGGCGGAAATACCATGCTTAAAGATCAGTTCGTATTCTGTTATGTTCTTACGAAGCAAAGTTTCAAAGAATGGTTTGTATGATATCATGTTGTCGAATCGAGCCTCCTGATCAATACTATAAAAAGAGTATCATACTTAATTCTTTGACTATACCTAATAGATTGACTATAATGCGAAAAATATAGAGGAAAATTAACAAAATTCTGTAAACCTATTGACAAATGGACAAAAATATGGTATATTCTGCGTAGCTTGAAACAATACGTAAATGTTTTGTTTCTTTTTTTATACCTATTTCCGGGTGAAATGCCCGCGATGTAAGGGGAAGAAAAGAAATAAAACAAGATGTATGTTTCGGCTTTTTTTTATTCCAAAAGTGATGCACACAACAACGGAACATACATCAGAATCTGTTCAGAGAACGGGTTCAGGATGGCTGTTCCGTTTTTTTATACAATGGAGAACAGCGGGTAACGATAAAACGATTCATAAATAAAAAAGGAGGAGAAATTGATGAGGAAATGTAAGTTGACTATACTTAATATATTGAGTATAATAACGTAAGAAGAAAGTACTGCAAAAATTAAAAATACAAAGGAGATAAAAATTATGCCGGAACCGGAAGGACAGGAATTACAGGACAAATTAGTTACTATTTGGTATGTCATGGACCAGTATCAGAGAGATGTGGAGCAGTGGCATGATCAAAAGAGAAAGTTAAAGGAGAAAAAGGAATATCTGGAAATGAATGGAACCACAAGCAAAGTTTTCACTTCCGTGGTTGTGTTGTTTGCCCTGTTTTATTTGCTACTGGGACTTATTAACCAGAATTTTAGTTCGTTTTTTACGATTGTGCTTCTTTCGGGTTTTTATTTACTGATGCGAAAAACACATGAAAAATTGGCAAAAGTTTTCCTGATCATATTAGTGTTGGCGGTGATACAAGGTGCGCAGATTTTGGTGCAGGGGATTATGTCAGGGGACTTGGTAGCTTATTTGATTCTGGCACTACTGATTCCCCTGACAATTTTCGTCATAAGAATGGGATTACGGGGCAATCAATCTTATATAGACAAGTACAATGAGCACGTGCGGCAATACAATGAGCCTTATCTGCAGAAAATGATCCAATTACAGGCTGATGGGGCAAAGCAGGATAAAGCTTTGAAGGAATTGACAAATGGATGGTTCCCGTCGGCATATCTGTCTCCTAATGTTGTTCTTACCTTTATAGATTACATGGAGAAGAAAAGAGCGACAACCATGAAAGAACTGGCAAATCTATATGAGATGGATAAGCTGTATGCTCGTCAGCGGCAGATGACACAGGAAATCATTGACAGTAATCGTAATATCAATAATCAACTGAGATTCAGCAATATGATCGGAATGTATCAGATTATTCAGATGGATAACATTAAAGACTTTTTCAGAAGATATTGGTAGGAGGAATACATATGTTTGAATTTATTGGTTTTATGTTGGGGATACAATACGGAGAAAAGGTATTCAACCTGTTAGGCGTGCTGTTCCGCGGAGCCGTTGCAATTTTATCTTTTTTCGCATGGCTGAGTGCATGGGATTTGCTTACACAGTACCTGTACATAAGCCCCATGTACAAAATAATAGCAATCGCATTAATGGTATTATTCGTGGTAAGTTTGTGCTTCTGTGCTTACCGGGCAGAAGTAAAAAACGAACATTATTCCAAGATATTTCCGGCGGTATGGTATCTGATCACACTGGCAGTTATGTATTTTCCGGACAAGGAGATAAATGGGGCATTCTATTTCTTAGCCGTACTTGAGCTTTTTGAAATTTATATTCCCAAGAAATTTCTGGAAATGGAAGAGCGTCGTAAAAAGAAATCCATATTGGTTGAAAATGCAGAATTTATCATTCATGAGTACCTGATGAAAATGATCAAAAAATAAGAAAGTATAATACTATGAGAAAGGATGAAGCTGCCATGAAAAGAGGAAAGAAAGGCCTGGTGCTGGCAGGGGCATTGCTGTTGACCATGCTTACCCTGACAGGATGCGGAAAGACGAAAATCAACCTGAACGATTATGTAGAGGTAAATTTTTCAGGATATAATACCGCAGGACAAGCGGAAATAGATGAGTTAAAGATAAGAAACGATATTATCCTGGATCATTGGGAGACTTTCGGACTGACAGAAGAGCAACATGAAAATGAACAGGCTGCCGCCAATGAGGATACACGTCAGTTCGTGGAGAGTGTTTCTTATTCACTGGATAAGATGAGCGGCCTGCAGAATGGGGATGCCGTTACACTGCAATGGAACGTGCAGGAAAAGGAACTGGATGAGCTTGCGAAAAAAATAAAGGCAGAGTTTGTATATTCAGATATGACATTTACCGTAGAAGGTCTGGAAGAGCCGGAGGATTGGGATCCCTTTGAAGGAACCGAAATAAACTATAGGGGAAAGCTGCCCTTTGTGAGTGTTGATTATATCGAACATCCGGCGGGCTCGGACGTACCGGGACTTATCTGGACCAACTCCGATACAGATTTTATCAACAGGGCAGAAGAGTCTGCGGACGCAGAGCATATCAGCAGAGGACTGGAAAACGGTGATACCATTACGGTCAACATCTCGGCGCCGGATGGTCAGGACATAATGCAATTCTGTGCCATGCAGGGAAAACGCCCCATTGCCTTATCAAAAGATTTCACAGTAGAAGGTCTGGACGGCTATGTCTACGATTTCTCTCAGATTCCGGCGGATCTGTTGCAGCAAATGGATGAAAAAGTACAGGGAATATTGCAGGAAGAGGCGGAAAATACATGGGACTGGCGGCTGGCAGAGATGAAGCTGTTGGGAAATTATTTTCTCTGTGCGAGAGATGAAGGGATGAGTACGCCGAATTATCTTTACTTCATATATGAAATAACGGCGGTAGATGATAGCACCGGAAATTCACAGATCTATTACTATTACGGAAGATATCGCAATCTTAAGATTGCAAGTGACGGTACCGTAAGCGTTGATGTGGAAGATGTTGCTACGCCGGATGGAAAATATTATAATTGGGGTATGTATGCAGGAGAGGTACACGGAGAAGCGTTTATGAAAGGGGATGTTTACTTCATTGGCTATGAACATCTGAATGAATTATATGAAGACAAAGTACAGCAATGGGATGACAGATATATCTGTACCTCAACGGTGAACCAATAATTCCTTTGCAAAGGAAAGTGAGGGAAAGCAATGAAGAAATATAAGAATCGTAAGGATGCCGTGAAGACGGTGGTGGCAGTCCTCTGCGCAGCGTGTATGCTTACCGCATGTGGAAACGCAGAAGCAGACGCTATGGAGGAAATCGCAGCATCTGTCACAGAGACCACGACAGAATCGGCGGAAGTGCTCCCGACAGAAAAGCCTGCCGCAGAACCTACAGAGGCATCTGCGAAAACGGTTGATGAAGGCTCTGCGACAGAGCCGGTTGAACCGGTTGCAGTTACGGCGGAGCCCGATACAAAGCCTTCTGCGGAGCCGGTGGCAGCATCCGCAGGGGCAGCTGCAGAAGCAGGATACACCTGTACCGAGATGACCCAGACCATGTATGCGAAGTCGGCGGTCAATGTCAGAGACCTGCCCGGTACCGATGGTAACAAGATTGGCAGCTTGAAAGCCAGTGAAGAAATCGCCGTCACGGGAAAATGCGACCAGACAGGGTGGTATCGGTTCGACTTAAATGGGACTACGGCTTATGTCAGTGATAAGTATATTGTATCCGAAAAACCTGCGCAGACGGCAACAGCAAATAACGGCGGTAAGACGACACAGAGTACTGCCGCTGCAACGGGCAGCACTACGACAACAGGAGATGCGGAAACTGCATCAGGGGAATATTTCGACAGGGCAATGGCAGAACAGGTATTTGCAATGGTCAATGAGGAACGTGTCGCAAATGGTATCAATGCGCTTATCTGGAGTGAAGACTTATACAATGTAGCTGTACAGAGATGTTATGAGAATGACATTCACGAAAGTGCTCGTCCCGGAATAGGAGAAAACTATTCCAACAACCAGCAAACAGCAGAGGAAATTTACCAGAGCTGGCATGACAGCCCTGGACATCATGATAACTATATGAATCCAAGCTATACATACAGTGCTGTAGCTGTGCGAATAATACCTATATTGGGTGGGGCGTTGGGAAATGAACACATCCATTATCAGGTATTTACAAGAGAAGATGCGACGGAGGCAGGAGCTGCGAAGTCTGTAAACCAGGAAACACCGATAGCCACCAAGACCCCCAATGATGGCACCTCCACAGGCACCGCCGACGTCGGCTGGTCCCTGACCCCGCCCACACAGGAAGACGGTCTGAAGAATTGGCAGGAACAGAACCCTGATGCCGAAGTCAGCTTCGGTAACTGAATCAATGACCACAAAGCGGACACAGTTTGTGCCCGCTTTTCGTTGCGGAACATATTTGACATCCTATATTAGAACGTTCATAATAAAATCAGGATGTGGAAGTGAAGGAAACGAAAGGAGAAAGCAACATGGATTTTGAAAAGTTTGAGGAAGTATTTCAGACCCTGGAAGCACAGAAGGAAAAGGATGAGACAGCAGCGGAGCTGTACGCAGATGTGAAAGAATTTGCCTGCAAATATGCCACCATGCGATACCGGTTCAGCGAAATGAGCAGAGAGGAGAAAATAGAAAACGACAGTTACCGCACCAGTCAGCACAACCGTTTCATGGACAGTGTGCGCATTTATTTCCGCTATCTGCAGAACAACGGCGTGAGCGTTCCGGATATCAGCAGCCTGGAAGCGGATCGTAAGATTTTCGGTAATTTTGCCTGTTACTTTATTTTCCGCGTGGAATGCGAACAGGCATAGGGGAACTTTGGCCCATCCTCTTGACAAAACGGAAAAAGTGTGCTAATTTCTGAGTAGGTTGAGACATCAAGTTACTTGTGTCTCTTTTTTATTAACAACAGGTAAAAAAGAGAGCGGGTTCAGGTGTGTGTTTCAACTGTGAAAAATACGGAAATGTACGTAAACATACATCTGGATTTGTTGAAAGAAACAAGTCTGATGTATGTTTTTTTATTGCAATCAGGCGGCAATGCAGACCATAGGAAGACCAATGCAAAGGAGAAAACGGATGAACGGCAATGCACAAAAAGAGGAAATCTACAGAACAACAATGCGGATATGCAGAATGTGGGGCGTAGCAGAAACGTTGGATCATGAGATTCCTCCATTTGAAAATCCCAAGGCGAAAGAAGCACTTCCTGAAAACCAGGCATTAGTGTTAAAGTGGGCGGAGGAATATACGGCCCTTCAAAATGGCGACTGTGAATTGTGGAGCTTCTTTATAACTAAGATCAAGGGCCTGGCAGAAGAGCGAATACGCTTGCACTCCTCAGCCGATTCATGACATTTCCGGGTCGAGTGGGTGCAACGGTTACTCAGGGATAAAGTTTTTTTCGGAGAAATATTGCGTAGGTGTCATGCCGTAGTATTTTTTGAAAACCCGGTAAAAATAGGAAACACTCTGGAAACCGCAGGTCTTGCTGATGACAGAGAGAGAATTGCCCCCTCGTTCCATCTGGTGTATGGCATGGCGGAGACGAAGCTGGTTGATATATTCTTTTACGGTAAGGGATTCTGTCTGTCTGACCGCCCGGTGTACGTAGCTTTCAGATACACCACAGGACTCGGCAATATCCCGGACTGTCTGAAGTGTCGTATAGTTCGCGTTAATATAATGAATGATTCGTTGAAAACCGGATGCTTTATTCTCGCTGACGGAAATCTCATTTTCCAGAGGATACTGATGCTGGAAAAAACTCAGATCTGTAAGAATCTGCGCAAGTAGCAGGTAGGCAGTGGGAGACTTACAGTCGGAGGAGACATTCCAGTCAAGAAGCTTTTGTCGGTATGCTTCGGGGATGAAAATAATCGGTGCCTTGAAACAGGCCAGGTAGGAAGACACGACAGCAGGCAAAAAGTATTTCTCCAGATAGGCTTTTGAAAAATGAATACAAATTCCGGTATAATCGGTGTCGCCGACGCTTCGGTGAGAGATATTGCTTTCAAACAGGCTGGCCATGCCTGCTTCTACCCGGTAGGTGATATCGCCGATGGTAACCAGACGTTCCCCGGAGAGTAGAATATAGATTTCATAATTGGTGTGGTGATGCGAATATGGCATGGCCCATCCTTTTTTAGTGTCTTCATAAGATATCTCAAAATCTTCATATAAAAAAGTTCTTCTATCTGTCATTCCTGATCAACTCCTCCTGGATATTATATCAAAAAGGTTCAGAATAGTGCAACTAATATAAAAAATAGTTCATGATAGTGAATTTAAAATGCAAAAAGTAAGATATATAATGATTTCGTAATGAAGGAGAATTCCATTAGAAAAATTTATTGAGATCTACTATGGGACTTTCCGAGTGGAAAAGTGTCTACGGAAATGGAGTCTTATATGAAAAAAATGTTGGATGGAAGATGGCATGTGGTGCTGACGGATGGAACGGCAGCGCAGATGCATCTGCCGGGAACTTTGGACGAGAGCGGCATCGGTCACAGAGACGTCGGAGCGAATCAATGGCACCCGGATGCGGCGCTGGGTAACGCTGAGGGAGAGGTAGACAAGGATGCACCGATCGCCACAAGATTTACCAGACGGCATACCTATGAAGGAGAAGCACGGATCAGCCGTAAGGTAACGGTGCCGGATTACGGAAATGACAGGCTGTTCGTTCTGGCAGAGCGGGCAAGAGCGCTTCGGCTGGCGGTGGATGGAGGAGAGTGCGAGGTGTTCCGGCAGGGAGCGCTGAGTACGCCTTATATTTTTGAACTCACCGGAGTGACACCGGGAGAACATGAGCTGATGTTCTTTTCGGACAACAGTTATCCCGGAATGCCGAAAGATGCAATCTGTTATTCTTCCGCGGCAACGGATGAGACACAGACCAACTGGAACGGTATCCTCGGAAATTTATGCATGTATACCAGACCGAAGAATTTTATTGAATGTGTCCGCATATATCCGAAGAAGTTGAAGAGGAGCGGCGGATATGTGGCAGATGTCTGCGTGGAACTGGCACCGGGTGCGAAGGAAACCTTAAAAGATGCGAAAATCATATTACGGTCAGAGGCACTGGCTGAAACAGAGGAATTCGGGAAAACACAGAAATCAGCGGAAATTTTCACGCACCTGGGTGACGCACTGACAAAAATCGAAGCAGCTGGACCGGAGAACCGGAAAACAGTGGAGATCTGGTTCCGTGATCTTCCTCTGCGGGAAAATGTGAAGCTGTGGGACGAAGAGGAAGGTAATCTCTATGAGATGGCGGCAACACTTGACAGCGGGACGGCAGCAGAGCACGGAGTCAACAGCTCTGTCGAATACTGCACCCGCTTCGGCATCCGCATATTTGGCGATAATGGCAGCGGCAGATTTGCTCTGAACGGCAGGACGATCTTCTTACGAAGTGAGGCAAATTGTGCGGAATACCCGGAGACCGGACATCCGCCCATGACCGTTTCGGAATGGAAAGAGATCCTGCAAAAATATCGCAGCTATGGCATTAACTGCGTTCGCTTCCATTCCCACTGTGAGCCGGAAGCGGCCTTTACCGCGGCAGACGAACTGGGAATGCTATTGCAGCCGGAACTGTCCAACTGGAACCCGAAAGATGCTTTTGCGACAGAAGAAAGCATCCGCTATTATCGTACGGAGCTTACAGCCATATTGAAAACCTATGCCAATCATCCTTCTTTTGTGATGCTGACGTTGGGGAATGAACTGCAGGCCAGAGGTGAAGGCAGAGATCGGATGCAGGATCTGGTCAGAACCGCAAAACAGCTGGATCCCACCCGATTATATGCAAACGGCTCCAACACCTTTTACGGAGAAGAGGGCTGTGACCCGGAGAGTGATTTCTATACTTCCCAGAGCTGTAAGGATGTGGTGATCCGGGGGACGTTCTCCGGGATGCGGGGATATATCAACGAAAATTATCCATCGGCGGATCACACTTATGATGCGGCGATGGCAGAGATCCGCAAAAGCTATACAAAGCCGGTATTCAGTTTCGAGGTTGGACAGTTTGAGGTACTGCCGGATTTTGGGGAACTGGAAAGCTTTCAGGGAATTTCGGATCCGGTGAATCTGAAACTGATTCGGAAGCGCGTAGAGGAACGGGGACTATTGCCTGTATGGAAAAAATACGTGGAGGCCACCGGAGAACTGTCACGGCTGGCCTACCGGGAGGAAATTGAAGCCGCCATGCGCACAAGGGAGCTGTCGGGCATTTCACTATTGGGATTGCAGGATTTCCCGGGACAGGGAACGGCTCTGGTGGGTATGATGAACTCCCATATGGAACCGAAGCCTTATCCCTTCGCCAGACCGGAGCGGTTCAGGGAGTTTTTCACAGAGAGCCGTATTTTTGTGAAAATGCCCCGCTATACCTATGAAGAGGGAGAACATCTGACAGCGGAAGTAGAAGTGGCGAATTTCGGAAAAGAGAGCATCACGGGTGAGCTTGGCTGGACGTTGGGTTACCGGGACTGTGCTGTGAATAGCGGAAGAGGAGAGCTTCGATGCGACCGGGCAGACAGGCAAAAAAACTGTCCTCCGGGGACTTATACTTCACTGGGAAGACTGGACATTCCTCTGGAGGTCAAGGGAGTATCGGCGGCACTCATACTGACGGTGAGTATCGGTGACTGCACCAGCACCTATCCTGTGTGGGTCTATCAAAAAACGAGCCCGGAATGTCCGAAAAATGTATACGAAACGAGAGTATTTGACGAGCAGACGAGAACAGTTCTGCAAAACGGCGGAAGGGTCTATCTGTCCCCGGATGCGGACAGGGAGAACTTACCGAATTCCATCAAGACCCAGTTTACCACAGACTTCTGGTCGGTGGGAACGTTCGCGGAACAGGAAGGCGGTATGGGACAGCTGATTGATACAGAACATCCCATATTCCGTAATTTTCCGACGGATTTCCATACAGACTGGCAATGGTGGATCGTGGCAGGCAAACGTGCGGTGATTCTTCCCGGGTCAATGAAATCTGTGATTACGGAGATGGACAGCTGTGCCTATTTACGTCCTATGGCACAGCTGATCGAATTTAACTGTCTGAACGGAAAAGTATTGTTATCTACCATGGAGCTGCATAAAAGTCTGCAGTATCCAGAGGCAAGAGCATTACAGGCGGCAATTTACGAGTATATGTCCGGGGAGGAATTCCGACCGGCGGAAGAACTCACGGTAGAGGAATTACGTACAATGGTGAGATAGAAGCATCGAAGGAGAAGATGCGTAGAGATGGAGGTAAGCATGAATAAAGTACATGTATGGGAAGAAAAAGTGACGATCCCCACTTACGAAGCCGGGAAACCAGATAAGAACCCTGTATTTCTGGAGAAACGTGTCTATCAGGGAAGCTTGGGAAGAATTTATCCTCACACAGTGATCGAGAAAATTAGCAATAAGAAAGTGGATAAGGAATACACGGCGCTTTTTCTGGAAAATGATTATCTGAAGGTGATGATGCTGCCGGAGCTGGGCGGCAGGATCCAGCGCGCATATGATAAGACGAACGGCTATGATTTTATCTATTATAATCATGTGATCAAACCGGCACTCGTGGGACTGGCCGGCCCCTGGATCTCCGGCGGCATTGAATTCAACTGGCCCCAGCATCACAGACCCAGTACGTTTGATCCGGTGGAATACACTTATACGGAAAATGAAGACGGCAGTGCGACTGTCTGGATGGGTGAGATCGAGAACATGTTCCGGACGGAAGGGGTACTGGGCGTGACGCTCTATCCGGACAAGGCATACATAGAATTATCTGCGAAACTCTATAACCGCACGAAGATGCCGCAGACCTTTCTGTGGTGGGCAAACCCGGCGGTGGCGGTAAACGATGACACGATTTCGGTATTTCCCGAGGATGTGACCGCAGTTTATGACCATGGTAAGAGAGATGTGATCAGCTTTCCCTATGCGGAAGGTACTTATTACAAGCATAAATATGACCATGTGAACATTGCGCAGTATAAAAATATACCGGTGCCGACTTCTTATATGGCATATCGTTCCGACTATAACTTTATCGGAGAATATGATTACGGAAAGCAGGCGGGACTTCTGCATGTGGCGGATCACCATATCGCGCCCGGCAAAAAGCAGTGGACCTGGGGGTGTGGGGAATTCGGCAAGGCTTGGGACCGTGCACTTACGGATGAGGACGGCCCGTACATCGAACTGATGACGGGATGTTTTACGGACAATCAGCCGGACTTTACCTGGATACAGCCGCAGGAGACGAAGAATTTCAAACAGTATTTTATGCCGTATAAAAATATCGGTTATGTGAAAAATGCGACCATAGATGCAGCGGTAAATGCTGTCGTAGACGTCGAAAAGAAGGAATTGAAGATTCTGGCATATGCGACAAGTGAACAGCCGAAAGCCTGCGTACGCGTGACGAAACAGGATGGAAAAAGCGGGCAGGAAAAGGTTCTGTATGAGGGAAAAACCGATTTATCACCGACACATACTTGTGAGATTGCAGTCTCGGTGGACTGTGTTTTTGAGAAATGCGATATCGCGGAAGCTTCGGAAACAATGCAGGCAGAGAAAAATGCAGGTAATGAAGGTATGCAAAGAGACGCAAAATATAACTCTGTGACAAATTCTGACGCAGATGTTGATAAAAACGGGAAAATCTCCGGCATCAAAATCAGCCTCCTTGCCGCGGATGGCAGAGAACTGGTATCTTACAGATTCCCGGAAAAAATTGATGCGGAAGTGCCGGAACCTGCCAAAGCCGCACCGCTTCCGAAGGATTGCAAGACGACGGAAGACCTGTTCCTGTACGGATTGCATGTCGAGCAGTATCGTCATGCTACGTATTGCCCGGAGGATTATTATCTGGAAGGCCTACGTCTAGACCCTACGGATATCCGTCTGAACAATGCCTACGGACGCTGCCTGCTTAAGGCATGTGATTTCGCCGGGGCGGAAGGCTATTTCCGGAAGGCGGTGGAGAAGTCTATCCGATCTAATCCGAATCCGTATGACTATGAACCGTATTATAATCTGGGACTCTCACTGAAGTATCAGGGTAGGGGAAAGGAAGCGTATGATGCATTTTATAAGGCAGTCTGGGGAGGTGCTTTCCAGGCACCCGGTTTCTATGAACTGGCCTGCCTGGATGCGAAGAACGGGGACTGGAAAGAAGCCCTGGAACACATAAATGAGTCGATTCTCAGGCAGTATCATTGCATGAAAGCACGGGCACTGAAAGAACTGATTTTGCGAAAATTGGGAAGAGAGGAAGCAGCGGAAAACCTCAGAAAAGAAAGTATTCAGATCGATCCGCTGTACGACAGACAGCCGGAGAAGATCAATCACAATACCATGATCGAACTGGTCATTGATCTCTATGAAGCCGGGCAATATCCGCAGGGAATCGTACTTGCTGAAAAGTGGGCGGAATATCGGAAGGAGATAACAGGGTCGTCCGAAGCAGATAGTTATCCGCTGGTATATTATTATATTGCCTATGGCTACAGCAAAATAGTTGATGCCGACAAAAAGGCTACATGCCGGACAGAGAAAAATAAGAAGTGTGAGGAATATATCTGTTTGGCAGAAACTGCTGCCGCAGACGGTTGCTTCCCTCACAGGACCGAAGACTATATCGTACTGAAAACGC
>CAKRRU010000075.1 GCA_934394515.1 uncultured Acetatifactor sp.
TCCGAGGCTTATGCCGTGCTGAGTGATCCCGAGAAGAGACGTCAGTATGATCAGTATGGTCATGCGGCATTTGACGGTGGTGCAGGCGGTGCCGGTGGATTTGATTTCAACGGTGCTGATTTCGGAGACATTTTCGGAGATATCTTCGGAGATATTTTCGGTGGTGGCAGAAGCAGAGGTGCCAGAAATAACGGCCCCATGAAGGGTGCCAATATCCGTACCAGCGTGCATATCACTTTTGAAGAGGCGGTCTTCGGCTGTAAGAAAGAGATCGACCTCACTGTGAAAGAGACCTGTAAGACCTGTAACGGTTCCGGTGCAAAGCCCGGTACCAGCCCTGAAACCTGTAGCAAGTGCGGCGGTAAGGGTCAGGTCGTATTTACCCAGCAGTCTTTCTTCGGTACGGTACGTAACGTACAGACCTGTCCTGACTGTCAGGGTACCGGTAAAGTAATCAAGGAGAAGTGTCCTGATTGCCGTGGTACCGGATACATTCCTATGAAGAAACGTTATGCGGTAGATATTCCCGCAGGTATTGATAACGGTCAGTCCACCCGTATGCCCGGACTGGGTGAGCCCGGCGTGAACGGCGGTCCCAGAGGCGATGTGCTGGTAGAGGTGATCGTAGGCCGTCATCCCATCTTCCAGAGACAGGATTTCGATATCTTCTCCACAGTGCCCATCTCCTTCGCAGTAGCGGCACTCGGCGGTGAAGTACTCATCGATACCGTAGACGGCAAGGTCGTATACGACGTGAAAGCCGGAACCCAGACCGACACCAAGATCCGCCTGCGCGGCAAAGGGGTTCCTTCCTGGAGGAATAAGGATGTCCGCGGTGACCATTATGTTACCCTTGTGGTACAGACCCCGGATAAACTGAAGCCGGAAGCTAAGGAACTGCTGAAGCAGTTCGATGCCTTGACCGGAGATTCCCTCAATGCAGTCAAAAATGCAACCGAAGCAGGAACCGGCGATGGCAAAGAGAAAGACGGCAAGGACGGTAAAAAGAAGAAATTCTGGAAGTAAATAGTAAATTAACGAAACAAACTCCTAGCGCAGCATATAAGCTGCTCTAGGAGTTTGTTCGTTAACTTGCTATCTAGCAAAAGTTTGACAGAATAGCCGGAAATGCTTACAATGCAAGTAGTTACGCGGCTCATGATACGAAGGAGACTTGCAGAGGATGGAGAATCGGAAAGAGGAATTTCTAAAAACTGTATGCCGGATCTATATGGCTGCTATCGTAGTATTATTACCTCTATGCTACATCCCCTGGAACGGGTACTATAAGATTGGGGATACCAAGTACTATTTATTTCGCAATATTTCACTGGTGTGCATGGGATGCTGTGTGATCGTGGGACTGGCAAGTGCAGCGGCTGAGCTGTGGGCAAGGGCTAAACTGCGATATAAAGGTCACATACATGGGGATAAACCTGAAAAAATGCAGGAAAGCCGGAGAAAAAAACTGCATGGAATCGTAAAGACATCCGTTGACAGGTATCGGGAAAACGCAGTACAGACAGCAGTATATGCTTATGGCATCTGCGCGGTTCTTTCTGCAATCTGTAGTCCATACGGCAGTACCGCATGGACCGGTGAGCGGGAATGGTATATGGGAGCTGTCACCATCTGCCTTATGGTGAGCGGATTCTGGATGGCAGCTCATTACGGAGAGCAATGCAGGGAGATCGTTCTGCTGGGAGAGGCAGCTTTCACGGCAGTGACCCTGATCGGTCTGTTTCAGAAACTGGGATACGATCCCCTGGGACTGCTGAAAGGATACGTGGTAGGTGACTGGGAATATACACATATGCTTTCTACCCTTGGAAACAATAACTGGCTCAGCGGTTACTATAGCGTCATGTTTCCCCTGTCCCTGGCGCTGCTTCAAAAAGCAATGTCTGACAGAAAGATGATTCCGCAGATAATACTTGGCATCTGCAATGTACTGGCTGTGATGCTGTTACTGCTTCAGGGAAGCGACAGCGGTGTACTCGTGGCATGTATTTCTGTGTGGCTGTGGTTATGGCTGAACAGGGATCAACAACAAAACTGGCAGAAAATACTGCTGATGCTCGCGTCAGCATTTGTGGGAATGTTTATTTTCGGGAAAATACTGCAGCGTTTAGGTACCTATGATATTCTGTTACAGGATGGAATCGCAAAGAAACTGGCAGCCTGGTGGGGATGGCCTTTGGCAGTCGGAATCTGCCTGCTTTTCTGCGCAGTCTGCCGCCTGATTCCGGACAAAACAGAAAAAATGTTGCAAAAAGGTATATTATATGGCATTTTTGGTATTGCGATAATAGCATTATTGTGGTATGTGTATCATTTGACGGAAATTAATTTTGCGGAATGGGGCAACCGCCGGGGAAGATTATGGCAGATGGCGTGGACCGGATTCCGGGAAGGAAATCTGCGGTTGAAACTGTTGGGAGCCGGGCCGGACTGCTTTGCAAAATACCTGGGGGAACTGTTGCCCGGAGGTACCGTACTTTTTGACAAGGGGTATTTTTGCGGTTCTGTTTTTACCAATGCGCATAATGAGTGGCTTACTACGCTTGTCAATCTGGGATTGATGGGAACAGCCGCTTATGCAATGATTTTTATCACGGCGCTGCGGACTTACAGAAAGAATACTCTGGCAGTTTTATTACTGTTTACCTATGGGATACATTCGCTGATCAGTTTTCAGCAGGTACTGAATGCTCCGTTTTTCTTTCTGGTGCTGGGGCTGTGTGAAGCACAAAACCGGAGAGAAAAGATGCAGAACAGATAAAATAGATACGGATGAGGAGCCGTTAGAAGTTACATGAAAAATATTTGGAAGATTTTTACGGGTGATTTGAAAAAACTGGTTAGACAGCCCTTTGCACTGATTATCATTATTGGATTGTGCGTGATACCGTCATTGTATGCATGGTTCAATATTTTTGCCAACTGGGATCCCTATTCCAATACCGGAGGAATACCGGTAGCAGTGGTATCTCTGGATCAGGACTACACGCTGAAGGACGGATCTGTGGTAAATATGGGAGAATCCGTGCTGGAAAGTCTGCATTCCAATACCAGTGTAGACTGGAACTTCCCGGATACGGAGGAAGAGGCTTTGGATGGCGTGGAAGCAGGTAAATACTATGCGGCTGTCGTCATTACGGATAAATTTACTTATAGCATGTATAATGCCTTTTCCGATGACTTTGAGAATCCTGCATTGATCTATTATCAGAATCAGAAGAGCAATGCCATTGCTACCAAGATCACAGATACGGTGGCAGGAACACTGCAGAATACTATTAATGAGACATTCATTAAAGTGGCGGCGACCACGGTATTTGAAGAGGGCAACTCTGTATCGGACCGGGTACAGGGCGACAGCTATGTGGAAGAATTCTGCTCCAAAATCGAGGAACTGAATGACAATCTGAAGGAATACAGTGCCATGATCGATTCATTCCAGGCAGGCAATGCGCGGCTGGAAGCAGCAATCACCCATGTGAACTATGAGATTCCCACTATGCAGAAGAAGCTGGACAATACCACCGCCAGCCTCAACCAGAGCAGTCAGGACTTATCTTCTACCAGAGACACCCTCGGAAATTTCAGCAATAATATTGATACTTCCATGAACAATATCAACAACTCGCTGGAAAACATAAAAAAAGCATTGGATGAGAGTAAACTGGCGGATGATACTGCGCAGATGACAAAAGATCTGAACCTTGTAGCGAGAGATACCAATACCCTGAACGGTCAGGTGAATGATCTGCTGGCCGCTCTCGTGCAGCAAAAGCTGGAAAGCGTCTCCGACGGCAATGCAGCGAACGGTGGTAATATCGGAGGTAATATCGGCGGCAATATCGGAGGTAATATTGATAGCGGTGCAATAACGGATGCCGCCATTGAAGCACTGAAGGCCATGCAGAAGGAACTGGATCTTATGAATACCGTAGTGGGCAGTGTACTGGAAGCTACGGACGAACAGGTGGCAGAGAGGGCGAAAGTCAATGTCAACACTGCTATGAATAATATGAAGAGTGCCATTGACAGCTGCGGGGCTTCCGTTAACAATCTGCAGGCGATCTACAAGAATAATCTGGTACCCCAGATGCAGAAGGTTCTGACTAATATGTCGGATTCTCTGAATCAGGTGACGAATCTGGTGAATACCCTGAGCAATACCGTGAAAAATGTGGGCGTTGTTATGGAAGGTGTCGGTGACACTGTGACCGGAACCGGTGAGAGCCTGGGACAGATTAAGGATGTGGTAGATAATATCAGTGCAAAACTGACAGATCTGACAGAAAAGCTGGACGGTGCTTCGGAAGAAGAAATGATGGATATTCTGGTGCGTTTCCTGGGTGGAGATCCGGATAGCCTGGGAGCGTATTTTGCATCTCCTGTGACCATGGAGACCATTGCCATGTATCCCGTAGCGACTTACGGATCTGCAATGACACCGTTCTATTCCACACTGGCGATCTGGGTAGGTTCCACAATCCTGGTGGCACTGGTCAAGGTAAAGGCATCACCGAAAGGGCTGGAAAACGTACAAAGCTATCAGCTGTATTTCGGAAGATATCTGTTGTTCTTACTGTTAGCCCAGATCCAGGCAGCGATTATCGTAGCAGGAGATCTGTGGCTGCTGAAGGTAAACATTGTGGAGCCGGGGCTGTTTTTCCTGGCGGCAAGCTTCACGGCAACAGCATTTTCATTGCTGATCTACTCTCTGACACTTGCGTTCGGAGATGTGGGCAAGGCGGTCTGCGTCATTGTCATGGTATTGCAGATCGCGGGCTCCAGTGGTACCTTCCCCATCGAGCTGTTGCCGGATACCTACCAGAAGATATACATCTTCTTCCCGTTCCCTTATGCCATCCGGGCGATGAGAGAGGCACTGGCGGGCATGTACGGCACTGCTTATATGGAAGCGCTGGCAAAGCTGATCCTGTTTATGATAGAAGGTCTGCTGATCGGACTGGTGATCCGGATCCCTTTCGTCAAACTGAATCATTTTGTGGAAGAGCGCATGGAAGATACGGAACTTATGTAATGCCGCTTCTATACAGACATTACCAAAATGCATAGAGGACAAATTTATGGAGAGAGATTACGAAGAGATTTTTCAGAAGGTTCTGAATTATGAGCAGGCCCTTCATGAGAAAAACAGAAAAAGAATAAAGATCGGTCTGAAATGTATCTGGATCGTGCCCTTGTTT
The DNA here is from genome assembly GCA_934394515.1 of uncultured Acetatifactor sp. Lineage (GTDB taxonomy): Bacteria > Bacillota > Clostridia > Lachnospirales > Lachnospiraceae > Acetatifactor. The sequence goes on from CAKRRU010000075.1 coordinate 5,223, forward strand.
TTCCTGGCATTGTTATTCCTGACCGGCAGCAATAAAGTGATCTTTCTGATTTTGTGGATCGTATCCCTGTTTGCACTGTCGATTTACCTGATCGTGGTGGAATATATGGATTATAATCTGCAGGAGAAGATCATGGAGCTCAAAGGGGAAGAGGGAGATCTTCAGGCAGTGACACCGGATGATTTTGACAGGGCGGCACAGATTATCCGCGAGACCCGGAAAATGATCGGTGCAGGTCTGAATTCAGCAGTGGAGACCGAACAGGAAGTGTCCGAAGAAAATATTGCAGAGAATGCAGAAAATATAGAAAAAACGGATAAAGAAAACGCTGATGCTGCCAAAAAGAAAAGCAGGGGAAATGGCAGGAAGCACGGCACAAAAGGCGACAAAAAAGACGGGGAGGATGGTGAATAATATGCGTAATATCTGGAAAATATTTACCACCGACATCCGCCGGATCAGCAATAACGTGGTGGCGGTAGTCATTATCATGGGACTTAGTATTCTCCCGGCGCTGTATGCGTGGTTCAACATTTTCTCCAACTGGGATCCCTATGAGCCCGCAGCTACCAGCCAGTTGAAGGTGGCGGTGGCTTCCGATGATGCCGGAGCAGAGATCATGGGACTGTCCCTGAACGTAGGTGACAGCGTACTGGAGGCGCTGGAGGCCAACACTACTATCGGCTGGGTATTCCCCGAGAGCACGGAGGAAGCGCTGGAGGGTGTGAAGAACAGCGACTATTATGCGGCATTGATCATCCCTGAGACCTTTACCCGGGAAATGCTGGGATTTATAGACGGTGAAGTGGATCATCCGACGATCTATTATTATGAAAATGAGAAAAAGAACGGTATTGCTCCCAAGATCACAGGCAAAGCAAAAAATGCCGTACAGGAACAGGTAAATGCTACTTTTATCAGCACTGTGGCAGAAGCGGTAATGAAAGCGGGGAATGCACTTTCCGTGGTAAATGCCAATGGGCAGACCGGCGTGGAAGAGTCCCTGGATACCATGCAGGCACAGCTGCAGGATTATGTAGTCATGCTGCAGTCCTTCCAGAGTATCATGAATTCTGCGGAGATGATCATGGCTACCAGTCAGAATATGCTCCCGGATATGGATAATATTCTGGAGAATGGCCGGAATACCATGATCGGTATGCAGACCATGATCAATTCCAGCGTAGATGCAGTAGATGTCATGGGAGACATGGTAAGCAGCAGTATGGATATGATAACGGAAGCATTGCAATACCTGTCGGTCTTTTCCGATGGACTGTTGGAGCAGATGGGCAGCAACAACGTGGGAACTGCCACGGATACCGGTCTGGGTATGGCTATCGGACTGGTACAGGGCATGCAGGCCAATATGGATGTCCTGGGGAGTCTGATCACCGGACAGGATGCACAGATTCAGGAGATCAATCAGTCTCTGAAAAAGATAGAGGCAGATCTGAAACAGCTGCAAAACAGTAAAGGACAGGTGGATACCGATATCAATACCCTGCGGGCGCAGATCCGCGAACAGATCAGGATCTGCAACAAGCAGCTGGACGATCTGCTAAATGACTATAACAATAATGTCAGACCTTCCTTCCGGGCTACCGGGAAATCCATGCAGCAGGCATTCTTAAATGCCGCAGCCATGATGAACGGCACGGATGTGAATATGGACGAAATCTCGGATATCCTGAAAGAGTACCGGCAGACTTTGCAGGAGGGCAACGTCAGCCTGCAGGATTCCCTGACAATCGCACAGGAACTGCTGGACAAGGTCAGAAAAATAGCAGATAATATAAAGCGGATCACCGGAGCGGAGACTTATGAGGATATTTTAAGCGCCATGGCTACCGATCCGACGGCTGTGGCAGATTTCGTTTCGTCTCCGGTCAGACTGGAGACAGTAGCCATCTATCCGGTGGATCACTACGGTTCAGCGGCATCGCCGTTCTACACGATCCTTGCAATCTGGGTAGGTGCTTTGTTCCTGGTGGCTATCATTCATGTAGGTGTGAAACCTATTGAACCGGGAGACCATTACAAGGCATATGAGAGATATTTTGGCAGATATCTGCTCTTCTTCCTGATCGGACAGGCGCAGACGCTGCTTACGATCCTGGGTAATTTGTATTATATTGAGATACAGTGCCAGCACAAGTTTCTGTATTGGCTGGCGGCAGCAGTGGCCAGCGCGGCGTTCAGCTGCTTTATGTATTCCGTGACCTTTGCTTTTGGCAATGTGGGTGAGGCACTGGCTATCGTGGTCATGGTCATCCAGGTAGCGGGAAGCGGCGGAACCTTCCCAATCGAAACGCTGCCGAAAGTGTTTCAGTGGATCTATCCGTTCCTGCCGTTCCAGTTCGGCATGAAGGCCTTTAAGGAGTGTATTGCGGGAATGTATGGTGTGGACTATTGGATCAATGTCGGTAAAATGGCACTGTTTCTGATCCTAGCATTGTTGCTCGGACTGGCTTTGGAACCGCCGTTCCGTAAACTGAACCATATGATCGAGAAGAGCAAAGAAAAAACAGGACTTATGTTGTAAGAAAGGAATCATACTATGAAGTGGGTAAAATTCAAAATAAAGACGGTAACCGAGGCGGAGGATATCATTATCAGCACGTTGTATGATCTGGGGCTGGAAGGTGCACAGATCGAGGATAAGGTGCCTCTGACCGCCATGGAGAAGGAGCAGATGTTCGTAGATATCCTGCCGGACGGACCGGAGGATGACGGCATCGCATACTTGAGCTTTTTCGTGGAGGAAAAAGAGGACGGCAGCCTGGAAGTGGCAGGAGAAAAGACGACTACCGAGGCCGTGCTTGCGGATGTAAAGCAGGAACTGGAAGATCTGCGTCAGTTTATGGACATCGGTGAAGGATCCGTTGCAGTGGATGAGACTGAGGACATCGACTGGATCAACAACTGGAAGCAGTATTTCCATCAGTTCTATATTGATGATATCCTGGTGATTCCTTCATGGGAGAATATTAAGCCGGAAGATACCGATAAAATGGTACTTCACATTGATCCCGGCACCGCTTTCGGCACCGGCATGCATGAGACCACACAGCTGTGCATCCGTCAGCTGCGTAAATTCATCACTCCCGAGACAGAGCTTCTGGATGTGGGGACCGGCAGCGGAATCCTGGCAATTTTGTCCCTGATGTTCGGTGCAAAGCATGCCGTGGGAACCGACCTGGACATCTGCGCTGTGGAGGCTGTGGCACAGAACTGCGAAGTGAACGGCATTGATCCGGCACAGTTCGACATGATGATCGGCAACATCATTATGGATAAAGAAGTACAGGATAAGGTAGGCTATGAGTGCTACGATATCGTTGTAGCCAATATTCTGGCAGATGTGCTGGTACCGCTGACTCCCGTGATCGTGCACCAGCTGAAAAAGGGCGGTATCTATATTACCTCCGGTATCATTGATGATAAAGAGCAGACAGTTGTGGATGCAGTGAAGGCAGCAGGACTGGAAGTATTGGAAGTGACTTATCAGGGCGAATGGGTAAGTGTTACCGCAAGAAAGAATTAGGAGCGTTTTCATGTATCAGTTTTTTGTAGAACCGGAGCAGATTGATGTGGCGGCAAAAAGCGTCATCATCCGGGGAACCGATGTCAATCATATCAAAAACGTACTGCGTATGCGTCCCGGTGAGGAAGTGGCGGTCAGCAACGGAATCGACGGAAAAGAATACCGTTGCGGAATCCTGGCGCTGGAAGAGGACTGCGTGCGTCTGGAACTGCGTTTTATCAAGGAAGACGGAGTGGAGCTCCCGGCGAAAATATACCTGTTCCAGGGACTGCCCAAGGCGGATAAGATGGAACTCATTATCCAGAAGGCGGTGGAACTGGGCGCTTTCCAGGTGATTCCCGTAGCCATGAAACGCTGCGTGGTCAAGCTGGATGAAAAAAAGGCAGATGCGAAGATCAAACGCTGGCAGGGCATTGCGGAAGCGGCTGCAAAACAGAGCAAACGCGGAGTGATCCCAACCGTGGCACCGGTCATGAACTATGCACAGGCAGTAAAGATGGCATCCGAAATGGATCTGAAGCTGGTGCCCTATGAACTGGCAGAAGGCATGGAGCAGACGAAGCGGCTGATCGAGAGCGCAAAGCCCGGACAGCAGATCGCTGTCTTCATCGGCCCGGAAGGCGGATTCGACCCGGAAGAGATCGGGATTGCGAAAGAGGCAGGAATCGAACCGATCACTTTGGGAAAGCGGATTTTACGCACCGAAACAGCAGGATTTACCACGATCGCATGGCTGATGTATCAGCTGGAAATGTAGTATGCAGACAGCACGGTAGACCTGCAAGCGGCATATTTTAATCATAAGAATATAGTAACTGTTCAAAGTCGTCCCGGACTGTCAGACGCTTAAAGCTGCTGTAATATTTATATGGAGAAGCAACATCTGTCAGCGAACGCAAGGTAGCAAAATGGCGATTTGTGTACAGTTATGGAATAGATGCAGCCAAAAAGCTGTTCAGATAGTAAGGAGAAGAAGAGAATGGAAGTCTATTTGGACAATTCCGCTACCACACGGACTTTCCCGGAGGTGGCAGAACTGATGACAAAGATCATGTGTGAAGATTACGGAAACCCTTCCAGCCTGCACATGAAGGGCGTTGAGGCGGAAAAATATCTCCGTTATGCCAAGGAGACTCTGGCAAGGATCCTGAAGGTGGAGGAGAGGGAGCTTTTGTTTACCTCCGGCGGAACAGAATCCGATAATATGGCGCTGATCGGTTGTGCGCTGGCAAACTGCCGCAGAGGCAACCATCTGATCACGACACAGATCGAACATCCTGCCATTCTGCAGACGATGCGATATTTAGAGACCCAGGGGTATCGTGTCACTTATCTGCCGGTAGACAAGTGCGGACGTATCCGGCTGGAAGACCTTCACAGGGCGATGACACCGGAGACCATTCTGGTATCCATTATGCATACCAACAATGAGATCGGAGCATTGCAGCCTATCGAGGAAGCCGGTGCACTAATCAAGCAGATGAACCCGGATACGTTATTCCACGTGGATGCCGTGCAGGGGTTCGGAAAGTCCCGAATCTATCCCAAGAAGATGCACATTGACCTGTTGTCTGTCAGCGGTCATAAGATTCACGGCCCCAAGGGTGTGGGACTTTTGTATGTAGGCGATAAGGTAAAGATCCAGCCTATTGTATTCGGCGGCGGTCAGCAGCAGAATCTCCGTTCCGGTACAGAGAATGTTCCCGGAATTGCCGGACTTGCAAAAGCGGCGGAAATGCTGTACAGTCATTTTGATGAAGATCATGCAAGACTCTGCGCACTCAAGAGAAGATTTATCGAAGGCGTCGAAAGACTGGATCAGGTGAAGGTCAACGGACTTTTGCCGGATGCTCCTTATGGGGAAGGTACCGCAGCACACATCGTCAGCGTGTCTTTCGCAGGCGTAAGAAGCGAAGTGCTCCTGCATGCACTGGAGGACAAGGGAATCTATGTATCTGCCGGCAGTGCATGCTCTGCGCACAAACCGCAGCCATCTGCTACACTGAAGGCTGTCGGCGTGGACAAATCGCTGCTGGATTCCACTATCAGATTCAGCTTTTCCGTATTTACCACGGAAGAAGAGATTGACGTGTGCCTTCAGGCATTGTACAATATAGTACCTATGTTGCGCAGATACAGTCGAAGATAACCCCTTCGATCAACCATCAGAAAGGAAACAAACGTGTTTACATCATTTTTGATAAAATATGCCGAGATCGGCATTAAGGGAAAGAACCGTTATCTGTTCGAAGATGCTCTGGTACGCCAGATCAAATATGCTCTGAAAAAGTGTGAGGGAGAATTTCTGGTACACAAGACCCAGGGACGTATCTTCGTAGATGCCGAGTCGGAATTTGACTATGATGAAGTAGTGGCACACCTGCAGAGAGTCTTCGGTATCTCCGGTATCTGCCCGGTAGTGCATGTACAGGATGAGGGCTTTGAAAAACTGTGTGAGACCGTGATCGATTATATTGCAAAGGTATATCCCGACTGCAACCAGACGTTTAAGGTAGCAGCGAGACGTGCGAGGAAAAATTATCCCAAGGATTCCATGACCATCAACATGGATATGGGAGAAGCAATCCTGAAGGCATATCCGGGCATGAAGGTGGATGTACATCATCCCGATATCATGCTTAACATTGAGATCCGTGAAGAAATCTATATCTACTCCGTGATTCTGCCCGGTCCCGGAGGAATGCCCGTAGGTACCGGCGGTAAGGGTATGCTGCTGTTATCCGGCGGTATTGATTCTCCCGTGGCAGGCTATATGATCGCCAAGAGAGGTGTCAAGATCGATGCGGTATATTTCCATGCACCGCCATACACCAGTGAACGTGCAAAGCAGAAGGTAGTAGACCTGGCGAAGATCGTTGCCCGTTACACCGGTCCGATTTATCTGCATGTGATCAACTTTACCGATATTCAGTTATATATTTATGAAAAATGTCCTCATGAGGAACTGACCATTATCATGCGCCGGTATATGATGCGTATCGCGGAACAGATCGCAAAGGAGACCGAGTGCCTGGGGCTGATCACCGGAGAGAGTATCGGACAGGTGGCATCCCAGACCATGAACTCCCTGATCGCTACCAACGAGGTGTGTGAGCTTCCGGTATATCGTCCGCTGATTGGCTTTGACAAGCAGGAGATCGTAGAAGTATCCGAGAAGATCGGTACGTATGAGACCTCCATTCTGCCTTACGAAGACTGCTGTACCATCTTCGTGGCAAAACATCCTGTGACGAAGCCCAATGTAAAAGTGATCCGCAGACATGAGCATAATCTGGATGAAAAGATCGATGAACTGGTGAAAACCGCACTGGAGACCAAAGAACTGATTATCGCAGAGGCGTAAGCATAAATCCTGAGTAACTATTCAGAACCGAATGTGTAACAGGTGCTGGATAGTTACTTTTTATGTATAGATTTATGTAGGGAAAAAGCTAATAAAAAACACCCGGAGAGGATTGCGTCTCTCAAGGTGTTTCTCATTTCGTTATGTATTCGGTATTCTGAATCAGTAACTTATACCAGATAAGGCTTTAATACTTCCAGAACCTCATCAGCGCCATCCTCTGCATGGATGTTCAGGTCGATAGGCTTGGAAAGATCCAGGCTGAAGATACCCATGATGGACTTTGCATCAATTACGTATCTGCCGGATACAAGATCGAAATCATAATCGAACTTAGT
>CAKRRU010000076.1 GCA_934394515.1 uncultured Acetatifactor sp.
GTTGTAGATAACGGCTGGAAGCCCAAGGATCTGCAGGTTGGACAGACCGGTAAGACCGTTCGTCCCCAGATCTACTTCGCAATCGGTATCTCCGGTGCAATCCAGCACGTAGCAGGTATGGAAGAATCTGATCTTATTGTTGCCATCAACAAGGATGAGACTGCTCCTATCTTCGATGTAGCTGACTATGGTATCGTAGGAGATCTGAACAAGATCGTTCCCGCTCTGACCGAGCAGTTAAAGGCTGCAAAGGCTGAGAAGGCAGCAAACTAAGCTCTGGTTGTCAGATGCAGAAATAGATAAGAACTCCGTCACGTTTCCGGAACTATCCGTGGACGTGATGGAGTTTTTTGCAATAAGTAAAAGCAAGCATCGAAGATGAACAATTCATTGAATGGCGAAAGAGGAAAGGGTGTAAATTTATTGCAAGTTTCTTACTGTGTGCTTGCACTGAATACCGCAACATAGTACAATGATAACTACCAGTAAGCATCAAAGATGCGGTTTTGCGATGGGGTTCTGAATAGTTATGTACAATGTAGAAATACCGGAGCATAAGAATGAGAAGAAATGTGAGATGAGACATCATGGCAAAGCAAAAAGAAGTGAAAACAAACGCGATGCGTATTCTGGAATCCCTGAAGATTCCTTATACACATCATACTTATGAATGTGAAGAGTTCGTGGATGGACTGCAGATTGCAGATAAACTGTCCCTGCCGTATGAACAGGTCTATAAGACGCTGGTTACAGTAGGAAATAGCAAGAACTATTTTGTATTTGTAATTCCGATCGCAGCAGAACTGGATCTGAAAAAGGCTGCAAAATCCGTAGGAGAGAAAAACGTGGAAATGATCCATGTAAAGGACATCAATGCCATCACAGGCTATATCCGCGGCGGATGCACTGCCATCGGCATGAAGAAGCAGTATGTGACCAGAATTGACGAAAGTGCGAAGACACAGGAACAGATCTATGTCAGCGGTGGTAAGATCGAATCCCAGATTCAGTTACGACCGGATGATCTGGCAAGGGCTGCAAAGGCGGAGTTTGCGGACATTGTCAGACAGGATGCCTGAACTACATAATATGGGAAACCAATAGAAAGGTACACAGAGTACATGGAAAAAGAGAAAACAATCCTCGATTACGACACTGTAGCACTTGATGAAGCGCAGGATGCGGTGATCATTATAGATCAGACATTACTTCCCGGCAAAATAGAATTGATTGCATTACATACGGCACAGGAGATGTGGGATGCCATTTACCTGCTGAAGGTCAGGGGAGCGCCTGCCATCGGTGTAGCAGCGGCACTTGGAATTTATCTGCTGGCGAACCGCATCGAGACCGAAGATTTTGAAGTGTTTTATCAGAAGTTTACAGAATATAAGGAGTATCTCGATTCTTCCAGACCGACAGCCGTGAATCTGTCCTGGGCATTGAAACGGATGGACGCTGTTGCTGTGAAGGCAGGCAGAGAAGAACACAGGACAGTCTCAGAAGTGAAAGAAATCCTGCATGATGAGGCATTGAAAATACGCTCGGAAGATGTAGAAGTATGCCGAAAAATCGGAGAATTCGGACTGGAACTGGTAAAACCGGGTGACGGCATCTTAACCCATTGTAATGCAGGACAACTTGCAACAGTGAAATACGGAACCGCTACCGCACCGATTTATCTGGGACAGGAGAGAGGCTACAATTTCCATGTGTTTGCGGATGAGACAAGACCTCTGTTGCAGGGAGCCAGACTGACAGCGTTTGAATTGCATTCCGCAGGCGTGGATGTGACACTGATCTGCGACAATATGTCAGCGTCCGTGATGTCCAAAGGCTGGGTGCAGGCAGTGTTTGTAGGCTGTGACAGAGTGGCGGCAAATGGAGATACGGCAAACAAGATCGGTACCAGCGTAGTGGCTGCTGTGGCGAAGCAGTATGGTGTGCCGGTATATATCTGCGCACCGACTTCTACAATCGATATGGCGACGGCAACCGGAGCAGATATCTGCATCGAACAGCGCAAGGCAGAAGAAGTCACCGAGATGTGGTACAAGGAGCGCATGGCACCGGACGGTGTGAAAGTATACAATCCGGCTTTTGATGTCACAGATCATGAACTGATCGCCGGAATCGTAACGGAGTACGGCGTGGCGCGGGCACCTTATACCGAGAGCCTTGCAAAGATCATGGAAATAGAAAGCGGACACAGAATGGTATAAATGAAAGAAGCTGTAATTAGCATTGACAGAATGGTGGTTAGAAAAATTTGTAACATAAAGTGGGCTCGCAAAAAAACGGACGATTAAGAAAAATGCAGGTACAAAAGTTCGGAACGGGCAGTACAGGAAGGAACAAATATGAAGCGAAATGTCAGCCTAGAAGAGATTTCCGACGGACATTTATATAAAGCAAATGATATGGTGAAGGCGGATTGCGGAGGCTGTGCGGGGTGTTCGCAGTGCTGTCACGGCATGGGGGCTTCCATCATTCTGGATCCTTATGATGTATACCGCCTGACGACGGGACTCGGCGTAAGTATGCAGGAGCTGCTGTCGACTGCGGTGGAACTGAATGTCGTAGACGGCGTGATCCTGCCGAACCTGAAGATGCAGGGAGAAGAGGAAGCCTGTGCTTATCTGGATGCGGAGGGAAGATGCAGTATTCATCCGTACCGGCCCGGAATCTGCCGGATGTTTCCGCTTGGAAGATATTATGAGAACGGGGGATTTTCCTATTTTCTCCAGACCGGAGAATGTGCGAAGGAAAATCGCAGCAAGGTGAAGGTCAGCAAATGGATCGATACCCCGGAACTGACGAGAAACCAACAATTTACCATACAATGGCATGATCTGCTGCGTGCCATGGAAGAAAGCTTAGCAGGAAAAGACGCAGGGAAACAGCGGGAGGAGAACCTTTTACTGTTGCGTTTGTTTTATTTATTGCCGTATCAGGGGACCGGTGATTTTTATACACAATTCGCAGAAAGAGAGGCATATTGGAATGAACAAAAACAGATTTGACAAATTAAACAAGCTCCCTATTGAGAAGCGTTTATTGCTGGTATTTCGCAAGACTTCATTATTATTGAGCGCAACGGGCATCATTGCCTGTATCGCTATGGGAATCGTAAGCTACCAGTATTCTTACGCATTGCGCCATTACGGCTTTGCTCAGGGAGATATCGGCAAAGCGATGATCGTTATTGCGGAGATGCGCAGTGAGACCCGTGCGGCGATCGGTTATGATGATGCTGATCTGATGCAGAAGTCGGTCAGCGCACATGATCAGACCGCGGAGCAGCTGGATACCTATATTAGCGGTCTGGAAGACGATATTATCTCTGATCAGGCAAAAGCGGACTATGAACAGATCAAAGAAGGCGCAGCTTCCTATCAGCAGATCGAGAAGCAGGTATTGGAATTAGGAACTTCTTCTGATGCAGCCGACAGGCTCAAAGCACAGCAAATGGCAAGTGAGCAGCTTGATCCCGTATTCCGGCAGGTATATGCGGCAATGACCGATCTGCTGGACAGCAGCGTGGAGAACGGCAATGCCATGGAAAAGAAGCTGGATGTTTTCAGAGTACTTATTTTTGTGGTGATTTTGCTGATCATTGTGTTGGGCTTTGTGGGTGCCGAACAGGCGGGAAAAAATATCGCGCGGAAAATTGCCCGTCCTCTGAAGGCATTGGCGGACAGACTGAAGGGATTTGCTTCCGGAGACCTGTCCTCAGAATTCCCGGTCGTGGATACAGAGGATGAAGTGGCTGACATGACGGAGGAAGCCACGCAGATGGCGGACAATCTCCGGAGGATCATCGAGGATGTGAACCAGGCACTGACAGCCATGGCAAACGGTGACTGGACGGTAAAATTCCGTTATCCGGATCTGTACGTGGGAGATCTGGAAGAACTGAAGCAGGCACTTCGCGATATGAAATATAAGATGAATGAAGCGTTGTACAATGTAGATGAGGTATCCGGACAGGTGTCCATGGGCGCCGGAAGTCTGGCAGATGCCGCACAGTCTCTGGCAGAAGGTGCTACGGAACAGGCAGGCGCTGTACAGCAGCTGCAGGCTACGATCACGAATATTACCGCAATGGTGGATAATACCGCGGAACATACCAGGAATTCCAGCAAACAGGCAAAAGAGTATTCTCAGAAAGCGGAGGAAGGACGTCAGGAGATGAACCGACTCATGGAGATCATGGGACGGATCAACGAGACTTCCGAGAAAATCAGTAATATCATCGGTGAGATCGAAGATATTGCCAGTCAGACCAACCTGCTGTCCCTGAATGCGTCCATTGAGGCAGCCAGAGCCGGAGAGGCAGGCAGAGGCTTCGCAGTGGTAGCAGACCAGATCGGCAAGCTGGCGGAGCAGAGCGCACAGTCCGCAGTCAATACCAGAGACTTGATCGGTGGCACCCTGGAGGAAATTCATGCAGGTAATGATGCCGTAGATCATGTATTCAGGTCACTGAGTGACATCGTGGACGGAGTACAGAAGATCGCACAGGATTCGGAAGAACTGACCCAGATCTCCGCAACCCAGGCAGATGCCATGAATCAGGCGGAGAGTGGTGTGACCCAGATCTCCGAGATCGTACAGTCCAATTCCGCTGCGGCAGAAGAATTGTCCGCGACCAGCGAGGAACTGTTGGCGCAGTCTGAGAATATGACGAATCTGGTAAAGCAGTTTCATCTGATCGATGCCAAGAAGGTTCAGGCTAGAAAACAGGAAGAAAAACAGGAAACAAAACAGTAAGCAGAGAAGAAAGAAGCCAAAGCAGGAAGGATATGCTTTGAAATAAGCAAAAGGAGAAAAACTATGCCGGTATTTGATTTCAGCAGCACCTCCGAAGAAGAGAAAAAGCAGGATCCGGTGTGTACCTATACCACATTCCGTTCCAATGAGTCCGGGGCAAGCCCGGAGAAACCGATCTTAGTGCTGGACAACAGTGCAAATCAATGGAAACACCACGCGACAGGTGTGTTCGGCAACCAGAGCAAGCGGACCAATTTTGAATTTAAAGAAGAAGGCAGCAGCGCTTATGCGGACATTCTGAAAATCGATGCAAGATTTGTCAGCCTGATCAAGTGGCTTGGTGAGAATCATATCCATGTGCGTCTTTCCGGAGAAAATCGTCCGGACGGTTATGCTGTATATAAGATTCGGGAGACTGCTTTTGGCGGCGGTACCAAGCTTTCTGCGGAGGACGGATTTTTACAGTTCATGATGGAACGGCTTTTTGCAAGCAGTGCTCCCGCGGAGGAAGAACAGGGCGAGGAGGAAGATGAAGACGGCGATGATATGAAGCTCACCAGCATTCAGAGCATCTCCGATTTCATGACCTGTGCAGGGCGTACTATGCCGGAAAATATCCGCCTGTGGGCGAGAAGGAACCTGGCGGTGGCGAGATCCCACGAGGTGTCTCCGGAAGAGAGAAGACATGCCCAGAGAGCATTGTCCATCATGATGAATATCCAGTGGAAGGGCAACTATTTTGAGGCAATTGATCCCGTGGAAGCCAGACGGATCCTGGATGAGGAGCTGTATGGCATGGAACGGGTCAAGCAGAGAATCATGGAGACGATTATCCAGATCAACCGTACCCATACGCTGCCGGCATACGGACTGCTTCTGGTGGGACCGGCGGGAACCGGTAAATCCCAGATCGCTTATGCGGTGGCAAGAATTTTGAAATTGCCATGGACGACCCTGGACATGAGTTCCATCAATGATCCGGAACAGCTGACCGGAAGCTCCAGAATCTATGCCAATGCCAAGCCCGGTATCATTATGGAAGCATTTTCCATGGCCGGAGAATCCAATCTGGTATTTATCATCAATGAGCTGGACAAGGCGGCAAGCGGCAAGGGCAACGGCAATCCGGCGGATGTGCTTTTGACATTGCTGGATAATCTGGGCTTCACGGACAATTATATGGAATGTACCGTACCTACCTTTGGCGTCTATCCGATTGCCACTGCCAATGACAAGGAACAGATCAGCGCACCGTTAATGTCCCGTTTTGCGGTGATCGACATCCCGGATTATACCCCGGAAGAGAAGAAGATTATCTTCTCTAAGTTTGCGCTGCCGAAGGTATTGAAGCGTATCGGTTTGAAAGAAAATGAGTGTATCGTTACCGAAGAAGGTCTGGATGAAGTGGTAGAGATCTATTCCAATACCAGCGGTATCCGTGATCTGGAGCAGGCAGCGGAGCATCTGGCAGCCAATGCTTTATATCAGATCGAAGTGGACGGATTAAAAGAAGTCGTATTTGACGCAGAGAAGGTCAGAAAATTATTCTTGTAATGAAAGGAAGCAGGTAATCGTGCCCGGCCCGGAACGATTGCCTGCTTCTTGTGCGTAGGCGATGTAAAATACGTGCTGCGGACAAGTGAAATAGATAATTGAAATATATATGGGAAGAGAGAGGGACAATCATGGGATTACCACAGATCATCAACAGCTTATTGGAGAACGATATGTACAAATTCTCCATGGGACAGTGCATTTATCATCAGTTCAGCGGTTATAAGACCACATGGACCTTTAAGTGCAGAAATACTGATGTATTTTTCACCCCGGAGATGGTGGAAGAGATCAAGGCACAGATCAAGGCATATTGCGGTCTCAGATTTACAGAGGAGGAACTGAATTATCTTGAAAATGTGACATGGATCAAGGGATCCTATGTGGATTTCCTGCGGTTGTGGCAGCCAAGATATGAGGATTTTGAGATCGGTATGGATGCGGCATGCGGACTTACCATCGAGACGAAAGGTTCCTGGCTGAATACGTCTATGTATGAGATTCCGACGCTGGCAATCGTGAACGAAGTCTTTTTCCGGATGAACTATGATTATGAGGAGCTGTATGCTTCTTTCCGCGAGCGGCTGACGGATAAAGTGCAGAAACTTGTTGACGGCACATACTGCCTTGGCAATTTCAGTGAATTTGGGCTGCGCAGACGTCTGTCCGCGGAAGCACAGGAGCTGGCGGTGAAGGAACTGGTTGCCCATAACGGAGCGTATCAGGAGTCTAAGTGCATCGGAACTTCCAATGTATATCTGGCTAAAAAATGGAACGTAACGCCGGTAGGAACTATGGCGCACGAGTGGATCATGTGTACCGGACAGGGCAATCACAAACACAATCCGGCATATTCCAACTGGTATGCGTTGGATGCCTGGGTGAAAGAATATGGCGTGTTAAACGGAATCGCCTTAACCGACACCATTACCACAGACTGCTTCCTGAAAGACTTCCAGCTGACCTATTCCACATTGTTTTCCGGTGTGCGTCACGACAGTGGGGATCCTTTTGCCTGGGGAGAGAAGATGATCGCACATTATCAGTCTCTCGGAATCAATCCGAAGACCAAAACACTGTTATTCAGCGACAGCCTGGATTTTGAACGCGCCAACGAGCTGCGAAAAGCCTTCAAGGACCGTGTCACGGTGGCTTTCGGTATCGGCACTTACATTGCCAACGATACTTGTGAGGAGGCACTGAACATCGTTATGAAGACGACGGCCTGCAACGGTATGGACGTGGCGAAAATCTCTGATACGCCGGGAAAAGAAATGTGCAAGAACGAGGATTATGTGGATTATCTTACCAGATGCATTAAGTGGAGGATGGAGCACGACAGATAAAACAGTTACTGATACACACTAGATAAAATATAAGCAGTGGAAATGTGAATGGAAGAAAACAAGATAGACACAAATAAAACAGAAGAAGGCAGAATAGAAAAAAACGCAATAGAAAAAAGCAATGCAGATGGAAGAATGGAATACAGGATCGGCGTGCTGGATGGAATCCGTGCCATCTCGATCGGACTGGTAGTATGGTTCCATTTCTGGCAGCAGACATGGCTGACACCGTATATTGAAATTCCTGTAAAGTATACAGAATATATAGGTATTACAGAATTCAATCTCGCCGGTTGGGTCAGAATGGGTTTTATCTTTGTGGATATGATGATCCTGCTCAGTGCATTCTGTAATTTTTATCCCTATGCCAGAGCAATTGTATTAGGGGAAAACTGGCCGGATACCAGGACTTTTTATGTGAAAAGAGCGGCGAGAATTTTACCTTCTTATTATTTTATGCTTGCCATGAACCTTTTTTTCTATATTTTGCCGGAACATAAATATCAGGATGCGGGATTTTTGTGTAAGGATATCGTGACACACATATTGTGTATTGCGCCGAACCGGACAGATACTTATTTATTCACCGCATTTAATGGGGTATTGTGGACAGTACAGATAGAAGTGATCTACTATCTCCTAATGCCTTGGATTGCAAGATTGTTTCGAAAGTGGACGTTTGCAGCTTATAGCATTATGCTTATGATTTCTGTTACGAGTACCGCGGTGATCCTCAACTGTTTTTCCGGGAAAGAGAGAAATTATGCGAATAATATTCTGACATTTATGGGAATCTACGCCAACGGTATGCTGTGCTGCATCCTGTATGTCATGTGGAAAAAATACGTAACGGAAAATAAATATACGCAGCTCGCCGGGACAGTAATATCTGTTTTATGCATTTTTCTGATAAACGGGATAATACATAAATACGATGGAGATATAGATATCAGTGTAGTCCAACTGAAAATGAGACTGGTGCAGTCATTTCTGTTTGCTCTGTTTATTTTCAGCACGGCCTGTGCATGGAACTGCTATCAAAAGATTTATTCCAATCGGTTCATGTCGCTATTTTGCAAATTTTCCTATAATCTGTATTTGTGGCATCAATTGATTGCTGTGTGGCTGAAAGAAAAACATATTCCCTATTGGAGCGGGGAAAATCCGCCGAATATGACGGGTGACCGTGTATGGCAGTGGAAATATCAGATACTGATCATTGCAGTGTCGGTTGCGGTGGCGGTAGCTGTAACCGTAATTGTGGAGATCCCGGCAAGAAGGTACCTGTTAAAGTGCTGGGACAACAGGAAGGAACTGGATTGAGGAAAACTAAAACAGTGAGGTCTATTGACAATTGCGGCAATATTTCCTATAATTATACAAATGATACGCACTGTATCAAAACAAGAAGCATGGTCAGAAGATACCGGAAGATGAACTCTGCCGGATGAAGACCGGTACTATACATTATACATAGGTAAAAGGGGCTTGCAACATAGATCAGACCGCACACCTTTCGGGGATGTGCGGTCTGTTTTTATGAGGATTCACGGATAGGGTAGTAACAGGTAATTACAGAAAAATACAGGGAAAAGATATCAAAGAAAATCAGATAGTGATATACTGTTCGTAGGAAAAATGTGTAAGGAAACGGAGATATACCAATGATTCAGATTTTAACAACTGTAATGCCTGTTATCGTTATGCTTTTGATCGGATGGCTGTGCCGTATTAAAAAATGGATTTCCAGGGAAGGCGTTGATAACATTAAATTCCTGGTGACGAGACTGTTGCTGCCGATAGCTATTTTTAATGCGCTGTCCACGGCTGACTACAGTGTGAATACTTTGATTCAGGTAGGAATCATCTTTGTCATGCTGGTGGTATCTATGTTGGCAGGATATGCTATGAAACCTTTGAATCGGGGAGCGTATCAGAAATATACGCCGTTCATGGTGTCGGTATATGAGGGTGGGATGATTGCCTATCCGTTGTTCATGAACCTGTGTGGCAATGAAAACCTGTCGAAGATCGCAATTATTGATATCGCCGGATTACTGTTTGGGTTCAGTGTATACATGAATCTACTGGAACAGGTGCAGGACGGCAGGAAGAGTACCGTGAAGGATGTCTGCCACAGTGCGGTGAAAAATCCGGCGTTTATTGCCGCGGTTCTGGGAGTGGTTTTCGGTCTTACCCATGTAATCGGATTATTACAAGCCTCTCCTGCGGGAGTGGTCTATTCTGCTGTGATTGATCTGGCAACTTCACCGTTAACTCCGATGATTCTGATCGTGGTCGGTTATGATATCGCACCGGATAAGTCAATCCTGAAAGAGGCTTTGCGGACGATCGTACTGCGTGTGGCATTGCAGTTTGTTCTGGCGGCAGCGGTCCTTTTTGCCATGAACAGAATCCTGGGCAGCGATACGATCCGTGATATTGCCGTTATCTGCTACATGTCGGCTCCTGCGACATTCAGCATGCAGTCTTTCCTGAAAGACGAAGACAGCAGCAGATATGCATCGACGACCAACTCACTTTACTGTGTGGTGAGTATTGCGGTGTATGTGGTGCTGGCGAGCGTGAGATCATTATAAAGTTTATCAACGAACCAGTCAGTAGAAGTAACAGGCTATACAGAGGTTGCTACAGGACAATGGTATCAGTTATCAAATGGTTCCTTTGTCTCCTCAAAATATCTCAGCACAGATAAAGTAGTTATTAAGACACCAACCACCAACACTTCAAACAACAGCGGTAAATGAACTAGATTTATATATGCAAAGGGCAATGGAAATTTGATTGGTAAGGTTAATTATTACCTTTTTGCTGGAAAACTAAGACTCCTGATGGTAAAATAGAAAAAAACTGTTAGGAGTTGATTGTTTGAAAGTTTCAAATACAAGACGAATAGCTGAGAAACTTATGCAGATAATACAGATAAAAGAAGTATCATCTATGGTTAATGTGATTATTACAAATAACATTGTAGCAAATTCAATTATTCCAGAGGATCCAGATGCACTAAGGAAAGAAGCTATAGTGATACAAAAGGAAATGCCGGAGTATTCTGTTGATAGAGTGATGATGTTGCTTATGATAGAAGCAATGGTTGGACCATACCTAGAGCCTCAACCAGAAGTAATGGAATTCTTTATGAACTGGATTGCAGCAGAGAGTAAAGTGTTTGATGTAGCAGAATTTAATAAAAATTCGTATATAAAAAACATTGATTTTGTTAATCAATCAAATGGCGATTATGAATTGAGATATCATGATTTGAGTCCTTATGAATTGGGTATTTATAATATTCCAAAGCGAATTGATGAACTTTGTGTTGACATACCACGAGTAAGTTGCTTTACAGAAGAGTTTAAATATCCAGTTATCTTCCAAAAAAGCATCAATAGCACTTGGATGTCGGTGTCGCCTAATGAAGTGTTTACAATGGAGAAACCAATAAAAAATGCAAAAGGAAAAGTACTTACTCTTGGATGTGGAATGGGATATTTTGCTTATATGGCATCCATAAAAGAAGATGTTGAGTCAATTACCATAATTGAATTGGAGCAGAGTGTAATTGATTTATTTGAAAAATGTATTTTGCCTCAGTTCGAAAACAAAGATAAAATTACGATTGTAAAAGCTGATGCAGTTGAGTATCTTCGCAATATTGAAGATGGAGTTTATGATTATTGTTTCGCTGATATATGGATTGGCATAGAAGACATTGCACCATATTTTGCTGTAAAAGAGATAGGACGAAATCTTCGAAAAACAAAAATTGAGTATTGGATAGAAGATTCATTTGCAATATTGTTATCAAGTAGTGTTTGGATTGAGATAATGAAAACATTTTCCGAAGCTAACAAAATGGAAATTCCTCCGTTAGATGAGAGTAAACTTACTTCATCAGATAAAAGGAAAGAAAATTATATTCACAGACTATTAAGTGATGTAGAAATATCCAAGCCGGAACACATAGATTATTACATGAAACCGCAAAATATTATTTCACTTATAGACAGAACAGATATTATATTTTAACTAATAAGCATCAATTCGCATATAGGGTTGGTGCTTTTTCATACTCGGAGAAATCAGGGCATTTTTTATGCCTAAATTTAGGAGAGAGGAGGAAACCTATGGCAAGCAGAATACAGGGTATTACCGTAGAGATTGGTGGAGATACAACCAAATTGCAGAATGCCCCAAAACACGGCATTTCTCGGCTTTTTATGATAGGAAATTTTTATGATACGAGTACTTTTCATCTGCCACGGCAGAACCTGTACTTTTGTCTGAAATGGCTTAAAATCAAGACCCTTGGGGAATGAAAATGAAAATAAGGGAATCAATTTGATGTTTGACGGCAATACATACTATGTGAGCCACGATTCCCAAATCAGATGGTGGTGTGCGAAAGCTTGGCATACCAACAGTGGTAGACCGTACACTTCAACAGGCAATAA
>CAKRRU010000077.1 GCA_934394515.1 uncultured Acetatifactor sp.
TCAGCAGTAATGTCAAAGTCTCATTGGAAGCGGAGGCTGCCTCCATCTTGCTTCCGGCATCGCTGATGGTAAATGTGGTGTTGGGATAGCTTTCTTTTAAGGCACTCTCCACATCCGTCATTACGGTATCCACCTGATTCACATCCTCCGCAATGACCGTGATGGTTGGACTGATATTCGTACCGGTAATGTATTTGATGCCGGTTTCGTAAGGTACATAGATCGCCGTATCCGGGCTGATGCCGGATGCCACAGTTCCCATCTCGGATAGTACCCCTGACACTATATAGGGGCGCCCATCAATATAGACTATACCGTCATAAGCATCGTAGGCGCTTCCGAAAATTTCCTTTGCCACGGTGGCACCCAGTACGCACACCTTTTCCTTGCTCTCGTTGTTTTCTTCTGTAAGGAAATCCCCGATGGCCATTTCCAGATTACTGATGGCAGCATAATTGTCCTCCACACCGGCAATGGTGTAATAGGAAGCAGAGGTCATATCGCCTCCCTCCACCGATGCTGTAGTGGAATAAGAGATCGTAGTTGCAGAGATTCCGGAGACAAAAGTCGCCAGATCATCACAGTCTTCACTGGTCAATGTCACGGCTTCGCTCTCTTCCTCCTGTCCGAATCCGAAGAATCCGCCGAAATCCATGCCACCGCCGGGACCACCGGACGTACCGCCGCCGGAACCTCCTCCGGGACTTCCTCCCATATTGGTGACGGTAACGCTTCCTCCTCCGCCCGGCATTTCAAAGCTAAAACCGCCGCTGTCACTGCTGTCACAGGAAATATCAATGGCTCCGGCATTCAGGTTCTTGAACTGCTCCGCCACCTCTTCTTTTCCACCGGTACCTATCGCCAGCACCAGCATTATGGTGGCGGATCCCACAACGATACCAATGGAAGTCAGGATCACTTTGAATTTATTCTGTGACAGGTTCAGCCACACCAGACGTAATATTTCGGATAATCTCATATTTTATTTCTTCCCTTCCATTGATATTAAGCTCATGCAGGTCTTTATACTATTTTGTAATGCTGCTCTCGATAAGTATGGTATCTCCCTCTGCAATATCCCCGGAGATCTCCACATTGGATCCTTCTGACAGTCCTGTCGTTACTTCTTTTTTCACAATGCTGCCATCCGCATTCTTCACCTTTACATAGGTTTTGTTATCTTCTGTGATGATGGCTCTGCGTGTGACATACAGTACGTCGGCGGTCTCTTCCGTGACAAACGTCACATCTCCCGTCATGCCCTGAAACAGACCGGATGCATCTCCTTCCAATGTGACAGTTACGTCATAAGTTACATTCCCGCTGGAATCTGCACTCGCATCTCCGATGGCGGTCACTTTACCTGTGAAGGTCTGCTCCGGATATGCCGTCAACGCAATGTTTGCCGCCGACCCTAATGAGATGTCTGTCATATCCTCCTCGTCGACCGTTACCGTCATGGTCACTTCGTCCATATCGTATAAGGTAACCAGTGAGGTTCCTGTGCTGATCTTGTCTCCGGTCTCCAGTTCTACGCCGGTGATCACGCCGTTGTATTTCGCACATACGGTATCTCCGTCAATATAAGTGCTGAATTCGTTCCATTTTTCCACAGTTTCATCATAGGTCTCCTGTTGATCGGACAGATCCTGTTCCAGATACCCCAGCGCAATATCGTAAGTCTCCTGCGCGGTATTGTAAGCCAGCGTCCGCAGTTGTTTTGTCTCGGTTGCGGTTAGCTTTCCCTGCTCTAATTCGCGCTTTGCTTTGTTATAGGCAGTCTCGGCAGTGGTCACATTTTCCTCCGCCTGCCCTACCTTCTGTTCCAGTTCTTCTTTCTGTTGCTCCAGAGAATCCGCGGTCGTCTGTGCCTGCTGTGTCAGCTGGGCAAAATATACATAACCGTAGGTGTCGTCCGCCGGATCCGTGCTGTTCAGACTGTACTTACAGTTGGACAGTACCTGCGCCGCATCCGCATAAGCTGCCGTCACTTCTGTAAGCTGCGCCTGATAATCCTCCAGATTACTCTTTGCCTGTTCCAGCGTAGCTTCCGCGGAATCTGCTGCGTTCTGCAGTTCCTGCAGCGTCGTACTGTATTCCGTATCTATATAACTTCCGTAAGCGGTACTGCTGTCATAGGTATATTTTGCCTTCTGTCCGGATAACGTCTGGTCTGCCTCCACTGCTTCCAGATCTGCCTTGGCTTTCTCCACGTTGGATTGCAATTCCTCTTCCAGCTCCGACACACTGTCCTCTTCCAGGCGGTACAGCGGATCTCCTTCCGACACCTGCTGCCCCACGGAGACCAGCACCTCTGCAACCGTCAGGCTGGAATCATCACTGCTGCCCGTAGAACTGCTGCCGCCCATGTTAAAAATGTTGCCAAACATATCCAGTCCGCCCTGTGCTCCGCCGCCGGAAGCACCCATACCGCCGAAGCCGCCGGAGGTACCGTTGTTGCTGTTGTTGCCGGAAGAAGAGCTTCTGTCACTTGAAGTGCTTGTTCTCTTCAAGGCACTCATATCCAGATCAAAGGTCTGATCCACCGTACCGATATCCACGGATCCGCTCTCTGTGACACCTTTGACCAGCGTACCGTATTTTACGGTAGTTTCTTTATAGATGACTTCTGTGTCATTTTCTGTAGAAAGTGCAACAGAACCAATCACGATTGCAATCACGCAGACAGCGCTGATACTTGTTATGATTTTTCGCTTTCGAGACCAGTCTTTCCATGCTTTTATGTGGCTGATCTTATTTTTTATGCTTTCTTTGAGCTTTTTCCCATTCTGTTTCATATCTGCTTCCATCATCCCTATCTCATTCCGGCTTTTCTATCATTCCACTTATCTCTCTTGCTGTATTGGCTTCCTCACTACACGGATTCTGTGCAACTTTATTTCTATGTAGCTTTATTTCCATTGCTTTAATTGCCTCTGCCATTGTTCCCGGAGCCGTTGCTGCCGCGGTCGCCCTGACCGCCCTGTGGCATCTCTCCGCCGCCCGGCAGTTCCATACCTTCCGGTATCTGGAAATCCATGCCGCCCATCGTGCTGTCATCCATAGAATTTCCGTCCATGATACGATCAGATCCACTGTTACCGGAACTACTGTCTGTGCCGGATGCCTCTTCCGTACTCTTGACTTCTGCCTCGGAGCTGACCTTACTTGCCAGGTAGATGGTATCTCCTTCTTCCAGTCCGGACAGGATCTCGATATCCACGCCGTTGGTAATGCCGGTCTCTACCTCCGCCAATTCCCTGCCGCCCAGTGCTGTTTTGCGATATACATAGGTTTTGCCGTTTTCTTCGACAATGGCCTTATGGGATACATAGAGAACATCCTCTTTTTCTTCCGTTACGAAAATGACATCTGCGGTCATTCCCCCGTACAATTTCTCCAAAGCACCTTCCACGCTGATCTCCACGGTGTAGCTGACGGTGTTGCTGTAATCAGAGGTTGCCGTTGTGTTGATCGAGAGAATACTTCCGGTATAGGAATCTTCCGGATATGCCGTAAAAGTAATATCTACCGCATCCCCCACCTGCAGATCCACGATATCCTCCTGTGTCACATCCACAGAGATTCGCATGTCATCTGCCGTTGCATAGGAAAATATGGTTCCGGTAGTAGTCAGCCGGTCTCCCACTTCGTAACTGACGCCGGTGATCACACCGTCCTCCGTCGCATACAGGATACCGTCACTTCCGACAAAGTCTTCAAACGCCTGCAGCTGTTCTTCTCTTTTTTCCTTCGTCTCTTCCGCTTCCTGCAAAGTCTCTTTCAGGTCTTCCACCGTGGCATTGTAAGTGGTCTGTGCATTCTGCCCGGTGATCACAGCTTCCTGATAAGTTTCTTCCGTATCGAGTTTATTGATCCTCTGCTTTGCCTGCGCCGCAGCCAGCTGATTCTGCAGATCCGTAATGGCACTTTCATTTTCCGTGACCGCATTTTCTGCCTGCGTCAGTGCGGTTTTGGCCTGCTGATACTTACTTCCGGCACTGAGGTAACCGCTCTGAATGGTCATGAAATTCACTGTATTGTCCGTCCCGGCACCTTCATAGCCTTCTTTTGCCGCTTCGTAGGTCTCCAAAGCATCCTGATAGTCTTCCTGCGCCTCCGCCAGTTTTTCCTGAAGAGATGCTGTGTTGGCCTGTTTCTGCTCCAGCTGCACCTGTAGAGAAGTCACGTTATTTGCCACACTGCTTGCTGAAGTATTTCGAATGGACGACGCATAAGAAGCGCTGATCTTCTGGGTATCGTAATCTGTCTGCGCTTCCAGCAGGGATAATTCATAGGTACTCTCTGCCTCCGCGTAGTCCGCCTGTGCGGAGGCAACGGCATTCTTAAGCAATGCCCGGACTGCTTCCACGCTGTCGTCTGTAAATTTCATAAGCTCCTGCCCCTCGGTAACTCTCTGCCCACTGGCGGCATAGACTTCTTCAATTTTCAAATATTTCTGTGTCGTTTCTTCTTCGTCATCGCTGTCACTATCACTGTCTTCGTCATCATCGCTGACGTCCAGATCCAGATCATAATCTATTGTTTTCGTCTGATATTCCATGGACCCACTCTCCGTGACACCTACTTTCAGGGTGCCGCGCTCCACGGTCTCTTCCTTATAAATCCATTGCTCTTTTTGCAATAACGGCGCGATAAACACGGTATAGCAGGCTGCCAGGATTAATACCACCAAAGCTGTTCCTGCCAAAATCAGCTTTTTCTGCTTTTTCGTGAGGGATTTCAGTTTTTCAAAATGTAGTCTTTTTAATTTCATGACTGTGTCTGTCCTCCCTGCTGTTCCTCACCCCGGGCATTGTCATTTTCCTGCGGCATTTCTCTGTTACCCGGTCCGCCTTCCGGCTTCGTTCCGCCCTCCGGCATTGCATCGTCTCCGGAGACGTCTCCGGGTCTGCCTTGCATACGCTGCTGCATCTGCGCAATCTCCTCTTCCGTCATACCGAAGATGACCGTCACGGATTCGTTGGCACTCAGGCTGCTGTTATTTTCATTTTCTTCGTTTTCTGTCGTGATTTTCACGGTCACACTGTAAGTAACACTGGTGCGGCTGTCGGAAGAAGATACCGGATCGATGGCTGTGATCTCACCGGTGAATCCGCCGTTTGCGGAAGACTGTACATACGCACTGTCACCCACGGTGAGTTTCGCAATGTCTGCCTGATCTACAGATACGGTCACCGTCAGTTCTTTCGGGTTGCTGTATACGAATACCACCGCATCGGAAGTCAGATTCTGGTCTGCCCGCGCAAAAGTTCGCAAGATGGTTCCGTCCTCGGAAGCATAGAAATAGCCGTCGCCCACACTGCTTTCAAACAGTTCCAGATTCTCTTTTGCATCTTCATAAGTGCTCTTCAGTGCCGCCAGATCGGATTCTGCCTTTTCCACGGTCGTGTTGTAGTCGCTCTCCGCACGTTCCTCCGTAGACAATGCCGTCTCATAGGTTAACTTCGCCTGTGCCTGCTGGATTTCCTGATTTTCCTTTGCCTCCGTGACTGCCTGCTGAAGACTGGGAAGCTTTAGCTGTAATGTCTGTAAATTAAAAGAAGCATTAGTGACGGCATCGTCATATTTCTCCTGTGCCTCTTCCAGATCCTTCAGGTTCTGCTCCAGAATGCTGTAGAGGGAAGCTAAAATGCTTGCATTAGAGGTTCCTCCGCTCTGCATATTGCCGCCGGCTCCACCGCCGATCTGTACCGAGCCGCCACCGCCGGTGACCTGCGACCATCCAACACCCCATTCATCCATCTTATCCGTCAGAGCTTTCAGATTTTCATCATAGATTGCCTGATACTCATCGACTTTGAAATAACTCTTATAAGAACCGTCATTCACATAGGATTCATACTCTGCAATGTCATCTTCCGCATCCTGCAGTTCTTCCTCAGCCTTCGTCACAGCACTTTGCAGACTCGCCACCGTCTCATCATAGACCTCTTTTGCCTGCTGCCCGGTGAGGATCGCACTGTCTTTTGTGTACTCTGCCGTAATGAGATTCTGCTCATATTCGATCTTGCCGGTGCGATACGCCAGTTCCGCATCTTCCAATGCTCTCTCCAGTTCTTTTCTCGCTTCCGCCACACTGTCTTCCGTCAGCTTCAGGATCTTATCCCCGGCAGTTACCTCTTCCCCTGACACAGCGTATACTTCCTCTATCTCCAGATTGGTCGTCAGATTCTCCACATCGAAGGTCTCCTCTGTAATACCGACATTGGTCACACCGGAAGCTCCCACCATATCCTCCGTAAGTGTGAGTCCTGCCATATTTCCAGGCATGGAAAATGCTGTCGCATTCCCGTTTTTATGCAGTATCACAACTGCCGTCACCGAACCGCCTCCTATCGCTAATACCAGAATCAGGACAACAATCATCCACTTCTTACGTCTCTTATGGTCATTCTTTCCCTTTTTTTCTGCTTCCTCAGAGTTTATCAGCTGTTTAATCTTCTTATTTTTCACGGCAAACCTCCGATTATGATTCCGTTCAAAATTACTTGTTTTCTCAAGTATAGGAAAATTTTGTATTCAAAAAGTGTTCACTCTGTGAAAATTCTGTGTCCGGGATTCTTTTATTTTTGTGAGAAGTACGCTATACTGACTGTTGGAAATTTGTCTATTCAGAGTACACACATAAGCGCATTTTTGAAAATTTCTTTTGTGAACGACATACTGAATAATTACGATGATTTTCTATTTCGAATTATAAGGAGGATACTATTCTAAGGCTCAGCGATAAGTCCTATAAGCCGCCGAATAGCACATAAGATGATCGGACTGGGAACTATAATAAATACAGTAAGCATTGCTGCTGCCGGATTGGCCGGCAATGTATTCAACCGATTTTTTACCAAAGAAAAACAGGCAATGCCAAAGACCCTCTGTTCGTGGATGCCTTTGTCACTGCCTCATTGACGGTATGTATCGGAGCCATGGCTATCGTCGGCTCCATCCAGGACGGAATGCTGGGCGATTACTCCACCCTCGCGTTAAAATCCGTTCTCGACTTTATCATTGTAGCCATTATGACCTGCTCCATGGGAAAAGGATGTGCTTTCTCCTCCATTGCCGGTCTCTCCCTCATCGGATCTATCCTAATCTTCTGCGTGGGCGTGAACCTCGTCTGGAGCAAGAAATTCCGCGTGGCAAATATGCTTCTGGCGGTGATTCTGGCAATTATTATGGAATATCTGCCTTGGGAGCTATAGGTTCTTGCAATGTTTTCAGATATGCTCCTATTTGGGTAATGCTAAAGGTTCATTTTTCAATAATGCTGCAACAACAAAGTTGTATTTGGCTGTTCCGTAATCCTCAACGATACTTGTTATTTTTGCTCCGGCATCCTTGGAAGACGCACCACACAGAAAAACTCTCTCATCAGCTGTCCCATAGTCCAACACTATAAAACGATCATGGAATATGCCGCCAGTCTTCTTCATTGACAGTTTTACGGTTGGATACTCCTTACAGAAATCCGTAAACTCTATGTTGTGAAGTTTATTATTCCCAACATTATCACTGAATAAAATAATATTTACTCCTGTCGGAGAATTCTTAAGATGTACCAACGTTCTTAATCCAATGTAATTGTCAACGACATATATTGATGACTTTGCCTGCCTGTAAATAGATTCATAAACTTCATCAGCACTACTGAACTTTCCATTAAACATAAGCCATTTGTCGTTATCATCTGAGACAAAACTGTTCATCATATCCGCAAGTTCAGATTTCGTCACCACATTCTTCAATCCTTCTGCGACATCGGAAATCTGCTTTTCAAGAGATATCATATCGGAATTGATTTTACTAATTTCAATTCGATTGTTAGCAGTCTCCATACTTAACTGAAGTAATTCTCTCTGTCCGATTAAATCACGATTTTCTAATATGTAATCTTTCATTTTTTTGAATGTTTTCACAAGTGCCCGGCTTTGTTGAATAGCAAGTTCTCCTCGCAAAACAGTCATAAGCATATATACTCCCTGTTCCGTAAAAACGTAAGGCTTATATTTTATGTTTGACCCTCTACTTGCCTTCAAGGTGAAATTTTTGCACCTTGAAAGTTCTTCAACTTCTTCATCATTTAATTCAAACATAAAATCATCGCCTTCAAACTTTGCAATATTATTTTTGACCTGTCTCTTAAAATTCTTTGTCTCATAACCGTATATCTCTGCCAAATCTGTATCGAGCATTACTTTTCTGCCTCTAAATAAATAAAGTCTGTCCTTCATGTATTCCTCATTAATCTCAATTATCTTGATTTCTTCTTTCTTATCTTCCGCCATAAACTCCTCCGTTTATCTTGCGGTACATATTTTGCACCGCAAAACGTACTCCTTCTGAATCCTATAGATATCCTCTTTTACTCTGTAGTATTACTCGCAGATTCTTTTATCTTGTCGTAATACGCTTTATACCTATAAATCGTTCTTTCACTGACATTATTCCTTCTTGCGATTTCCACCATAGTCATTCCGCTTTCATAACCGGCAACAAAATCATTATAAATTGCCATCCACTTTGCATTATGTTTCTGCCTTCCACTTAATTTTCGATTTTTATAATATTCCAGTTCCTCATGCAGCCGGGTATTCTCATTTTCCAATTTTTCAATCCTTTTTAATGCATCTTCAAGTGTTACAATTTTCTCCATCTTAACCTTCCTCCGCTTTTGTCATTTTCGTTTTGTCTGTATTATATATTATTAATCGAGGTTAGTCAATTTGAATTTGTCATGTCATAACCGAAA
Source organism: uncultured Acetatifactor sp. (assembly GCA_934394515.1). GTDB lineage: Bacteria > Bacillota > Clostridia > Lachnospirales > Lachnospiraceae > Acetatifactor. Next base: position 8,771 of record CAKRRU010000077.1, read on the forward strand.
AAAGACATCCCTTGGCCCATATAACTAACAGGTCCGGAATGTCCCTTTTCACAAATAACCTATATTCCCTTGGAAGGTAAAGCAACAGTCTCCACTATACCATCACTGTCTCTTTGAAACACAGATATCCTCCAGATTCTGTGCTCCCTCCGGTCCGATGGGTCTGCCGCCCGTGGTAACTCCCCATCCGGCACGGATCTTGATAATATCATCGATCTGGCTCTGGGACAGCAGCGTCTTTTTCCCGAGGATAAAGTTATTCATCATCAGGATCTTCGCATAGTATTCCGTGGTCTCCATGCGGTAATATGCCTGCATGAGGTTCTCTCCCCAGGTCAGCGCTCCATGGTTCGCCAGAAGTACCGCATTGTAGTCACGGCAGTACGGAGCCACCGCTTCCGGCACTTCCTCTGTGCCGGGCAGTGCGAAATGCACTAACGGAACGCATCCTAACGACAATACACCTTCCATCAGCACCGGCTCTTCCAGACTGATGCCCGCGCAGGCAAAAGCTGTAGCGGTCAGCGGATGCGCATGCACCACCCCCTGTACCTTCGGGTTCTCTTTGAAGACACGCAGGTGCATCTTGATCTCGCTGGAAGGCTTATGCGTTCCTTCCAGAATCTTCCCATCCAGATCCAGCTTCACCAACATGTCCTCTGTCATAAATCCCTTCGAGACTCCCGTGGGCGTCGCCCAGATCTCGTTATCCCCTACCTTACAGGAGATATTGCCGTCATTTGCCGCCACGAAACCGCCCTGATACATCCTGCGGCCTACCTCCAGGATCATCTGTTTTACCTGTACATCTGATATATATTCCATAGTAATCCTCTCTTCTATGCACGCTTTCTGTGCATTGCATGCTTTCTGTGCATTTATCTGTTTTTCTGCTATTTGACAAGCATCCTATGCTTTTATTCCATAGTATTATTTTATTTGACGCGCGTCAAATATTACTCGTACCTATTTGTACTCTTTTATCTTATTTTTTTCATATTTCTTTGCTGTCTGTCTTATGATAAAATTCAGTTATACAAATAAAATTCGTTGACGAATTAATCACATTTTTTACCACTCAAAAGGAAACGGAGAGGCTTTTATATGAATATTACAGTCTACCTTGGCGCAAATGAAGGAAATGATCCGTGCTTACGGGATGCCGTCCGGGAACTGGGCACCTGGATCGGAGCCGCTGGAAATGCTTTGATCTATGGCGGCTCTAAATCCGGACTGATGGGAACGATCGCTGACAGCGTTTTAAAGGCCGGCGGAGAAGTAACCGGTGTTGAGCCGCAGTTTTTCATAGAAAGTGAATTGCAGCACGATGGCCTGACGAAACTAATCGTGACGAAAGATATGACAGAACGCAAAACCAAAATGATTGAACTGGGAGATGCTTTTATCGCTTTCCCCGGCGGCACAGGAACCTTGGAAGAAATTGCCGAGGTCATGTCAAAGGTATCTTTAAAGCACTTAAATGCGCCCTGTATTCTCTATAATCTGAACGGGTACTACGACGGTTTAAAATTGCTTCTGGATCACATGATTACAAAAGGGCTTTCCTCCAGGGAGCGCCAGGAAGGCATTTATTTTGCTGAAAATCTTGAAGATATCAAACGGATTTTGAAAAATTGATAAATTTATACGTATGACAGTTTTTCTATATAAAGCGTTTTTATGACAAACCGAGCATACAGATATCTGTAAAAACAATAAAAGTATTTCTGGGATAATATTGCTTCTACGGGAGATGTGATATATATTGGGTCTGATCTCCCCAGCGAATATAGTGGATCAAAGTATACAAACAGCCTGAAAGGAGCAAGCTCCAAGGCAAATGCTGCATCCGGATTACTGGAAATGATAGAGATTGCTGTAGGAAAACACTTTCGTATCAATCAGGAAATGAAGCATAAGAGAGACGCAAAAAATGGATGGTACAGATATGATTCCAAGTTCGCGCTTCCTGTGTATGGAAAAAATGTCAATCCGAATATTCGAATTAACGGTTTGGAAGAAGCCGGAAATGTCCGATTGTCTTCCATAAGCACAAAGCTGCTGTTTAATTCGCATTCATACCGTATTCTTTCGTGCCAAGTTTTCTTTTCCACAAGCTTTCAGCATTTATGATCACAGATTAATTCTTTCATCAGTTTGTTATTTCCATGAAAAGTATCCGAATAGCATTTCCAACGCTCCAGCAAACCACCGTCTCCGTATGCGGAGCCCACGTACTGCTGCCCGTTTTTGGTATCCAGGATCAGATATACCGCTTTCACACTGGAAAGTGCCATGCATAATCCTCTTTTCCGTTCTCTAATTAATAAATTACTTTGTTACCTTTTTCCTTATCCAACTGATACAACACCTTATCTATCTGGGAAAATGCTATTTCCGGGCATTTTTCCTGTTGATATTTTCGACAATCTTCTATGTACTGAAGATAGATGTTCGTCAGTATCGATATTTTTGTCATGCTCTTCGGATAATCCATAGTATAAAGTTCCCGATATGCTCTCTGATCAATAATAGGGAATACGTCCGGGTAATAAAAATGAAGTACTGTACTTGCCATTGGCAGCTGCATCCCTTTTGTCTGCAATAATTTTTCTACGACCTTCGGCGTCTTTTCACTCTCCAGTGCCTGTATAGGCGTTTTGATCTCCTTTAATGCCAAAATCGCATCGATCAATTCCTCTGTCACAAATGGTCTGCGGTTCATCTTCCATAAGATAATCTCATTGATAATATCCCTGTTTTCCCGGTAATCTCCTGTTGCTGCATTCGCTGCACGATTCATAATATCTGTACCGTCATCATATGTAAAACGGCTAAGTACTTCCTGATAATCCATGATGTCACCTCAATTTAATTTGTACTCCTGCTACAGCTTTCGTACCTTGTCTTATTTCCGCAATCTTTTGCACTTATTATAGCATTATCTAAAGATTGGGAAAACCATATAATTCTCTATTTTTTTATGGTAAAATACAATTAAATAAAGCTTGCGATTGCCTTCGGAGCAATAACGTCTGCGAAAGAAAACTTTAAGCTTATAGTATTAGAAAAATCGGTATTTGTCGATTTGGTAAATTCAATTTTAAGCTAATGGAGACACACTGAGATTTTAGTGTGTCTTTCCTA
>CAKRRU010000078.1 GCA_934394515.1 uncultured Acetatifactor sp.
CCGGGGTGTGGCTCAGCTTGGTTAGAGCGCCGTCTTAGGGAGGCGGAGGTCGCGAGTTCGAATCCCGCCACTCCGATCGTAAAGTCCTTGATTTTCAAGGACTTTTTTGTGTTGTATTTCGTGTTGCATTCTGACACTTTTTTTGTTTCTTATATGTTTCCTTTTAATGCTTCCTTATCGCTACATATGCATATTGAAACTTTCCGTTTGGAAGTCATCGAAACGTACTTTAGGATTTCGGAAGATTACGCCCTGCTATCGGAACGCCGCCGGGGCTTAACTTAGACATTTCGAAATTTAAGCCCCGCTATCAGAACACCAGCCGGGGCTTAAATATACCCCGGTACTCTAAAAATCCCGGGGCGTAGCAGATCAAAATTGAGGGATATGCCCAAAATGAAATTTCACTCCGACCAGTTCATTTCTTTCTCGGTAATTCCCATCTTCCGACACTCTTCCTTCACTTTGTCTTTTTCTGCCCGGTTTCCAATCTGATATTTCAACACTTTATCTCTGAACACAATGTATTTTTCATTTCCGGCCTTAAAATCCACGAACCAGTTCCCGCCTCTGTTCGGATCCGACATCATCACCCTAGATATCTGCTCCGGAAGATTCTTTTTATCGCTGGTAAAAAACAGTACCGTCCAATACTTAGGGATTCCACCGGTATTCCACAATTCGATCTTATGAATTTTCAGCAGGTCGATGATCGAATCGTCCGTCACACTCTCCTTGATCAGCGTACCCTCATATATTTCCGGTTCCTTCACACACACTGCATTGTTACCACAACTGTGCGCTTCCCTGACTTCGCTCAGTGTCAGTTCATCCTTTAACAGCACATCCATGGAAACATGGAAAATCTCCCCTAACAGCAACAGCTTGTCCATTTCCGGCAGCGCGATATCCGCCTCCCATTTCGATATAGCCTGTCTGCTCACATTACATTTTTCCGCAAGATCCTCCTGCGTCATGCGGTTAGCTTTTCGCAATTCCGTTATTTTTTCAGATAGTTTCATCGAAGTACCTCCTATAATTGATGGTCTTATTTTACGGGATCAAGTCCGCGATTGCCACCAACGACAGCGTTCTTTTTGGCAACTCACAGTTGCCTGTTCCTATATCATCCACACAAAAACAGCGTAACAGCCATCAAAGCTGCTACGCCTGAAACCGGAGGTTGTGATGCATTAGATGCTTCCAATTCGTTTTAATTTATATTCCCTTTTGTAATCTTCTGTCAAGTTCCGTAGCAACTTCTTCTGACAGGCGGTCATCCACTCTTTTTGCATATATTTTTCTGTCTTTTAAAAATAGCATTAATAACTAAAACTCCAGACTATCCGCATTCAACAGAAAATACTTCATCCCCATGATCACAAATCCTTCCTCGTTTCTCCAGGGCTTTTTTGTACCGTTTACTATAACGATTTTCTTAAACGAATCCGGTATATTTCTCAGGGAATTGAATTCCTGGGTCTGCTTTTCCTCCGAAGTCATATCATATGCCACCTGGATATAATATCTCTGGCTGCCCTGATTTACGACAAAATCGACTTCCAGTTGTTTGTGCACTCGCTTTCCTTCATTATTTTTTGCAGATACCTCCACAATACCGACATCCACATTATATCCTCTCACAAGGAGTTCATTATATACGATATTCTCCATAATGTGTGTGGGCTCCTGCTGCCGAAAATTCAGTCTGGCATTTCTAAGTCCCAGATCGGTAAAATAATATTTCAGATTTGCTCCCACATACTTTCTGCCTTTAATGTCATATCTTTCGGCTTTTGAGATCAAAAAGGCCTCCGCCAGATAATCAATATGATTAGTGATCGTTTTATTAGTATAATTAATACCCCGTTCACTTTTGAAAGTGTTCGATATTCTGGTGGGATTTGTGGGCGTTCCGATGGCAGATGCAAGAATATCCACCAGTGTTCCGATCTCATCAACATTCTGGAGTTTATTTCGCTCCACCACATCCCTGAGATAGACGTTGGTAAAAATATTCTTTAAATATTCCGCCTTCTGTCTTTCCGTGGAAAACTGAACCACCTGAGGAAGTCCTCCGTAGATCATATACTCATCCCAGGCATCATCATAGTCCCCGTCATAAGCGGCATAAAATTCAGCAAAGGACAACGGATATATTCTGATTTCATCGCCTCTGCCTCTGAATTCAGTTACAATATCACTGGACAAAAACTTTGAATTACTTCCGGTCACATATACATCTATATTGCTTATGCGGAGCAGACTGTTCAGTACTTCTTCGAACCGGGGCATAAACTGTACTTCATCCAACAGTAAATAATACTTCTGCTCATCCTTCATGGCATCTTTTATATACTGATAGCATTTCTTAGGATCCCGCAGTTCCTCATTCTCAATGCCATCCAAAGCGATCTCAATGATATGCTCATCGTCCACACCATTTTCCAGCAAATATTTCTTAAACAATACAAAAAGCAGAAAGGATTTTCCACAACGCCGAATTCCTGTGATAATCTTGATCATTCCATTATCTTTTCTGAGTTTTAGTTGTTCCAGATACCCATCTCGTCTGATTTCCACAATATCACTCCTATTTTTTATGCATTTGCACTTTTTATAGTAATGCTATTTTAGCATCAAATTTATGCCAGTTCAATATCCATTCCCATTTTTTGTACACTTGCGCATTTTTTAGTAATGGAATGTGTCAAAAAATTCCACAAGTCTCACCGACCTGTGGAATTCTATCCTTCATAACTCTATTCTCTTAGATTCCCTTCATATAAAAACTGAATTCTTTTCTTTCGCTGACATCCAGCAAAAATTCGTCATGGGTTCTGGCACCCCAGCTGTTGTCGCCGCCGACACCCATCTGCTCTGCTGCCGCACGGATCACGGTATAGTGTACTTCCGGAAGTTCGTAAGGGTGCATGGCGTTCTCCATCTCATGAGGCGTATAGGGCAATGCGGAGAAATGCATTTTATCTCCGGCGAACAAGAGTCCTCTGCCCAGTGCATCCGTCACCTTTGCGTAACGCACCTCTGTCTTGTTGCCGCACTCCTGAGGTACCATATATCGGGACATATTATCCTGCACCAGATTATGATAGATACCAAGCTTTGCACCACGCATTCTGTCCACATAGGTCTCTTCCGGTCCGTTGCCGTACCATTCCACGTGGTCATAGTCCGCATCCACCTTGAACATCATGCCGAATTCCGGCATATCTCCCAGCTCTTTCACAGGATCATAAGACAGCGTAGTCTTCACCGTGCCGTCTCCGTATACTTCATATGTCACATCACAAAACGCTGCCGGTCTCGTCGGCAGGCTGTAATGATAGGTCACGATCACGCGATCGGCTTCTTCTATTACCTCCGGATTCGGTTCCGGTGCACCGTGGGTGCTCAGATACATGCTGGCCAGCTTCCACTGTCCGTAACGTGCCATCATATCATTGCCGCAGTCATTATCGATGGGCGCTCTCCAGAAGTTGGGCTTCGGCATGGTTTGAAGCAGTTCTTTTCCGCCATAGCGATAGGAAGTCAGTCCGCCTGCATTATAGGAAAACAGCACTTCGAACTCCTCACCGCGGACGCCCAGATTATAGTTGCCGTGGATCACCGTAAACGGCTTCTTCACTGCGATCGGACGGTCTGCGAAAACTGTTGCGCATTCTTTTCGGAAAATGCCCTGTCCGAAAGCAACCTCATGTCCGGCTTTTGCCCACAAAGTATCTTTTTTCAACCGGAAAGAAACGGTAACAGCATATTCTCCGGGAGCTGCAGGCAGCTTTACAGGAGAAGGCAGCTTCACACTGGTCAACGGTTCCACATCCGTCACTAAGGACTGTTCGCTCACTTTCTGCCCGTTCTTTTCCACCAGGATCACACAGTCATAGCTTCCGGTGCTGACAAACAGATTCTTGTTATGAATGGTAATCGTATCCTCTTCCACTTCCACCGTGATATTCTGGTAATTGTACTTCACTTCCTGCATCTTCGGGGAAGGAGTGCGGTCGCCGCCGTAGACGATGCCATTGCCGCTGAAATTGTAGTCCGTCGGCCGTTCTCCGAAGTCTCCGCCGTAAGCCTGGTATTCTTTGCCGTAGCGGTCTTTTCTCGTAATGGACTGATCCACGTAATCCCAGATAAATCCGCCCTGATACAGTGGCTCCCTGTCTGTCAGATCCGTATACTTGAACATCGCGCCGCAGGAATTACCCATGGCATGCGTATATTCGCAACAGATGAAAGGCTTGCTGCGGTTCGTTCTCAACCACTCTTCGATCTCTGCCGCCGGTGTATACATCTGGCTCTCCATATCGCTGGTCGCCGGATAGCTTCTGTCATGAAAGATACCTTCATAATGCACCAGTCTTCCGGGATCTTCCGTGCGGAAAAACTGCGACATGTCGTAAATATTTTTGCCGCCGTAAGACTCGTTGCCGCAAGACCAGATCAGGATGCAGGGATGATTTTTATCCCTCTGATACATGGAATTGGCGCGGTCCAGCATAATATCATGCCACTCCGGTTTATTCTCCGGTACCGGTGTCGCCAGTTCTGCCTTGCCTCTGATCAAGGGATCCCAGGAACCGTGGGATTCCAGATTACACTCGTCGATGAGATACAATCCCAGTTCATCACACAGCGGATACAGTCTGGAATCATTGGGATAATGACAGGTTCTGACCGCATTGATATTGTGCTGTTTCATGGTGATCAGATCCTGTCTGAGTTCCTCTTCCCGGAGAACTCTGCCGGACAGTGAACTGAATTCATGGCGGTTCACGCCCTTAAACACGATCCGCCTGCCGTTTAACAGCATCAGGGAATCCTTTAATTCAAAACGGCGGAATCCGATTTTCTGATATATGGTCTCCTGCGCCTCACCGTTTTCGTTCAGCACGCGCAGCGTCAGTTCATATAGATTCGGCACCTCCGCACTCCACAGCTTCGGCTTGTCCACAGCCATCTCAAAATGCGCGGTTTCTTCCACATCTGCCGTCAGTTCGCCTACAACGCTTCCGTCGGCGTCTGTCAGCATTCCCTGCAATCTGCCTCTTCCCTGCAGCTTCAGATCCAGCACCAGTGTTCCTTCCGTAAAGCTGTCATCCAGCAGGGTCTGCACTTTCAGATCCCATACATGCACCTTCGGCACCGTGTACAGATACACTTCCCTGAAAATACCGGAAAACCGGAAGAAATCCTGATCCTCGCAAAAGCTTCCGCCGCACCATTTGAATACCAGCACAGCCAGCTTATTTTCCCCTTCCTTTACATAGGGGGTCAGGTCGAATTCCGAAGGGGTAAACGTATCCTCACTGTAACCCACATAAGCACCGTTCATCCACAGGGCAAAAGCACTTTCCACACCCTGGAAGGAAATATAGAGTGGCTTTCCTTTTAAGCCTTCCGGCACGGTAAAATACTTCACATACTGTCCCACCGGATTGAAACGCTCCGGGATCTCTCCGGGCTTCACCTCTTCCCTGCCGTCCCAGGGATACTGCAGGTTCACATACTGCGGAATGTCGTAGCCTTCCATCTGGATATGGGCAGGCACACGGATATCTGCCCAGCACTTGCAATCGTAATCCGCCGCCTCAAAACCATGCGCGGACACTTTGTAATTCGGTGCATACGCAAACTTCCACAGGCCGTTCAGGGGACATTTCGGAATGTCACTTTTGTGATCAGAATGTGCCGGGAGTCTGTTTTTCTGAAAAAATGTAGGATCTTTTACTTTGGTGTAGTCAAATGTACTCATTCATACCTCTTTCCAATGAGCTTACCTGCTCATCCTATTTTCCTGCAACAGGATGCCTTTCGGCGGCTAAGACCGGTATCGGGGTAAATATGGCCATGTGCCAAAGGGAGTATGGACACATGGCCTTACAAAATTTACGCTGTTATTATACTTCCGTACCGCGCCTTGCGGAATGTATTTTTTACATATCTTGCTGTATTATTTTATACTTTTCCTGCTTTATCACTTCTGCTCTGTGAGCGTTTTTCAAAAATCCGAGCAGGCATGTGTAATGTGCACCATTGCCCGGCTTACAATTCTTCCACGCACTTAATCAGCGCATCCACGTTCTCTTCCTTCGTTGCCCAGCTGGTACAGAAGCGCACGCAGCTGTGCGTCTCATCGATCCGCTGGTCATAGCTGTACTCGAACTGTTCCGCGATTTTTGCAAGATGCGCATCCGGCAGAATCACGAAGATCTGGTTCGTCCGGTTCGGTGCCAGATATGTGTATCCTTTTGCCGTAAATACCGCACGCAGCTTCTCTGCCATAGCAATCGCATGTGCGGAAATCTCCTGATAGAGATCATCTGTGAACAGCGCATCAAACTGCAGTCCCAGAAGTCTCCCCTTCGCCAGCATGCCGCCGTTTTGCTTGATGATATAACGGAAATCCTGTTTCAGCTCCGCATTGCTGATCACAACAGCTTCTCCGAATAATGCGCCCACCTTGGTGCCTCCGATGTAAAACACATCACAGAGTGCCGCGATATCCTGCAAAATCAGGTCATTATCCGGTGCTGCCAGTCCGTAACCCAGTCTGGCACCGTCTAAAAACAGATACAGACCATACTTACGGCAGGTTTCTGAAAGAGCGGTTAGTTCTGCTTTGCTGTAGATGGTTCCGACTTCTGTAGGATTGGAGATATATACCATTTTCGGCTGCACCATATGCTCAAAGCTGTCGTTATGAATATGTGCTTCATAAGCCTCCGCAACCTGCGCTGCCGTAATCTTGCCGTCAGAACTCGGTAAGCCAAGTACCTTATGTCCGCAGGCTTCCACCGCACCGGTCTCATGGACATTGATGTGTCCGGTCGTCGCACAGAGTACTCCCTGATGTTTGCGCAGTGCCGCATTGATCACGGTCACGTTCGTCTGGGTACCGCCTACCAGGAAATGCACCGCCAGGCTGTCATCTCCGCAAGCCTTACGGATCTTTGCTCTGGCCGCCTCACAATATTTGTCCTCCCCATAGCCGGGTGTCTGCTCCATATTGGTCTGCATCAGGCGCTCCAGCACTTTGGGATGGGCTCCTTCATTATAATCACACTGAAATAGTATTTTCTCACTCATAATTTTCTCTCATTCACAACGCATTTCTTATCCTTGCGCTGCATCCTTTCTAATGCTCTGTTCCGATACAATCGTCGATATTTTCTCCCGGCATCCACATTTCCTTGCAACCATAGAGTAACTTGCCTCGATTGCCATTTTGTAATCATGCCTTTTGGAACCTATTTCCTCAGTCTTTTGTCTCCAGCACCTTCACCAGATACTCCCATACTCTCTTCGTGGAAGAAATACTTAAGGTCTCCTCTGTGGTATGAATGTCCTTCATATCAGGTCCTAACGATACGCAATCCAGGTCTGAAATCTTGCTGCCAAGCAGTCCGCACTCCAGTCCCGCATGAATTGCCTCTACCTTCGGCTCCGCACCATACATTTCTGTATACAGCTTCACCATTTTTTCCCGCAGAGGAGAATGCACACGATACTTCCAGCCGGGATAGTCTCCGGTCACTTCGTAACTGCCGCCTGTCAGTTCCACTAAAGCTGCCAGTTTTGCGATCAGGTTGTCCTTCTCGCTCTCCACGCTGCTTCGCACGGAATATTCTGCTTTTAAAAGCTCTACGTCTGCCTTCAGGATGCCCAGATTCAGGGAAGTCTGCACCAATCCCGGCATATCCGCGCTCATAGCCTGCACACCGTTGGGCGTTGCCTGTAAAAAGGCTGCCACACGCTTTACTTCTTCCGGTGCCGCACAGGTCACTTTTTCCGGTGCTTGAGAAATCTTTTTCGCTGTTACCTTGACTCCTGGATCCTTGGTAGACAGCTCGTCTGCCACTTCTGCTGCCAGTGCTGTCACCTGTTCTTCCAGTTTATCGGCATCTTTCTCCGCCACAACGACGACCGCCTTGGTCTGTCTGGGGATCGCATTGTCTGCCAGTCCGCCCTCTGCGGATATCAGCCCCACTTCCATACTGCCTGCCAGATTCCACAGCAGTCTTCCCATAAGGCAGTTAGAATTGCCTCTCTCCTTATGAATCTCTCCGCCGGAATGACCGCCCAGAAGACCGGAGACTTCCAGTTCATAGCATACTCCGGTAAGTTCCTGCTTTTTCATCGGGAAACGGCAGTTCACTCTCGCACCGCCGGCACAGCTGGTCAGGAAAATACCCTCATCCTCAGAGTCCAGATTGATCATCCGGTGTCCCTGCAGCATAGACAGGTCGATTTCTCTGGCGCCGTCCATACCGACTTCCTCATCCACCGTGATGATCACTTCCAGACGGGGATGCTTGATCTCTTCGGAGTCCAACAGAGCCAGTGCGTATGCTACAGCGATGCCGTCATCTCCGCCGAGGCTGGTACCCTCTGCGTAGATATTGTCTCCGTCGATGCCGATCTTCAGTCCTTCCGTCTTCATATCCATGGTGCACTCCGGTGTCTGCACCGCTACCATGTCCATGTGTCCCTGCAGGATCACCACCGGTTCGTTCTCATATCCGGGCGTCGCGTCCTTGACAAGGATCACATTTTTCATGGCATCCTGTATATAGAAGAGATTGCGTGCTTTCGCAAAATCTACCAGAAAATCACTGATCTGATCCACATTTCCGGATCCGTGAGGGATCTTCGTGATCTCTTCAAAATAGTAAAATACCTTCTCTGGTTCTAAATTCGATAAAACAGCCATTTTCATTTCCTCATTTCTGTTCTTGTTTTGATACGGTTTGCTTACAGATCGTCCTTCGCAATCTTAAATTTCGTAACGATCTGTGCAATCCCAGTATAAGTATTTGCTATTTTTCTGTCAAGAATAGAAAAAGGCAGACGGATTACGCATAATGATACTGCTTCCTCTTCGCGATCAAAAATCCGATCGTCACAAACAGTGCCAAAAATTCCGCCACCACGATAGACAGCCACACACCGGTGATGCCGATCAGTCTCGGCAGAATCAGTACGATAATGATCTGGAACACAAAAGTCCGCAGGAATGAGATTGCCGCAGACACCGCTCCGTTATTCAGTGCCGTGAAGAAAGAAGAGCCCCAGACATTCATGCCTCTCACAAGGAATGCGATAGCGTAGATCCGAAATCCCCATGTCGTCATCTCCAGCAATTCCTGATCATAGCTTGCAAAAATCTTCACCAACGGTCCTGCCAGGATCTGGGATGCCGTAAGTAATATCACACCGCAGGCCGAGATGATGACCAGGCTCTTTCTGCACAGATTTTTCAATTCCGCATGATTTCCCGCACCGTAATGGAAACTTACGATAGGCGCAGATCCCAGAGAATAGCCGAGATACAAGGTCATGAAGATAATATCCACATACATAATGATACCGTATGCCGCCACACCGTTTTCTCCTGCGGCTTCCATCAGCTGAAAGTTATAGAGCACACTGACAATGGACGTAGACAGATTAGTCACCAGTTCGGAAGAACCGTTCATGCAGGTCTGCCAGATGACTTTCCCGTGCCACTTTGTCTTGCCCAGTCGCAACAGGCTGCTGTTTTCCCGGGCAAAATAGATCACCGGGATCAGTCCTCCGACTGCTTGTCCCACCGCGGTGGCCAGTGCCGCTCCTGCCAGTCCCAGGGGGAATACTACGATCAGCACATAATCCAGTACCGCATTCGTCAGCCCCGCCAGCACATTGATCTTCAGGCTGAGTGTCGGTTTCTCCGCCGCTATGAAAAAGCTCTGGAACAAATACTGCATGACAAATGCCGGTGTAGATAAAAAAAGAATCCGGGAATACCGCACACAATCCGCCTCCAAATCTCCGTTTGCTCCCAGTGCCAGTGCAATCTGCGGTGCGATTGCGTAACAAATCAGCCCGATAATGATTGACGCAGACAATGTCACATACACAATCAACGAAAAATATTCATTCGCCAGTTCCTTTTTTCCCTCTCCCAGTGTCATGGACACCACGGCGCTTCCGCCGGTACCTGCCATAAATCCAATCGTTCCCACGCCCATCAGCACCGGCATCACCAGATTCAGGGCAGCAAAAGGTGTCTTTCCTACGAAGTTAGACACAAAAAATCCGTCTACAATACTATAGATTGAAGTACATAACAACATTAAAATGGACGGTGCCACGAAACGCAGCAGCCGTTTATAGTCAAAATGATCTGATAATTGTATTTTCATAACACTCTCTTTCTGTTTAATATTCTGTTTCTCACCGGTCACGGCAATTCGATTTGCAAAACATACCCATCCGGACTAATCTATCGGGGATTCTTGATATTTGCAACTTCCTCCCGGAACAATTCCGTCTGCCTTTTCATGATCTGCAGGAATTGTTCCATTTCCTGTTCCCCTAACCTTTCCGTTGACCGCACTTCGGCATCTATCAGGGGATCCACGATCTGCTCCACCAGCTTTACTCCTTTTTCCGTCAGGTAGATCTTTTTATTCTTACGGTTGCCTTCCTCTGCACGAAGTGTGAGCAGACCGTCCTCTTCCATATGTTTCAGAGCGGAATTCACCGTCTGTGGCGTGTAAAACCAATAGTTGCAGATCTCCCGCTGGGTGAAAGTCTCTCCTTCCCTCTCCCGGATGCAATAGAGGATCCAGAAAGCGGTCTCCGACAGGTTACAGTTCTTGGCATATACTCGATAAATATCATCCGATTCCTTAATTAATTGATTATATAAAACCATTTGGATCATGGCTTTTCTTCTTTGGTCATCCATAAGTTATCCGTCTCCTTTTCAGTACATTTTATCCGATATCGGACGTTTTTGTATTATAATCCGAAATCGGATGATTGTCAACTTTTCATTGTGTCTTCCAATGCATCGTTGTATAATAACTTCAGCATCAGTTCCGGGAGGAGTGCGGTACGCCCGTATCGCCAGTGTCTAGGTTCACCTTATTGAATATCCCGTAGAACACTCGGCGGCTGATGCTATTCTGAAATATTCTATGTTTCAATGCACCACTTTTACCCCAACACCTAATGATTACCTCATATTTTTATGTAATATTACGTATCGCCATTGACATACGTAATATTACGTATTAATATAGTATTGAGGTAAAGAAAGGAGCACAAAAGATGCCTATGACCTCGCAGGAGATGATTAAACTCCTACTCAAAAACAATTTTGTTATCATTAGTCAAAACGGTTCCCATGTCAAATTGCGGAATCATAACTCCAATAAAACCGTTATTGTTCCTTATCATTGCAAAGACATGAAAAAAGGATTGGAACAGGCAATTCTAAAACAAGCAGGTTTAAAACAATAAAATTAAGGAGAATGAAATGAAAAAACTTTTTTATCCGGCATTATTTCACAAAGCTGAAGAAGGAGGATTTTGGATTACTTTTCCAGATTATCCCGAATGTATGACACAGGGAGAGAACATCCAGAATGCTTACGAAATGGCTTGGGACGCGCTGGGACTTGCAGTGGTATCTCGTCTTGAAAGCAAAGAATCTCTGCCTACTCCTACAGAACCCTACGCTATTTCTTTAGACCCTGATACTTTTTGTGTGATTGTAGCCTTTGATCTTATTGCATATCAGAAACGACACAACTCCAAGGCTATTAAAAAGACTCTCTCCATACCGGAATGGCTTAACGAAGCCGCTACAGATATGAATATTAACTTTTCCCAAGTATTGCAGGATGCATTGCTTCAAAAAATAAATCCGTGATTTCCGGTTATATTATTCTATAAAGCGTTTCTAATTCCGCAAAAACAAAAGGTGAGAATGCCCCTACGTAAATAGCATTCTCACCTTCTATAAAATAGAGCAGATAACGGGAATCGAACCCGCCTTTCCAGCTTGGGAAGCTAGCGTTCTACCGATGAACCATATCTGCAAAAG
>CAKRRU010000079.1 GCA_934394515.1 uncultured Acetatifactor sp.
CGTCCGTAACCTCGATGCAGATCCATTCCTGCGTTGCGTCCAGCTTCGTCATGCGTACTTTGCGTCCTTTGGGCAGCACAAAGGTCTCATCACCGTCCGGTGTACGGTAGAGCGTTATATCCTGCCGCAGCTCCACTTCCTCCCATGCACTTAATACATATTCCTCCTGTGGCACTTCCCGGAGCTTTCCGTTCGATGTTACCTGATAGATTCTCTGGATGTAATCGTTCTGCACCACAAAATAGGGTTCGGTGATAACCATCTGTCCATCCTGTATCCATGCCTTTCGCAGATCCTGTGCGAGCCGGTCTGTTTCCACCGGTTTTCCGTCTTCATAGTGGTAGATTCGGGTCAATGGATCTGCGCTTTCGCCGTCATCATACAATGCGATCAGGAGCTGTTCCCCATCCGGGCTGAAAGCGAAGATTGAATTGCTCATATTTCCCGTGCTGTCCGGAATCTCAGCCGTCTGTCCGTCTATCTCCAACACTGCATCCTGTAGGTCATAGCAATTCATCTGACCAAGTCCCAAATTTACACAAATCTTATATTCCTCGAAAGAATATCCCGTTACCGGCTCCGCAGGATGCAGAGAAATCTTCTCCGGCACACCATCACCATCCAGATCCAACTGCGCCAATGTCTCAGTTTCTGTCCGCTCCGATACATCAAATACCACACCCGGATAGGCCAGAATGTCTGCTCTTTCGATGTGCTGGCTATCCGCCCCGCTAAGCGCAAACCGCATACTTATGGATGGATTACTATTGTAAATGTCATAATATCCGTCATGAACATGAAGCGTCGTGTCGCTGTTGAGCTGCAAATCCACCGGCAGAACCGTATCGGTGACAGTATGGGTACTCATGTCAAACTCCCGAAGTACCCTCGGCATCCACTCATCCGTCATAAGATGCGCCTCATCGGGATCTGTCAGATAATAGACCTTGCCGCCGCTCCATTCCGTCACATCCGGCAGATCTTTTTGCAGCTGTGTATAGGCATCCGATGTGTCATATGCGCCCCGCTCACAGGTAACGTCATACCAGCCCGTTGCCATGATGCGTTCCGCTTGAATGCAGCGAAATACACTGCCGGACGTTCCCCAAAGTTCACTCATGGTATAGATCCCATAATTTGAAATTTGTACATGGGGGTAATAAGTCGAATAACTGCCGGCATCCACAGGATACCAGTCCATCCAGCCCCAGTAGACCGCTCTGTCCGGTTGTCGGAGTTCGTACTCCCCATAGACCATTCTGGTACAGATATCACCGGTGAGCGGACCATATCCCGAGTCCTCCGCACTGCCCGGATCTCCAAAGGACAAGAGCCACAGCTGCGTCATCTCCTCCGCCATGACCATGGGAATATCTACAGCAGATCCATCCGCAAAAGTATAATGTACATTCACCACAGAGCCTTCTCCCGGCCGGTCAGAGTCCTCCCGATAATAAGGATATTGCCGCCCTGCCGGATACAGCGTCTCGGTCACGGCTCCGCTTCCATCACCCAGGTGCAACAGTGACACCGCTGCCGTTACCGGATCTGTATATTTTCTATAAGTCTCGGATGCAGGTTCCTCCGCCAGTGCTTTGAATATCGCATACGCGGCATTCGTATTGTTTTCACGAACCAGCAGGTCATAAGCCACTTGATCCGCTGCAAAGGAATGCTTTTCTTCGATTGCTTCCACATCAAAAACAGCGGCAAAATCTTCTCTGCTATGAATCGTTACCTTTGCAAAATCTTCCGGTGTCTTGATGCTGTCCGGAAACTGCGCAATATTTCCACTCGTCTCCGCATTGCTGTCTACATCCATTTCTGCTCCTGCGCTGTCGTCTGTATCTGCACGATCCGCCGTGCCTGCCCCGTTCCCACTTCCACCGGGATTGCTGCACAGACACACCGCCAGTACCACGATCACTGCTGCCGCGCCAATCATGACCCAGAACGGCGGCTTGCGATAATCCAGTACATGACGGATCCTGTTCTTCACATGATCTTCACCAAAAGAAAGCAAGGCACAGATGGAACCGCCCCGATAGCGTTTCCATTCCCCACCGGAAGCCTCTTCCAGCAATGTATGGGAATATATCTTCTTGCTCTCCTCGCCGAGAAGCTTCACCACTTTTTCATCACAGGACATCTCGCAGTCCATGTTCATCAGATAAAATGCCAGCCACACTAACGGATTGAACCAGTGGACGCAGCAGATCACCAACGCCGCAGGTTTAAACAGATAGTCCCTGCGCTGCAAATGCACTCTCTCGTGGCACAGCACAACGTTTCTGCTCTCGGGATCTAAGCCCGAAGACAGATAGATCACCGGATGCACCAGTCCCATGACAAAGGACAGATGCCCACCGTCGATTTCACAGATCCCCGGTTCCACCTGTCTGACACCGCTGTCAGGTCGCTGGATCCGGTTACGCATACGCAGGTAGGAAAAAGCATGATACCCCATAAATCCTGCCATTCCGGGCAGCCATGCGATTGCAAGGACACGGAAACTTGCCGGGCGATACAGTGTGTTTGCGACAGCTGTGCCGTTTGTATCGGTAACCGATTCCTCCATGGCTGCACCACTGCTTCCGTTTTCTGCTCCTGTGATTTGCAAAGCCCCGTCCGCATTGTCCCGGTTGTCAGCTAAGTAGCCACCATCTGCAGCATTACCTGCTGCCTGGCTTCCATCGGCACCGTCTGCTCCCGATATCTCTCCTGCCGTCCCGGCATGCAAATTTCCTGCCTGTTGCCAACTGCTCTGTCCGTTAGGATCCACATCTGGAAGCACATCATTATTACCATAGCCGCTTGCTGACTGTCCGTACATCGTCTCCGTTCCAACCGCCAGCAGCCGCTCCGGAATCAGACTGATCCCCGTCTGTGGCAGCACCGGACAGCACAAGCGCACAAATACAATTCCCCACAGCAGATAAGAACACCATTTCGGTGCTTCTTTCAACAAAAGTCTGGCCAGGAGCATCAGCAATACGCAGTATCCTCCTACCAGACTTAATTTCCATACAACGTCAAATATTCTGTAGATGTTCTCACCCATAAGCCCCTCCGCTCTGCTGCACCAGCTACTGATAGTCGATAGAATATAGACTTTATAAGTACAGTCTACATTCTACCGACCTATCTGTCAAGTAAGAAATCTATTTCTCAATTTCCAGATTCGCGGACACCGGAAAATCAATCACCACCTCTTTGTATATCTCCACATTTTCATTTTCTAAAGAAGTTGCCGTTCCCTGATAGGTAATCTTCGCGGTTCCATCCACAATTTCAACCGTAGAAGATACATCCATGGGTGCTTTCAGATCATTGTGGAGCCACAGATTTACTTCATTTGTGGCTTCCCACCAGTCTTTCATCTCCTTGTCATAGCGGGCCGCCTGCCCAAATATCGAGCGGGGATTTATCGCATAGACTGGAAGAGAGCGATGTGCTTCCTCTGTGTTTTCATTGCTATATGTAATAATTACTTCCGGATTGTTGTACAAATAAATTTCCCTGATACCCCATATACTGATTAGGATGATACACACCACTATTATCCATAATACTTTTTTCTTCATTAGCTTTTCCCCTCTCTAAAGTCGAAAACGTATATGCTCCCGGTATGTCTGTGCGCTTGCCGAACCGCTGTCTTTTCTTGAGACATCCCAGACCATTCGATATTCTCCCGGTTCCAGTGCTCCGTAGAGCCACTCCCAATTATAGTAGATCGAGGCTTTCTCACCACCGGGGACATTATAGCCCACCATTGGGAAGCCATAATTATCCGGCACCGTCTCTGCATCCTGCCACTCTCCGTCTTCCTGCCGTTGGATGATATAGGCCTCTCCATAGACCACCTCTGCCCCGTCATCGCCATCCTCACGTCTGATGATAAGATTGGCACCCACATTGGAAATATCCCGCAAAGTCGCCGTTACACCTGCTTCCGGATCATAAATCGTCTCCGCCTGTCCCTGCTGCCCCTTCTCTTTCGGATCCCAAACGTTTTCTACCAGCTCCGGTGTTTCTTCCAAATGTAACACCTCTGCGTCCAGTTCATACTCCAGCACGCAGTCCCGGTTGATTTGCTCCATCTCTCCGGTCTCCATAGATTTCCCTGTTCCCCAGAAAGTGATCACCGTTTTTCCTTCACCTATTGTTACATCCGATGACACGGATAATGGGGAATCATACTTTTCGTTAATCCATTGAAACACTTCCCCTGTTGCATCCCGGAACTGCTGTATTTCCTCATCATAACGTACCGCATATCCCTGTCCGATATGAGATCTGCCGCGAATGGCACAAAAAGGATAGGAGCGATATATATTTTCTCTCTTGTCGCAGCTAAAGGTGATCCGCATCTCCGGGTGCTCATACAGCCAGGCCTCACGTCCGCACAGGATACCTGCCGCCAACAGCACAACCGCAATTATGCTAAGAAAAAACGTCACTTTTACGTTGATTTTCTTCATACATCTTTCGTCACTCATCATGCCAAATAAAATCTCTCCTGTTATTTACTTCTTTACAATCCACTTCCCGTTTCTATTAGAACCACGTCTTTCAACCAAACCTTCTTCTCGCATATCTTTTATAAGTCTTTGAATTTGTTTTCTTGAAAGATCAATTTCCTCCATAAGTTTAACCTGTGTTACCTCTGGATTTTCTTCCATTCGATATAATATATCTATCTTTCTATCGGCTCCATTTTTAGCTCCTTTTTGATTATATCCTAATTTTTCTTCTAAAGTTGTTTTTTTCATATATACTTCGTTTTCTTTCGACTGCTTTGTGACCATTTTCGTTGCCATTTATTCTTATTTTCATTATACATGATAACGTATTATAGGCACAATAGAGCGAGTGGAAATTTCCCATTTTCCACTCGCTCAACCCATCTCATTATAGCTTTTTCCGTTACTTCAGCGGTTCATAATAAAAATATGTTTTCGCCGGGTCTTTTCCGGAGATGTCCACGCCGGCTGCAGTCTGTCCCTGCACACCGCCTGTGGCTCCGATATAGAGGATCCGTCCATCCGGAACGGTTACCGCGCAGGTTCCTTCCGTACCACAGGGCATCTCCCAGACTTCCTGCGCCCTGGTAAATTCCGCATCTTCCAAACGGTAGGTATCAACGCCGCTGTATCCCCACAGGATAAAATCGGCATCATCACTCACACCTGCTGCCACCATATTCCACTGGTAGATTGTCCCTGTGCTCTGAGCAGCCTTCGCATTCTCCGTTACATTCCCCTGCGCCGGAAGAAAACACAACCGCTCCGGGTCTACTGACACTAATGTCACAGGGGCATCCACTGCCGTGACCTCAGACATTGCCAGTGCTGCTACATAGACTTTTCCGTCTTTTCCCCGGCCCAGGGCTCCGGCACCTTGCACTGCATACGCACCGTCATCTACCACCGTTCCAATGAGTTCTCCCTCTGCCGTATAGATCCGCACATAGCCGCCATCCTCCTGCATTCTCATCCGTGCATACAACCTGCCCTGTGCATCCGTTGCCATGCTATCCACAATATTCCACTCCCGGTCTCCGGCCGCAAAGCTGTCCAAAAGCGTTCCTTCCGGACTGATATGGTAGATCACAGGCAACCGACCATGTTCTGCTCCCGGAGATGCCAGTCCGCGCAATGCCGCATAGACACTTCCGTCCGGTGCGATGCACAGGCTATATACCTCGCCGTCTTCATCGAAATCATCATAAAACTTTTCCGGGGTCCCACTGCCGCAAGCCAGATATTCCACCCGTGCTTTCCCTTCCATGGTGAACCCACCGACATACAGCCCCTGTTCTGCCGCCACAGCACACCGGATACTGAGTTCTCCCGCATAGGCAATCTGCCATTCCTGTGCTGCAGTGTCTGCCCCCTGGACTACACTTGCCTCTCCTGCGCCCTGTGTCTGTTGTGATCCGCTTCCCTGTGACGCAACATCCGATATCGTACTATCTTCTGTCTTCACATATTCATAGTCGCCCGCCTCGATCTCTTCTGTGATTTTCGCCAGACTATAATCTCTCTTCTCCCGGAAATCGATCAGCTCCAACAGTTCCTCATCCGTCATTTCCTCTTCCGGCAAGAAAAACGTGCTACGCTGAGCATAGAAAGCCACGCCCTTTTTGTATTTTTCAGGACTATCGAGCAAAGCAAGTTCCTTTTTCGGGAAATATCCTTCCTCCAGATATGCCTGCCTCAGTTCTTCCAGTCTGTTTTTTTCGCCGTCCGTAAGCGGTCTGCTGTAGCTATCCGCTGCAACATCTGCCTCCTGCAAACCGGAAAAATACGTTTCCAGTTTTTCATGATTCATGCTCTCCATCCGCGCCCGGTACAAGCCCGATGCCGTCACGGTAACAGAGGCAAAGAGCAGACAGGCTGCTGCCGGGATCACGATTCGTCTAAAGCCATAATGGCGTACCGTTTGATTTGCTCTCTTTCCATCCGTATTTTTGCTGTCCGCATTTTTCGGCTTAAGTCCCTCCAGAATATTCTTCACCGTCATATTCAGCGACTCCGGCACTGCCATCCGTTCCGACTCCGCCATTTTTCTTATTTTTCTATCTAAATAATCATCTCTCATATAAAACCTCATTTCTGCACATTCATTTGCGCATAACGAATTTGTGCCAAGTACGCACGGTCACATAAGTTTCTCCCTTAACTGCTCCTTCGCCCGGTACAATCTCGATTTCACGGTTCCCTGCCTGCATTCTAATATCCTGCTGATCTCCGGGATCGTGCACTGTTCATAGTAAAACAGTACGATCACATCCCGGTATCCGCCATCCAGTTGCATGACAGCATCCCACAATTCGTGATGTTCATCACAAAACGCAGGGGACAGATTCTCCTCCCATACCACCGCACCGATCCGCTTATTTTGCCGATAAATCTTTTTCGCTTCATTTGCCGTGATCTGTAAGATCCAGTTTTTAAAGCTGTCCGAATCCCGCAGCGTCCTTAACTTTTCATAGGCATGCAGTACCGCTTCACTGACAGCATCCTCCGCATCCGTACTGTTATTCAGAATAGAATATGCCAGTCGGTACATATGCAGGGTATAGCCCCGCACTTCCCGCGCAAATTCCTCTTTTGCCATAACTGACAAAGTAACACCTCCTTCTCTTCGCCGGCTTCATACTATATGAGTCGCCGGACGGTAAAAAGGTTCCAGCATTTTTACAATTTATATTTCTCTTTTCAATATCTACTTTCGGTGCTTCAATGTCCACTTTTAATACTTCAATGTCCACTTTTGATGTTTCAATGTCTACTTTTGATGTTTCAATGTCCACTTTTCCATTCTTTAAACTGTACTTATATATATATTTCGATTACACGGTTCTTTGATTCCAAAGTGCCATTTTGACACTTTGAACTTTCATTTTGGCACTATGAATACTTTCCCTTGACCCGCAAGTTAGTCTATGCTAATATAACAATTGTTATGGAGACAGATCGTAAGAAAATCACGGAAGAAAACTTAATCCGCTGCGGCAGGGAAGAATTTCTGGAAAAAGGCTACGCCGGGGCGAACCTCCGGGATATCTGCAAACGGGCCGGAGTTACTACCGGGGCTTTTTATTTCTCTTTTGAAAATAAAGAGGCACTGCTGGGGGCAATTCTGGATCCCCTGATTGCCGAATATCAGAAAATGATGTATGAAATTACCAAAAGAGAACAGGAACATCCTGAGACCGCAGAGCAGAATGAACGTGAGATCATGGAATATATCTGTGCGCACAGGCAGGAATGTGAACTGGTACTGGAGAAATGCTCCGGCAGCAAATACGAGTCTTTCCGGGATGTCGTCTTCAACAATATGTTCACGGCCTTTCAGGGCTATTATGAAAAACAACTGGGCTTTGTGCCCGATAAGGAATTGTTACGAATTCTGGCATCCATGAGGTTACATGGATTTCTGGAATTGATCAAGGGAGATTATGATATGGAACACCGCCTGTTCCTGACGAAAGCCATCGGTATTCACGCCGATGCCGGAACGCAGGGTTTAATTGCATATTTCAAGAGTAAGAAGGATGCTCACCGTTAATGCGGTGGGCATTTTCTTTTATAAAAAATAACAAATATAACTTTTGTTATATTCAGAAAACAAGTAGGAGGATTAGTTATGAACAAAAACGTGAACTACGGAAACTGGGTACCTGAGAAGATGTTGGCACTGTGTTATGTTGCTGCAGCCGTGCTCGGCATTGCCGCCTGCGTGACCGGGCCGGTGCTGCATCTTGCCATTCTGGCATGGATTCTGGGCATTTTGGCTGCGATCTGCGTGGTCTATGGCATCTACATGCATATCTGTCATGAATTGTTTGCCTTCGGGAAGGGCAACATGATGGCAAAAGTCCATCAGCACCTCGTAGATCATCTGGAATGGGACGGCGAGGGTACGCTGCTTGACATCGGCTGTGGTGCTGCTGCCCTGACGATCCGCTGCGCTAAGGCTTTCCCCAAGGCAAAGCTCGTCGGCATGGACTACTGGGGTGCCGAGTGGAACTATGCCAAGGAGCAGTGTGAAGCCAATGCAAAAGCCGAGGGCGTTGCTGACCGAATCACCTTCCACAAAGGAGATGCCTCCCATCTGGGAGATCCGGATGAGACCTTCGATGCCGCTGTCAGCAACTTTGTCTTCCATGAAGTCCGTTCCGCCAAGGATAAACAGGATGTGGTCAGAGAAGCTCTGCGTGTAGTCAAAAAGGGCGGCGCTTTCTCTTTTCAGGACATGTTCTCTCAGAAAGCACTCTATGGTGACATGGAAGAATTTGTCGAAGAATTGAAAAAAGAAGGAATCACAGAAATTCACTACATCGGAAATCTTGAGAAGAAACTGGATTTTATCCCGGGATATGTCGCTGCTCCCTGGATGATCTCCGGCATGGGAATCCTGTACGGGCGGAAATAATCACGAAAATCAAAAATGTTTTTATATAAAACCATCCCGGACACTGTGTCTGTCTCACAAGCACAGTGTCCGGGATGTCAAATTTCTTCTTATATGTCCACCCTATAATGTAATATTGATCACCGGCATGGGAGCCGCCGGTACGCCTACGCCGACAGCATCTGCGGAAAATGAAGTCCCGGTCATGCCGACGGAAACCGCTCCGGTGTTCCCGGTGGGAATGACTGCATTGTCTTTCATTTTCTCCAGGTGGTCGAAGACTGCTTTCAGGTACTCCGCATCGGCCTTGACGATGTCTTTCATCTCTTTGTTGCGGTGTTTGATCTTCATCATCTTGAGGTCTGCGGGATCCATCTCCCTGTCCACCGAGACCGCAGTATCCGATAATCCATCCAGCCCCATCTCTTCCATTAGGTCACGTAAGCTATCGGACATTTCCTGCATCATCTCAGAGGTGAAATCGCTCATTTCCGACATAAAGTCTCCTGCCTGTGCATAGAATTCATCCATGCCGAGATCAATATAATCGGATATATCATAGCTGTCCCCGGCATACTCATACGCAGAGAAATCCCCGGACACTTCATTCGCGGAATCTTCCGCAGACATCTCTTCTGCATTCCGCGCGTTTTCAGCTTCTGCGTCTGGCACATCCTTCGTTTCTTCTTCGCTGATCCGGTCTCCCTGGCAGATTCCACCGGCGGCCTTCACCATTTCCTCTTCTTCGAGATGTTTTGCTTTCTTTTTCGCCACACGTTCCATAGCCTGTGCATGAGCAATTGCTGCGTCGATCTCTTCACTGTCACTGTCGCTGTCACTGTTCTGCTTCTGACGCTTCAGGCGCATAATCTCTCTTCTCGCCTGTCCGGCTGCCTGCTTCGCCGCCTGGGAAGTCTTGCTCCGCAGTATCTTCGACGAAATGCTTTTAAACTGGTACTTCAGCTTTTTCAGCGCCAGCGTCGTGTTCTTCGTCTGCTGCCTCTGATCGCGCAGCGATTCACTGTAACTCAGGGAACTTGTAACGATGGAATCCTGTCCCCAACTGTTCGCTGCCTGCGTCTGCGTACTTTGACTGTTTCTGGACAGCATTCTACGAATATCGGTAACAGAACTTTTATTTTTTGCTCCGAAGATACTCTTCTGATTGTTCTGCGTCTTCTTTCCTCCGGAAAATGCCTGCGGCAAACCGGTATTGCCGCTCCCGTAAACACCTCCGGACTTCCCCATAGAAATCATACAGCATCACCTTACCCTCTGAAGTCAAAGTTCTGGCCGACCTGCCGTTCACTTGCAGTCTGCACACTGTCACTCCGCTGATTAAAATTGTAGGTTTCTATCTTAGACAACAGTTCTTCTATGGAACCGGCGCTGATTGTCACCGTATCCTCTGTGCCGGTTTCCTCCTTGTTGTCTGCTATCTTATCCGACTTCTTGTCTTTTAGCCGTTCTTCCTTTTCTTTCTTAGCAGCCTTCTTCTCCGCAGCTTTTTTCTCTGCTCTCTTCTGCTCGCCTTTTTCCTCGATTCTCGCCTTCTGGTCTGCGCTTGACTTCTTCAGCACTGCAAAAAATGACAATGTGCCTCCATCATTTACCTGCATTCCATAGCCCTTGACGCTTGCCCCTGACTTCTCAATGCTGCTCTTTAACTGCTGCATCTGTGCAGCCGCACCGCTCAAGATTCCCTCATACTGTTTGCGGTAGCTCTCATCTGTCGCCATCCGCTCGATCTTGTCTTCATCGATCAGTACCACCGTCTTAAAGCTGTTGGCATACTGCGCGGCATTTGCCTTTGCATTTTCCTTCTGGTCACGGCTTACCAGAATAAAATCATAATTTCCGTACCTCTTCTTCAGCTGCTCATAGTATTTCGCAGCCTTCTCCGACAGCTCCGGCTGACCGATGGTTCTGCCGTAATCCTCAGTCTTTCCCCTGGTCTGTGCCGTTTCGGACGTCTTTCCCGTACCTGTTGTGCCGGCTGTCTTATCCGGCGTTCTGAATACCTCAGGCTTCTTCGTCTTCGTACTCTTGCTGTAATCACTCTGCGCAGCATACGCACCTACGCTGCCGGTTGCTCCGATTCCCGCCATAATTATTTCCTCCTTGAAAATAAATGCCAAATCCGTTTGTTTACCTGGTTCCTCTATTGAGAATATCGGACAACTTCTCCGACTTTTTTATACACACCAAAAGGAAACATGCAAAAATGTGCAAAAAAACCGCCTTTCTGCGCCTTTGTGGATCAGAAAAACGGTTTTCCTGTAAACTTTATCCTAAATTACTATTGATTCAAATGGTTGATCGTAACATGCAGCTCTCCCAACAGCTTCTTAATGTCCGCACTGGAGGTCGCCATATCTCTTGCTAACTTCTGTACTTCCGTTGCCACCACGGCAAAGCCCCTGCCCTGATCTCCGGCTCTTGCAGCCTCAATCGAAGCATTCAGTGCCAGAATCTGCTGTCTCTTGCTGTAGCCATCGATTTCCTTGGTCTTGTCCGTTGCTTCCTCGATCTGTTCCGCAGCTTTCGTAATGCCACCCTTTAGCTCACCTACCAGATTCTCGTTTTTCCTGTTGACGTAGCTGGCTCTTACGAACATGTTGATCACATCTCCCAGCAGATTTGCCGAAGCGTCGATCTGCTCCCTTGTCTTTACATTTACCTTTTTCAAGGCCTTGATATATTTATCCTCATCAATGCCAAGTTCTCTTGCTGTCTGACGGAACTTCTCCTCATCCGGATTCTCCGGCAGCACCTGTCCTCCGATAATACTGCCCAGCACGGTTCCATCCTCCAGTGTGATCGGAATACCGAAATCCACAAGTCCCG
>CAKRRU010000080.1 GCA_934394515.1 uncultured Acetatifactor sp.
AAACAGGGCAAAGCAGAAGTTAGTCGTGCAATTCTTTTTCTGAAGCATGGCAGTAGAAGTTACTAATGCAATCAACTAAAAATAAATTTTGTGCAACTTTTCACCCTGCAATTACGTCTAGTATATTGTAGGGTGATTTTTTAATAATTACGATGCAGAAAATATACATTTACAGAATAGAGTGAAAGCAGATAATGGGGAGCGGACGATACGACAAATATCTGAGAAATGACAGTACGAAAGGCGGTAAGGTGTAAAGCATGGAGAGAAAGGTTGCGGTTTACAATAACAATACAGGTGTGGCAGAGACGATGAGTGCGCTTCTCGCAGGAGAAGGAATGAAGATGATCGCAGTGACGGGAAAGGCGCAGTTAAAGGAACTGTTGAGAGCACAGGCAATTCAGCTTCTTTTGCTGGATGTAGAGCTGGACGGCACAGGATGGGGCGATGGAATCGAACTGATCACAGAGATCCGCAATATGACGACGATCCCCATCATTATCATATCGGCACAGAAAGCGGAAACCGCGAAAATCATGGCATTGAATGCCGGTGCGGACGACTATGTGACGAGTGGTTACAATCCGCTGGAACTGCTGGCGAGAGTCAAATCACAGCTCCGCCGCTATCTGCAGCTGGTGAACCTCTGCGAAAATATTGATAAAATCTATCGCGTAGACGGTCTGGAGATCAACGACAGAAACCGCACGGTCACGGTAGACGGTCGTGATGTGAAGATGACACCCATCGAATATAAGATCTTAAGACTCCTGGTGCAGGAGAGTGGAAAGGTGCTTTCAATCAGTCAGATCTACGAATCTATCTGGCACATGCAGGCAATCGGCGCAGACAATACCATTGCCGTGCATATCCGCCATATCAGAGAGAAAATAGAGCGTAATCCGAAGGAGCCCAGATACCTGAAGGTGGTATGGGGAACCGGATATAAGGTAGGATGAAAAAAAGATTGTCAACAAGTGTGTCCTCTGCGTCAGCAGGGGACATTTTTTTCAGAGTTTGTCTAAGTTTGACAGGATGACTATTTACTTTAGTACTTTTGTAGGATATACTGAGTAGTATGAAAAAAAGTAGTTGCGAAGCAACGGCAATGAGCGAACGAATCTCCTGCAAAGCAGGATGTAGAGTGCGATAGCACGAATTCATGAGCTTATGATACTACGACATGAAAACACGGATCTAAGCACGATAACGAAAGAGAGCGTAGCAATGACGAAGCAGGAAGCGGAACAAATGCAGGAACGTTTACGACAGATATTCCCTATTGTGCGCCTGTTGGAAGAGACTGCAATACCGGAAAACAGAGAGGATATTTCTTCCGGAAAGACAGAGGAAGGTTGTCAGTGCTTTGCTTTTTGGAATAAAACGGTACCCTGTGCAAATTGTATCTCCAGAGAAGCATTGCGCACGAAGGGACAATTAGTCAAAATAGAATTTCTGGATGAAGAGATCTATCAGGTGATTGCGAAATACGTAGAAGTAGATGGTCAGCCCTGTGTGATAGAAATGCTGGAGCCGTTAGATGAAGAGACACTGATGGATTCTGAAGGCAGGGAAAAGCTGATGAAGCGGCTCAGTGGATATGACGATAAGTTATACCGGGATGCATTGACCGGCGTCTACAATCGCAGGTTCTATGAGGAACGTGTGCGGTATATGACCCGCAGGGCCGGTGTGGCCATGATCGACCTGGATGATTTTAAACTGTATAATGATGCCTACGGTCATCATGCCGGGGATATGGTATTGGATAAGATTGTGGGAATCATACAGAGTGATATCCGTAAGACGGATATGCTGATCCGTATGGGTGGAGATGAGTTTCTTCTTGTCCTGCCGGAGATCTCGGAAGGAGCCTTTGAGATAAAGCTTGGGAGAATCCGACAACATATTCACGAAGCGAAAATTCAGGAATTTTCCCAGATAAAACTGTCGGTGAGTATTGGTGGGGTCATGTCCGACGGAGAGACGATCGAAGAGACTATGAAGAGAGCAGACCGCCTGATGTATCAGGCCAAGATCTGCAAAAACACCGTAGTCACTCAGCGGGATGAGACACAGGACAACAGCAATCCTGCGGAAAGCGTTGGAGAACGACTTAAAATTCTCATCGTGGATGACTCGGAGAATAACAGACAGCTGCTTACTGAAATGTTGAAGGATAATTATGACATTATAGAGGCAGAAGACGGAGAGAAAGCAATAGAAAAGTTACACGAAAGAGGGGGAGATATTGCACTGGTGCTTTTGGATCTTCTGATGCCTGTGATGGATGGCTTTGATGTGCTGGCATATATGGGGAAGAATAAGTGGCTGGAGGAAATTCCTGTCATCATGATCTCCAGTGAAGATTCCGCTCCTTACGTAAAGCGTGCTTATGAACTGGGAGCCACTGATTATATCGGCAGACCTTTTGATGAGAATATTGTTTATCGTCGTGTACAGAACACAATTAAGCTGTATGCAAAGCAGAGAAGACTGGCGGCATTAGTAAGCAGCCAGATTTATGAAAAAGAGAAAAACAATCAAATGATGATCAGCATTCTGAGTCATATTGTAGAATTCCGCAACGGCGAAAGCGGTATGCATGTAATGCGGATCAATATGATCACGGGAATGCTGTTGGAGCGGCTGGCAGTAAAGTCGGATAAATATCCTCTGTCCTGGGCAGAGAGATCCCTGATCACGATGGCGTCATCCCTGCATGACATCGGCAAGATCGGTATCCCCGAGGAGATTCTGAATAAGCCCGGGAAGCTGACCGGGGAAGAATTTGAAATTATGAAGCAGCACAGTGCAATCGGCGCAGAGATGCTGCAAAGTCTGAAGAGATATCAGGACGAGGAGCTGTTGAAGATCGCTTATGAGATCTGTCGGTGGCACCATGAACGATACGACGGCAGAGGTTACCCGGACGGATTGAAGGGAGAGGAGATTCCGTTATCCGCACAGGTGGTCTCCCTGGCAGATGTGTATGATGCGCTGGTAAGTGAGCGTGTTTATAAAAAAGCATTTTCACCGGAAAAAGCATTGGAGATGATCCAGAACGGCGAATGTGGCAGCTTTAATCCTCTTTTACTGGAATGCCTGGTGGATATCAGGGACAGGGTGAAGGAAGAATACGAACAAAGAGAGGAATAAATACAGATGACAGTACAGGAATGCTACGAGAGTATGGGATCCGATTTCGAAGGTGTATTGGGCAGAATGGGAAGCGAGGCAATGGTGAAGCGATTTGCCTTGAAATTCCTCGATGATCCCAGCTATGGGAATCTGGTAAAGGCAGTGGAAGAACAGAATGCGGAGGAGGCTTTCCGCGCAGCTCATACCTTAAAAGGAATCTGTCTGAATCTGGGACTGGACAGACTTTATAAGGTCAGTGCGCTCCTTACGGAGAAGCTCAGAGGCAGAGAGTTCGACGGATACGAAGAAGCGTACGGGGAAGTACAGAAGGAGTATCGAAATACCATAGATGAGATCCGAAACATGGCAGAATAGATCTGGAGACAGGAACAGACTTATGAGAGGATAAGGATTAAAGTGCCTACGCAGATTTCAGAAAAAAATATGCACCGGAAGTACGTGCGGCAGGAAGAACTGCAGAAGGAGAGAGACAGAGCCAATCAGGTGAAGATTGTGATCCGTGGAAGTCTGTATCCGGGAGTACTGGTAAATATCAATGGCAGCAGATGGAATTCCAAACCCATTAAGAACGTTACACTGAAGAAAAAAGAGGGTGCCATTTCCGTATTTCGGACCGGAGTTTGAAAAGCTGGCAATCGCTAAATAAATGAGAAAATAACAAGAATCTCTGTGCAGACGCATGAATCGTATCTGCATGGAGTTTTTTCATATTCTGCGGCGGTCGTGTTGCTTGACAAAGCAATATAAATATATTATTGTACTAATTAAATAATACAAACAAGACGAGGATGGAACATAAGGATGCAGACAGAAGTAATACAGACAGGGAAAATAAAGGGAAAACGGGGTCTCAGCAGTGCAGTGCTGAAAAATATTGCGGTAGTGACCATGCTGATCGATCATATCGGGGCAGTGATCGTAATAAGGCTGCTGATTCAAAAAGGATTGTACGGAGCTGTGGCGGATCAGGAAACCTATATTGCCTGGCTGGGACAGAATCGTGGAATGTATGGCACCTACATGGCAATGCGTATCATCGGCAGATTGGCGTTCCCCATATACTGCTTTTTGCTGGTAGAGGGATTTCAAAGGACTCACAATGGGAAAAGATATTTGGGAAGAATGCTTTTATTTGCACTGATTTCGGAGGTACCGTTTGACCTGGCTTTCAGCGGAAGGCTCTGGAATATGCAATACCAGAATGTATTTTTCACACTTTTCATCGGTCTCATGGTGATTGCCGGACTTCGGCTGGTGGATCAGCGGCTGTCGGATCCGGAGACATGGAGGAAGCTTGCGGGTGTGGGACTTTATGCTGTCATTATCGCTGCAGGCAGTGTGTTGGCTCTGGTTCTTAAGACGGATTACAGCTTTAAGGGAATCCTTGCGATCACGGTATTGTATTTGTTCCGCAGCCGCCGGAAAGCGCAGATCTGGGCAGGCGTCATTGCATTTTTACTGATGGACGGTCTGGAGATGATCGCAGCACTTTCGTTTCTTTTGATCTGGTTCTACAACGGAGCAAGAGGGCGGCAGAATAAATATTTCTTTTACTTTTTCTATCCCGCGCATCTGCTGCTTTTGTGGGTTATCTGTGTTGTGATGGGAATTGCGGGAATTCCTGCAATCTGACGAAAAGTGTAAGACTCTGTGAAGAACAGAGTGGATGATGAGAGGAGGTAATGAAATGGAGGAACTGATCCGGATACAGGAGATCAGCAAGACGTTTCATCTGTCTGCAAAACAGCGAAAAACGGAACGCAGTGCATTGAAGGTGAAAACGGCGGTGGATCATGTGAGCTTTTGTGTACGGAAGGGAGAAGTGTTCGGACTATTGGGACCCAACGGAGCCGGCAAGACCACGACACTGCGTATGTTGGCGACGTTGTTGAAGCCGGACAGCGGAGATGCCTTGTTGGATGGCAGCAGCATAGTGACTCAGCCGGAGCAGGTAAGACGGAAAATAGGATTTCTCACCAGTGAACTGAAGCTGGAGGATTTTTTTACCCCGGATTATTTGTATGACTTTTTCTCTGAACTGTATGGAATTCCGGCAGACAGGAGGGATGTCCGGAAAGCCATGCTTTTCGAACGCTTTGGTATTCGGGAGTTTGCACAGGTGCGGATCAGGGATCTGTCCACGGGAATGAAGCAGAAGGTCTCTCTGGTGATTTCCCTGGTGCATGATCCGCAGATCATTATTTTTGATGAACCTACCAACGGACTGGATATTCTGACGGCAAAGGTGGTGACGGACTTTCTGTCAGATCTGAAGGATGAGGGGAAAACGATCATTCTCTCCACCCATATATTTACCCTGGTAGAGAAAATCTGTGACCGTGTGGGAATTATGATCAACGGACGTATGGCAGCCTGTGAGGATCTGTGGACGCTCTGTGGGGAGAAAAGCCTGGAGGAACGCTTCTTTGAGATCTATGAAGCTGTAAACAGGGAAGGAGAAGCACATGAAGAATAATACCCTAACCGTGATGAAAAAGGAACTGGCGAGATTTTTCGGAGACAGACGGCTGGTGATCACAACCCTTCTGCTGCCGGGATGTATGATTTATCTGGTGTATAGTCTGCTGGGCAATATCATGATGAAGAGCCTGCTGCCTGAGGAAGCTTACGTGGCAAAGGCCTATGTAGTTGATCTGCCGGAATCCCTGCAGGAAAATCTGCGGACGCTCCGGGTGGACTGGCATCCTGCGGACAGAGAGCAGCTGACACAGATACGGCAGGAAATACAGGATAAACAGGTCGATGGTCTGGTGATATTTCCGCAGAATTTTGACGAAGCGGTCACAGAGTATCGAGTGGACAGCAAAGAACCGGCTCCCAATGTGGAAATCTATTATAATTCTGCCAAGACAGAGTCTTCCAAGTTTTACAGTGAGGTATCGGAGATACTGGAGGAATATGAGAATTCTCTGGCAAATAAGCTGGATATCAATGCCGGAGACTCTGTATATTATGACTGTGCCACCAGCAAGGACACCACGGGGCAGATGTTTTCCCTGATGATGCCGATGCTTCTGATGATGTTTCTGTACAGTGGATGTATGGCTGTGGCACCGGAATCCATTGCAGGAGAGAAAGAGCGTGGTACTATGGCCACCCTGCTGGTAACGCCGATAAAGAGAAGCTCCCTGGCACTGGGGAAAGTGTTTTCCCTCAGTATCATAGCACTTCTGGCGGGATGTTCCAGCTTCATCGGAACGTTTGCAGCACTGCCGAAAATGATGGGAGGGGAGATGACAGGTGTGGATTCCTCGGTTTATGTTCCCATGGATTATATCATGTTACTCATCGTGATATTGTCTACAGTGCTGGTGCTGGTGTCTGCTATTTCATTGATCTCGGCATTTGCCGGGAGTGTCAAGGAGGCATCCACGACAGTCTCGCCGTTGATGATCGTGATCACCTTTGTCAGTCTGGCACCTATGCTGACAAAGGGAAATGAGATACCGCTATACCGTTATCTTATCCCGGTCTACAACAGTGCACAGTGCATGAACGGTATCTTTTCCTTTGCTTATCAACCGGTGGAAATTCTGGTCACGGCAGCAGTGAATCTGTGCGTCGCGGGGATGCTGATATATGGTCTGACCAGAGCATTTCATAGCGAGAAAGTGATGTTTCATTGAGGTTTTTCTTGTGTACTGTGTAGCATGGGAGTATAATAAAATCGTTTTTTTTACATTAATAAAAAAACGATTCGTTGATAGCAAAGCTCGGTGATAAAAGGATACAGGGTTGAGGAACATGAAACAGTTAATAATACCGGATAAAGTACAAAAAGAGATGCTGACAGATTTTATGATCACAGAGGGAACAAACGGACTGATCGGTGGATATTGTGAGGAGGAGTTTCCGGTTTATTATGCCAATGAAGAAATGGCACGGATGCTTGGGTATGATGCAGTGGAAGAACTGGTTGCAGCAATTGACGGAAAAGTGATTCATACGATTCATCCTGATGACAGAGCACAGGTCCTAAAGGATATCGGGGGCGAGTATTATGAGGGATTAACCTATGAGACCACATATCGTATGCCGCGAAAAGACGGATCCTGGTTCTGGACGGTGGATAAAGGAAAAGTCATACGGACAGAGGATGGGAAACTGGCTATTATCAGTGCCTGCCGGGATATGACAGCTTTCGTGGAACGGCATAAGAGGCTGGAAGAGCAAAATATGCTGTCTCAGGCAACCATCAGTCAAATACCCGGTGGTTACCACAGATGTTCTTTGGAAGAAGGTCACCCGTTCTTATCTGTCAGTGACAGGTTTCTTGATATTCTTGGGTGGACCAGAGAAGAGATCAAGACAGAATTCCATAATAAGTTTGACAATATGCTGCATCCGGATGACCGGAATCTTTCTGCAAAATATGCCGCCCGTATTCTTGGCACATGCGGATATGGATTTACACAGGATCAGATTTACCGGCTGCTTGGAAAGGACGGCTATCACTGGGTCACAGACGCCACTACATTGGTGAAATTCGGTAATCAGATATTCTTCCAGGGAAACATTACAGATATTACGGATTTTGTTAAAGACAAAGAAAAAAAAGAGAAAGAGCTGGAAGACAGCAACCGGATTCTGAACGAACGCAACCGGATATTATCCGCTTTATCCAGAGATTATACAACGATACTTTTGTGTGATCTAAAGCAGGACACCTTTGAAGTCGTAAAAGGGGATACCTTTACACACAATGACCCTGAAGAAAAGCAGCAGTCAGTTCGTGGAAGTAACTGCTATTCAGAGAGAGTCCGGTATTTTTTTGAAAATGTCCTGATCAAAGAATCCGCTCCGGAGTATATGGAAAGACTTTTGCCGGAGTATCTTATGAACGAACTACAAAAAACAGACAGCATAGAGATTTATTATAAGACGATACCAAATGGGAGTGGCTTCAGACATTTTTTGGCAAACGCAGTACGTTTATCCAATGAGGAAGATCATTTTAAGATCATCCTCGGTTTCCGTTCTATAGATGAAATCATGAAAAAAGAGCAGGAGATAGAGCTTCAAAGAGAGATTATCGAAGGTCTTGACAAAGTATATTTTTCTGTTCTGCTGGTAGAATTAGACAAAGACTGGGTGATTTCTTATCGTGAGTCCGGAGAGACCGGAAAGATGATTTCAGATTTCTGCAGAAGATGTGAGAACAGATGGTCAAAAGTAATTCCTTTATATGCTAAGACGATGGTATCTGATAACACCAACGGAGCATTTGAAAAGCAGCTGGGTCTGGAAGTCCTGCGCTCACGGGAAGAGGATTATTCCATGACATACGAGTTTCAGACGGAGACAGGGATCAGCTATCATCAGGTAAGAGTGGCATATGGAAAGAAAAAAGATGGAACAAGGATGGCTGTAGTCGGAACAAGAAATATTGACAGTCTGATCAAAAAAGAGCGTATACAGGAAGAAAAGCTGAAAAAAGCATACGCTGCCGCCGAAAATGCAAACAAAGCCAAAACGGAATTCCTGAATAATATGTCCCATGACATCCGTACGCCAATGAACGTGATCCTGGGATATAACCAGCTGATGAAATCACTGCTGACAGAACCGAAGCAGCTGGATTATCAGAAGAAAATCGAACAGTCCGGGAAGCTGTTATTGTCCATCATCAATCATGTACTGGATATGGCCCGGATTGAAAGCGGCAAGATGGACGTAGAGGAGAATTATGAAAGGGTTGGTGAGATAGTAGACGAAATCATAAGTACATTTTCATCTGAAGCGGAAGAAAAAGGAATCCATCTAAGCGGCAGCATGCAGGTTACACATAGAAATATCCTGTGTGATGGTACAAAAATCCGGGAGATCTATGTAAACCTTGTCAGTAATGCCATGAAATACACGCCGAGAGGCGGAAAGGTAACGATCACTGTAGAAGAACTGCCCTGTGAAAAAAAAGGATATATGAAGGTAAAATCCGAGATAAAAGATACCGGTATTGGCATGAGTAAAGAATATCTTCCAATGTTATTCGAACCATTCAGTCGTGAACGCAATACGACGACCGGAAAAGTCGGGGGAACCGGTCTGGGAATGCCAATCGTAAAGAAAATGGTCGACCTGATGGGTGGAAGTATTGCGGTGGAAAGCAAACCGGGAAAAGGAACCGTATTTACGTTTACACTGATGCATAAAATAGCGGACGGGAACTATTACAGCCGGAAGACAGAAACAGCCGAAGCATCCGATCTGGGAAAAACTCTGCAGGGGAAGCATGTTCTGCTGGCGGAGGATAATGATCTGAATGCGGAAATCGCAGTGACGATTCTGGAAGAAGCAGGGCTTGTGATCGAGCGTGTGGAAGATGGAATTCAGTGCGTGAACAAGGTAGAGCAGATGGCACCGGGAACTTATGATCTGATACTTATGGATATCCAGATGCCAAACATGGATGGCTATCAGGCAACCGGGTGTATCAGACGTTTCGATGATAAAAAGAAGGCAGGGATCCCGATCATTGCCATGACAGCAAATGCCTTTGCGGAAGACAGGAAAAGGGCACGGGAATATGGTATGGATGGCTTCTTATCCAAACCGATTGATATAGAGGAATTGATCGGTACCTTACGAAATCATCTGGTAGGAATGAAATAGAGAAAGATGGTGAACAATTGGACAATACTCTGAGAGAGTTACAATATCAGGACAGACTGAAAAAGGCTCTGGAAGAGGCAACGCTGAAAAACGAGATTATTTCAGCAATCGGTAAAAGCTATCATTATATTTCCAGATTTGATCTGAAAGCGGACACTTATGAGGTGGTATCCGGAGAAGAAAACTTTCCGGGCACAGTAAAGCATAAAGGGTGTCTGAGCAAAGATCTGCGTCGTAATTGTGAACAGATGATCGCGGAAGAATATCTGGAGGGATTTCTGGCATTTTGTGATGTTTCAACAATGGCAGAACGATCAATGATGAAAAGAAAAAGGAACAGCAGCTTGCCTTAAGGGCGGCAGAAGCAAAGCATGAAACGGCTATGAAAACCCGTTTTCTGTCGAATATGAGCCATGATATCCGCACTCCGATGAATGGGATCCCGGGTCTGCTCGATATGGCGGAAGAATTTCCGGATGATCTGCAGATGCAGGAAAAATGCAGAAAAAAGATCAGAGAAATGTCAAAATACCTGTTATCTATGGTGAATGACATCCTGGATATGAATAAGCTGCAATCCGGTGAGAGCGTCGAACAGGATGTGACGTTTGATATCGCAGATATGTTAAGAACAGCAAACGAAGCAGCCCAGATCAAAGCAGAAGAAAAGCAGATAGAGTATATCGTTGAGTGGGAAAAAAGTTCGTATACTCATCCGTATCTGGTAGGTAACCCTCTTTATACAGCGAGAATCTTATCCATTCTTGCCGACAATGCGATCAAATTTTCGCACATTGGAAGTACCATCTTTGTCAACTACAACGAAGAGCAGTTGGATGATAAGAACGTGATCTGTGAATTTGTCTGTAAAGATCATGGAATCGGAATGAGCAAAGAGTTTACCGAACATGCATTTGAACTGTTTGCCCAGGAAAATGAAAGCAGCCGTACCAGATACGAAGGAACCGGTCTCGGACTTGCGATCGCAAAACAGCTGACAGACCGGCTGCACGGAACCATCTGTCTGGAGAGCGAAAAAGGCGTTGGTACTACCGCAACGGTCCGGATACCATTTAAGATAGGTATTCCTGAGGATATCAATGTAGTCCGGGATTACAAAACGATCTCCCTGCAGGGACTCCGGGTACTTTTGGTAGAAGATAATGATCTGAATATGGAAATCGCAAGATTTATTCTGGAAGATCAGGGGATGACAGTGGAAGGTGCGGTAAATGGACAGGAAGCGGTAGAGTTGTTTGAAAAATCAGAGCCGGGATATTATAGTGCTATTTTGATGGATATCATGATGCCGGTGTTAAACGGATTAGATGCGACCCGTAAAATCCGGACACTGAACCGAACAGATGCGGAAACCATCCCTGTCATAGCAATGTCGGCGAATGCCTTTTCTGATGATATGATCAGCAGCCGGCTTGCAGGAATGAATGCACATCTTGCCAAACCGCTGGACAGGAAAAAAATTGTGGAAACAATACAAAAATGCTTATCCCCCAATAGCCATATAAAAATATAATCAAAGGATAGTGTGGCAGAAGCCCCATTGACTAGGTGTGGAATACTGTGT
This sequence comes from uncultured Acetatifactor sp., assembly GCA_934394515.1. Taxonomy (GTDB): domain Bacteria; phylum Bacillota; class Clostridia; order Lachnospirales; family Lachnospiraceae; genus Acetatifactor. The sequence continues at coordinate 11,381 of CAKRRU010000080.1, forward strand.
AATATAAACCTATATGCTGCAGAATAAAAAACGGAGGAACTTTTACATGCAACTGCCCATTTTTGAGAAATACATTGATGAACTGATCGAGAAGAGCACTCTGGATGTTCCCGCGTGGAACATTGAGAAGGCGAGAGAGGGGAAGGCTGCCGGCTGGAACTATATTGACGGCTGCATGATCCTGGCACTTTTAGAGATTTACAGCGCTACCGGAGAGAAGAAGTATTACGAATTCGCAGATGCATTTATCGACCACAGAGTACAGGAGGACGGTACGATTACGAAGTATTCCGTGGAAGAATATAATATTGACAATGTCAATGCGGGCAAGACCCTGTTCGCAT
>CAKRRU010000081.1 GCA_934394515.1 uncultured Acetatifactor sp.
AGTCATCAAATAAGTTCTCTCCAAAAATGCTAGGTAATAACATAAGTCATCTCTCCTTTTCTATTAAACATATGTCTGTATCTTTCGATACCTCTTACCTTTTCCATCCTCTGGCAAACGCCATCGGATTTCCGAACCGGTACTGGATGACTGATCCCGATCTTCTTGTGATCTCTTGATCTTTCTTCCTCTCCCTTGTTCTAGTTGTACTATAACACTTAGATATAAGTATGTCAATTAAGGAAAAATTATATAATTATAAATTAAAAATAAACACGAAAAAAGACCGGAGCACTGCAATCCACAGTACTTCGGTCTCTCATTTACATATCTGTCAGCTTTACTTATCCTTTGCAGTGAAGTATACGAAGAATACATCTCCCTCAGTATCATTGGAGAACTGCTCCAGATAGGAAATGGAATAATCCTTGGAATCCTCCGGCACTTCAAATACCAGCAGACCTGTTCTCTCTTCGTTTACAGACAGATCATACTCTTCCGGCAGCTGATCATCACTTACCGTATTGCCATAATAAGTAATCGGTGCATCGAAAGCATCGTCATTGTCATCGTCGCCCCACTGGATCTGGAAATCGGTATCATACATGGTAACGGTAGAACGGTCTGTATTCTTAATAGTCAATTCTGCTACTAACAGCTTATTGCCTTCGGACGGTGTATATCCTTCATATTCATTACAGGTATAAGCACTGTTTACGGTGTAATTGAAGAAATAAGTCTTCATTACATCTCCGATACGTCCCTCTGCATAGCCGTCGTCATCTGCGGTTACCACATCGTTTCCACCGTTTGCAGCAGCACTTGCAAGATTCTGTATCGCACTGTCCACAGGACCGCAGCCTGCCAGACCAAATGTCAACATTACAACCAACACAACACCAACTAATTTTTTCATTTATTTTTCTCCCTCTCATCTGTATTGCTATCCGAACTCCTGCATTACTGTGCCGGATATCCCGGCTACCCTCTTGCAATTGAAATTCTGAATAGTTATCTTACGTACAATCGTTGCACGCGAGGTCAGTATAGCATACTAATCAGTGTATTACAACGCTTTATTACGCTAATTTGTGAATGTAAGCGCTTACTCTCTGGTTAAACGGAGAATTACCTCTTTATGTTCAGGATATTTTTCCAACAATTCTTCCCGTCCAAACAATTCAAACTCCTCATATTTAAAACAGGGAGATACCATACATCCCACCAGACTGAATCCTTCCTCTTCCATGGCGGAACCGAAAATCATTCCCTTCGGTACCAGTATCTGGGGGACTTCACCCTTTTCCAAATCCAGCCCCAGCTTCGCCGCAGTAAGCTTGCCGGCCTCGTCAATCATATAGATGGTCAGGGCATTGCCGTCATGATAGTACCACACCTCATCGGATTTCAGGCGATGAAAATGAGATACCTCTCCCTTCGCCAGCATGAAATAGATACTGCTCCACAGGTTTCTCTCCTCTTTTTCCAGAAGACATTCCTTAAAATATCCGCCTTCCACGTGAGGTTCCATCTGTAAATGTTCGATATAGTAATCTGCTGAATGTTTCATCTATTGAGTCCTTCCTTTCCAAGTTCTTCGTCATTTTCTCCTGCCGAATGTCTTTGCAGGCTATTTTCATTTCTACCGATTTAGTGTATACTATGCAGAGAAAAAGCGCAATTACAAAACATTTGGGTGATTGTGCGGAATGGAGATATTATGGAAAAAATAGCAAGCTTCACCATTGACCATATCAAACTGCAGCCCGGTGTGTATGTATCCCGTAAGGATCATATCGGTGCTGAAATCATCACTACTTTTGATCTGCGTATGACCAGCCCCAATGAAGAGCCTGTGATGAATACCGCAGAAGTACACACCATCGAGCATCTGGGGGCCACTTTCCTGCGCAATCATCCGGAATACAAGGACAAGACCGTCTACTTCGGACCCATGGGATGCCGTACCGGCTTCTATCTGCTGTTAGCCGGCGATCTTACCTCTAAGGATATCGTTCCTCTGATGGTTGAGATGTTCGAGTTCATCCGCGACTATCAGGGTGAGGTGCCCGGTGCTTCTCCTAAGGACTGTGGCAACTATCTGGATATGAATCTGGGTATGGCTAATTATCTGGCAAAGCGCTATCTTGATAACGTGCTGTACGGCATTGATGACAGCCGCCTGGTATATCCCGAATAATTTATTTTTCTGTATTATCATAGCATACTTTCATAGATGCAAGGCCAAAACATTTGATACGCTCTGAAAAAATGTTCTGTGAATATTTTTAAACATTAAAGAAAGCATAGGAATCACACATGAAAAAAATCGGAATCATCGGTGCCATGGAGCTGGAAGTGGAAACTCTGAAAGCTCACATGACCACCGCGAATATCACTACCAAAGCAAACATGGAATTCCACGAAGGTACACTGAACGGTATTCCCGTTGTGATCGTCCGCAGCGGTGTCGGTAAGGTAAATGCCGCTCTCTGTGTACAGATTCTGGCAGACCTCTTTCAGGTCACTGCCATCATCAATACCGGTGTCGCAGGCTCTTTAAATGCTGCTCTGGATATCGGAGACATCCTGATTTCCAAAGACGCTCTGCATCATGACGTGGATGCAACGATCTTCGGTTACAAGCCCGGGGAAGTACCTCAACTGGGCTGCCGGGAATTTATTGCTGACCGGCACCTCATTGATGTTGCTGTCAGCACCTGTCTCGAAGTTAATCCGGACATTCACGTTCATACCGGGCGCGTGGTCAGCGGTGACCAGTTCATCTCCAGCAAAGATGTCAAGGAACGGCTGATTCGGGAATTTCAGGGCGACTGCGCTGAAATGGAAGGTGCTTCCATTGCCCATGGTGCTTATCTGAACAACATTCCCTTTGTCATCATCCGTGCTATTTCCGACAAAGCAGATGACAGTGCCGAGATGGATTATCCCACCTTCGAGAAGGCGGCAGCACTGCATTCCGCAAAGCTGGTAGAAGCCATGATGCCCCTTATTTGAAATACATTTTAGAATATCAGCATTTTAATACCTTTATATTCTTCTGAACACAGCTTTCCAAATCTAAATCGAGTAATTATGAGACAATACAAATTTTATTTGTATCACGGATTTCATATGCTGTTTTCAAAATGAAGATAATAGTGAAAGACAGGTCTTAACATGAAAAAAGAAAAGAAATATATAGAATATATCTTAAAACAGGCAGAAACTCTTCTTGCCATCGACAGTCCTTCCGGATTTACCGAGAAAGTAACCGACTATCTCTGTGAAGAATACAAGCGTCTCGGTTACAAGCCTGTAAAAACCAAAAAAGGCGGTGTCCTCGTAGAAATCGGCGGTAAGGGTAATGCTGTCCTGACCATGGCTCACGTAGACACCCTCGGCGGTATGGTTGCCGAGATCAAGAGCAACGGTCGCCTCCGCCTGACCAAAGTAGGCGGATTAAATGCCAACAATATCGAGACAGAAAACTGCCGTGTATACACTCTGGACGGCAAAGTATATGATGGTACGGTACAGCTTACCGATGCATCCATTCATGTAAACGGTGATTACCAGAAGTCCGAGCGTACCTTTGACTCTGTGGAAGTCCTGCTGGACGAAAAGGTTTCCACCAAGGAAGAAGTCAAGGCACTGGGAATCGAGAACGGATCCTTTGTCTGCATGGATCCCCGTACCCACATCACGGAATCCGGTTATATCAAGAGCCGTTTTCTGGATGACAAGCTCAGCACCGCTATTTTATTGGGATTTGCAAAATATGTAAAAGACGAAGACGTAAAGCTGTCTCGCAAGGTTTATCAGCATATCACCGTCTTTGAAGAAGTAGGTCACGGTGCCTGCGCTTCCGCGCCGGAAGATGTGGAAGAATTATTGTCCGTAGATATGGGTTGTGTCGGTGAAGGCTTGGAATGCACAGATCGTCAGGTATCCATCTGCGTCAAGGACGGACATGGACCGTATCATTACGATGTTGTAAAAGGGCTCATTCAGGCCGCAAAGGACAATCATATCGACTATGCGGCGGATGTATACCCCTATTACGGTTCCGATGCCGATGCCGCTTTAAGCGCCGGTATCGACGCCAGACACGGACTCATCGGTCCCGGCGTCTACGCATCCCACGGCTATGAGCGTTCCCATAAGGATGCCGTTGCAGCTACACTGGAACTGTTAAAGGCTTATCTCTCATAATAGTAGTAATCATATATTCAAAATGTTATTTACGATTCTTTCCTTTTCAGGTGAATAGGACATATCTTCTATATAATATAAAAGCAGTTCAGATTTTACGGGATTTTTTCCCATTCTGAACTGCTTTTTATATACTGATATATTTTTATGATATCCTATATAGATTTTTTCGTTTTACATCTATTACTTCGTTTCTTCCGCTTCTCCGTCTTTTTTCTTATTAAATACGAACAGCTTACTGAACACATAATTGCCAATGATGACCAGAACCGCAGAGATCACGGTTGCTACCAGCAGGTTTACACCAACTGCGGTCAGCACCTGCATTACTACCATATCCAGGATCAGGGTAGATACTCTGGAAAGGACGAATTTCGGAGCCTCTGAAAGCATCGGCGCATTGCTCTTGAATACGAACTTCCGATTCGTAAAATATGCAAAAATAACACCGGCGGTCCAGTTAATAATACTCAGGACGATGTTCTGGAACGGTGTGGGATACATCGTATTGTCAAATAACAGGAAGTTCGCCAGGAATTTCGCTGCCCAGGATACTACCGTTGTCAATCCACCTACGATCAGGTACGCAATGATTTCTTCATATTTGATCCACAGTGCTTTTATCTTTTCTATCATGTTTTCCTCTTTCCTGTAGCATCCACGCTTATGCGATAATATCCTACATTAATCTCATTTTTCATTGTTGAAAGCCGTAATTACAAATATACACAAATATCCTTGGAAATGCAAGCTTCCGACTGACATTTGTGTATATCCTCATTCTTAAAATTCGCTTTGATGCCTTTAAATATGGTTCGAATAATGACGAATTACCTACAGATTCACCACATTCCTGTTTTCACCGCGCATAAATGCCTTGATGTTCTCATAGACACCCTGTACGCAGCGGGTTCTGGCTTCCACGCTGGCCCATGCCAGATGCGGTGTGATAATCAGCTTATTGCTGTCCTTCAATTCACTCAGAGGATTGGACAGTTCCAACGGCTCCTTCTCCAGGACATCCAGGCCTGCTGCCTGAATCTCACCGGCTACCAGTGCTTCATACAGATCTGCATTATTTACCACAGGACCACGCGCCACATTGATAAGAATTGCTGTCTTCTTCATCTTACGAAGTGCTTCTTTATCAATGAAGTTGCGGGACAGATCACTCAGAGGACAATGCAGGGACAGAAAATCACTTTCTTTTAACAGAGTCTCCTTATCTACCTGCTGATATTCTGTACAGTTGCTCTTACCGGTAATGGAATAGAAGATTACTTTACAACCAAAAGCTGTTGCGATTGCTGCGGCTCTCTTACCGATATTTCCCATTCCTACGATGCCCCAGGTCTTGCCTTCCAATTCATAAAAAGGAAGATCAAAATTAGAAAAACGATCCTGCGCACTGTAAGCACCGGATTTTACATAATTATCATAATAGGGGAGCTTCTGGCCGAGAGCCAGTGCCAGAGTAAAGGTATGCTGTGCTACCATAGCCGTGGAATAATCCACTACGTTTGCGACCTTGATGCCTCTGGATTTACAATATTCCAGGTCACAGTTGTCATATCCGGTAGCGAGTTCACAGATCAACTTCACATTCGGACAATTTTTCAGGGATTCTTCTCTCATCGGAGCCTTGTTGCAGACGATAACATCCGCATCTCCTACACGCTCTGCCACTTCTTCTACCGTAACCGTATTGGGATAGGATGTTACTTCTCCCAGTTCATTAAAACATTCCACCGGTACATCTGTACCCGCACTGTTTCTCTCCAGCAATACAATTTTCATTTTTACCGTTCTCTCCTGTTCTTTTGTAGTATTTGAATCATCATTCTAAGTCACATAAACATCTTGGTATCATGTTCATCATTTATACAAGCATCTTGATTCTCTTGCGCTCGTTATATCACGATTCGCATCTTCGATGCTCTACGCTGCTTTGCAGCTATCGTGATCAAATTCGCCGTTCGCCAGAAATCTGCCAGCAGCTTTCTGGCTCTCTTGCGCTCATTATTGCATAAAATATAAGATTATAATACAGCAACAGCGTAATGAAATCAATTCATTACGCTGTCTTTTATGCTTTGCAGATATATGATTGCTTGTAACAATTACAGTCTCTTCAGCAGTTCTTCTCTCTGTGCCTCATAACCGGGCTTACCGAGCAGAGCGAACATGTTCTTCTTATAGCTCTCTACACCGGGCTGGTTGAAAGGATTTACGCCCAGCAGGTATCCGCTGACACCGCATGCAAACTCGAAGAAGTAGAACAGCTCTCCCAGATAGAACTCATTTACTTCAGGAACAGTCACCATGAAGTTAGGTACCTGGCCGTCGGTATGAGCCAGAATAGTTCCGTTCATAGCGCTCTTATTGACAAAATCAACGGTCTTGCCTGCCAGATAGTTCAGACCATCCAGATCTACAGGCTCTTCGCCGATGGTAAGCTCTTCTCTCGGAGTGTCGATGTTGATAACTGTCTCGAACATGATACGGGAACCGTCCTGAATGAACTGACCCATGGAGTGCAGATCGGTGGTCAGATCCACACTTGCAGGGAACAGGCCCTTATTATCTTTACCTTCGCTCTCACCGAACAGCTGCTTCCACCACTCACTTACATAGTGAACAGCAGGCTCGTAGTTCGCCAGGATCTCAACACTCTTACCCTTGCGCAGTAAGATGTTACGCAGAGCTGCATACTGTAAAGCATCGTTCTCTTCGAAATCATTCTCCAGTGCACGCTTTCTTCCGCTGGCTGCACCTTCCATCAGTTTGTCGATATCAGCACCGCTGACAGCGATAGGCAACAGACCTACAGCGGTCAGTACGGAGAAACGTCCTCCTACATCATCGGGTACTACGAAGGTCTCATAACCTTCCTCATCAGACAGATGCTTTAAGCTTCCCTTAGCCTTGTCAGTGGTAGCATAGATTCTCTCTGCCGCACCCTTCTTGCCATATTTTGCTTCCAGCTTCTCCTTGAAGACACGGAAAGCGATAGCGGGCTCTGTAGTAGTACCGGATTTGGAGATCATGTTGATGGAGAAATCTCTGTCACCTACGACATCCATCAGGTGCTTCAGATAGGTGGAGCTGATGGAGTTACCGCAGAAATAGATTTCCGGAGTCTTACGTACACTCTTATCCAGCACATTGTAGAAGCTATGGCTTAAGAACTCGATTGCTGCTCTGGCTCCCAGATAAGAACCACCGATGCCGATGACTAACAGTACGTCGGAATCACTCTGGATTTTCTTCGCTGCTGCCTTAATACGTGCGAACTCTTCCTTGTCGTAATCTACGGGAAGGTCGATCCATCCCAGGAAATCATTTCCAGCGCCGGTCTTGGATACCAGGGTCTCCTTCGCATCCAGGGTAAGCTTCTTCATGTAACCGATCTCTTCCTCAGAGATAAAAGAGCCGGCCTTGGAATAATCAAATGTAACTTGTTTGCTCATAATGCTCCTCCTTATATCTTTCAGATATATCACGCATTCTTGCGTTACTTACTTAAAAAATCCGTTTATATTTTAACAAAGTTACATTCCATTTTCAAGCTATATCTATCAAACAACGAAGTTTTCTGCCTTTTTTGAAAAATCTTCATTTCTATTTTTGTTTCTATACGGTAAGAAGTTCCTGTAAAAGTGCCTGTAATTCCTCTTCTGTGACTTTTGCAGAATCCTCTTCTCGTTTTTGTATTTCTTCATATTCCGCCTTTTCAGATATTTTGTTTTCTTCTTCCATTAAATTTTCCGGCATCTGTATCGTTCTGCCGTGAATCGGCATTAATTCTACGGTTCTTCTGTCATTCGTTCTCCGCAATTTTCCTCTGTCAGTTCTAACTTTGCCGATTTCTTCCCCAAGACTTCCCGGTCCGTACAATTTTTCATAATCCTGTTCCGTGACGGAGATTCTCCCGGACAAGTGATTTTCCAGATAATCGATCAGATTCGTCTTCAATACTCTGCGTTTTCCCTTAATATCAATCATCGCCGATAAGGAAAAATAGAGATATAATCCCAAAAAACTTACAATATAGAATGGCAATATCTCCCCCAGCATTCTCCCGTCCATGATTCCTTTACAGATTCCCACACCGGAAAACACAACGGAAATCAGCATACATTGACCGGATAAATGATACCAGCCATCAAAGGACAGATGCCAAAAAGACAAACGATTCAAAAACTTGTCCACAAATACCGGAATGTTTGCCACACCGCAATTCAATTGATAGCAATTTGCGAACTTTACTTTGCATTGCTTCAGAAGCCGATTGTTTGTAATTGCCATATTGTCCGTTTCTTTTATCATTGTATGGTAAACTCCCGCCAAAAGCAGACGAACCAGAATACTGAGACCTAAAAATACTAAAATTCCGACAGTAATTATTTTTTCTTCTTTGAAAATCGTAAACATCATCAGACTCCTTTCTGTTACCTATAGAGTATAACGTATATATGTCTTATTTTGTACGTTTTTTCATCGTTATTTTTCTACGAAGGCAGACAGAAAAACTAATACTTTTACATTTTTCATGCAAAGAAAACATTTCTTGAATTCTTGTATAAACACTTAAAATCTGTTATAATTTTTTCTTAGAATCTATATGACTTTTCATTATTTACAAAAACCGGATATATGAAGCAGAATGGTAAAATCCGATTTTTAAGTATGCATTGAATCGTCATAATATGGAAATGAAAGGATAGGTTACATATGATATACAAGACAAAAGGAACTTGTTCCACCTCTATTGATGTTGAATTAAAGGACGGAGTTATCGATTCCGTAAAATTCACCGGCGGCTGCAACGGTAATCTGCAGGGCATCAGTGCTCTGGTGAAAGGCATGACTCCCGAAGAAGCAATCAGCCGTCTGAAGGGCATCCGCTGCGGTTTTAAACCTACTTCCTGCCCCGATCAGCTGGCTCATGCTCTGGAAGAAATGATCGCGCAGTAATATTACTGAAAGGCACTGGGATTATTATGAAAAAAATAGTTTTAACCGGCGGCGGAACTGCAGGACATGTAACGCCGAATATCGCATTATTACCTGCACTGCAGGCGGCAGGATATGAGATTGCCTACGTAGGTTCTTACGAGGGCATTGAGAAAAAACTGATTGCGGATTTTAATATTCCCTATACCGGAATTTCTACCGGGAAATTCCGCAGATATCTGGATCCTAAAAATTTTTCCGATCCGTTCCGTGTCATGAAAGGATTTGTGGAAGCCAGAAATTATCTAAAAGAATTCCGGCCGGATGTAGTTTTTTCCAAGGGTGGATTTGTAAGCGTTCCTGTTGTCCGTGCCGCAGCTTCCCTACATATTCCCTGCATCATTCATGAATCCGATATGACTCCCGGACTTGCGAATAAGCTGTGTATTCCGGTAGCGGAAAAGGTATGCTGTAATTTTCCTGAGACCATGAAAAATATTCCGGCTGACAAAGCAGTACTCACCGGTTCTCCCATTCGTGCCGAACTGGCGCAGGGCAGTAAGCTCGCAGGACTGAATATGTGCGGTTTTACGGCGAATAAGCCTGTCATTATGGTCATTGGCGGAAGTCTGGGCGCTGCCAATGTAAACAAGGCTGTCCGCGAGGCTCTGCCAAAGCTTCTGGAGGATTTTCAGGTGGTACATCTCTGCGGTAAGGACAAAATCGATAACCTGTTGTTGAATACTCCCGGTTATAAGCAGTTTGAATACATTAAGTCAGAATTAAAAGACATTTTTGCCATGGCAGATGTAGTAATCTCCCGCGCCGGAGCCAACGCTATCTGTGAACTTCTGGCATTGAAGAAGCCTAACATTCTGATTCCTCTGCCGGCTGCCAGCAGCCGCGGAGACCAGCTGCTAAATGCGGCTTCTTTCGAAGCACAGGGATATTCTATTGTACTGAATGAGGATGATATTACGACGAATCTGTTGGTAGATAAGTTACACGAGCTGTACTTTAACCGTCAGAATTATGTGGAAGCCATGAGCCGCAGCCATCAGATGGATGCCATTAACACCATTACGGCACTGATCAATGAGGCAGCAAATAAGAGTCATAAGCAATAATGACATGTATTGATCGAGGGGGTTGTTTTGAAAGGATTATTGGAAATATGCTGCGGTAGTTTTGAAGATGTAAAAACCGCCTGGCAAAATGGTGCAGACAGGGTAGAACTTAACAGTGCACTTTACCTGGGTGGTCTCACTCCCTCTCTGGCCAATCTGATCTGTGCAAAAGAACAGTGCAGCATCCCTATTGTAACAATGATCCGCCCAAGAGGCGGCGGCTTCTGCTATTCACAGGATGAATATCAGACCATGCTCATGGATACCCGCATACTTTTAGAGCACGGAGCCGACGGCATTGCTTTCGGATTTCTGACAGAGGATCATGCCATTCATATTACCCGGACACAAGAAATGATCGATATCATCCATAGTGCCGGAAAAGAAGCTGTATTTCACCGGGCATTCGATTGTGTTACGCAACAGGAACGTGCAGTGGAAGCGTTGATCTCCCTTGGCGCAGACCGGATCCTCACCAGCGGTGGTTCACCAGATGTCTGGTCTGGCAGAAATCAATTACAAAAGCTGCAAAGCCAATATGGTAAAGAAATCACATTTTTAGCAGGAAGCGGCGTAAATGCACAAAACGTAAAAGCTCTGATGGAATATACAAAGATAGAGCAGGTTCATACATCCTGCAGAAGCTGGCAGCATGATGTGACTGCCTCCCTGCAGGACGTGGATTTCTCTTATGATATCAGCCGGAAGAATGCTTATGAAGCAGTAGATGCTGAAAAGGTGAAGGAAATATATACCTTAATCAATTTCCGCATGTTTCGTATATAGAATTTTAAGAAGGATAGGAGTGGAAATACTGGATACAATGATCAACAGGATAACTGCTGTAAAGTATTCAGAACCTATCATTCCCACAGACAGTCCCTTCTGTGCCACGATCAGAGCAACTTCACCTCTGGTCATCATACCGACACCGATCTTTAATGCATCCGGTCCCTTAAATCTGCAGATTCTCGCCATCAGACCACAGCCTATGATCTTACACAGTAATGCTACAACGACAAATCCGATAGAGAAGAGTACAAATTCTCCATTCAGATGGTCAAAACTGGTCTTTAATCCAATACTTGCGAAAAAGATAGGACCGAAGATCATATAAGAATTGATATCCATCTTTTCGGCAATGTATTCTGAATCCCGAATGGAGCACAGGATAATACCTGCAACATAAGCACCTGTAATATCCGCAATACCGAAAAATACCTCTGCCACATAAGCAAAAATAAAGCAGAGCGCCAGACCTAAAATAGGAATACGTCTTGTATGCGGATATTTGTTATCCAGATACTGGAATACCTTGAACAA
>CAKRRU010000082.1 GCA_934394515.1 uncultured Acetatifactor sp.
CGCACGGTTCAGGTCCGTGTGGTAGTGATACCATGAGGGTTCAAGTCCCTCTTTCTGCATCACATGGCGGTGACCGTAAGGTTGCCGCCTTTATTGTTATACAGAGAGAATGCAAAAGGGGTGAAGCTGCAGGTATGAGCATAGCAGATAAGGTCAAGACAGAAAAAACACAGAAAGTGCACAAAGACTGGTACAAACTGGATTTGTCCGCGATCGTATATCCAACGCTCCAGCGCAGGGATTTTTCTTCGGTGTACCGGCTTTCCGTTTTGTTAAAAGAAGAGATCGATCCCGGGATGCTGCAACGCGCGGTGAATCTGACCATGCCCCGCTTCCCGACGTATAAAGCGGCTATCCGCAAGGGCGTGTTCTGGAGATACCTCGAACCCAATGACAGACCGGGCCCCTTTGTGCAGGAGGATGTGAAAAATCCATGCCAGCCGATGTATTTTAAGGCGAATAACCGCTATCTTGTAAGGATTTATTATTATAGGAACCGTATTGCACTGGAAGCGCATCACAGCCTGGGAGACGGTACCGGCGGAATGTGTGTGCTTCAGACGCTGACGGCGACTTACCTGCGCCTGAAAGGTCATACCGAGATCGAAAACGGTGGGTTCGTACTGGACATTCTGGAGACTCCGGATCCCGGAGAACTGGAAGACGCTTATATGAAATATGCCAATGCCAAGGTGTGTCCGCCCAGACCCGGTGAGAAAACATATCGTGTCCGTGGTACGAAAGAACCTTTTTATACGCTGAATATCATAGATGGTATCATGTCCGTATCCGAAGTTATGAAAGTGGCGAAAAGCTATAATGTTACTATCACGGAATACCTGAATTCCGTGCTTCTGTATGCACTGATGCAAAAGCAGGAGAGCGAATGGCATATGAAACTCCGGCCGGTTAAAATTGCTATGCCGGTGAATCTGCGGCGCTTTTTCCCGTCAAAGACCTTGCGGAACTTTATCACAATGATCTATCCGGGGATCGACCCCAGACTGGGAGAATACACCTTTGACGAGATCGTCACACAGGTACACAATTATATGCGCTATTACCTGAATGCAAAGCTGCTGCGGGGTGACATTACCACCAATGCGGAGACCCAGAGAAATCCGTTCATCCGTATCGTCCCGTTGTTCATCAAGGATCTGGTGGTACGGCAGTTTTATACGAAGATCCAGGATAAGAATTCTTCGGCGGGACTGACGAATATGGGAGCACTGAAGGTGCCGGAGACCATGAAACCATACATTGAACGGTTTGATATTTACATGGGGCAGCCTTTTTCCACGAGAACGAACTGTGCCATTGCAAGCTTTGAAGATATCCTGACCATCAATTTTGCCAGCAGTATTGCCGAAACGGATGTGGAGCGGCTGTTTTTCCGGAAGCTGGTGCAGGATGGTATCCATGTGAAGATCGAGAGTAACCGATGAAAAATCAATGTTTAGATAAATAGACAGATAAACAAACAGAAAGGAAATGCTTATGTCATATTGTGTGAATTGCGGTGTGGAGCTGGATGCTTCAGCGACAAAATGTCCTCTGTGTGACACACCGGTCTATAATCCCAAGGCACCGGAACCGGAAAAACAGCCTTCCCCGTTCCCAAAGGAAAAAGGGCAGGTGGAAGTCGTAAAGAGAAAAGATCTGGGAGTTCTTTTGACAGTCATTGTACTGGCTACGGCAGTGACCTGCGGACTGTTGAATGCTTTTGTGTTCCGGGGCAGTCTGTGGTCGCTGGCAGTGATCGGTGTATTCCTGATATTGTGGGTGATCATGATCCCGGTGGTGATCTATACGAGGCAGCCCATATATCTGTCGATACTGCTGGACGGTGTGGCGGTGATCGTGTATCTGTATCTGCTGACTTACCTGACGGGACGGAACGACTGGTTCTACGGACTTGGGATTCCGGTCGTACTGCTGGTAACGGTTGTGGTGGAAGCGGTGACCTTTTGCATGCGTAAGCTGCCGATGTCGTTCCTGACAGGGGCGCTGTATCTGATCTCCGGTGTTGCCTTGTTATGCGTGGGACTGGAGCTTCTGATCGACCGTTTCCTGCGACAGGAGATCACGCTCGGGTGGTCCGCCATTGTGCTGACTGTCTGTGTTATCGTGGATATTACGATAGCCACACTTTTGTCACGAAGGAGACTGCGTAATGCGGTGCGGAGACGACTACATTTTTGATAGGAGGAACTTATGGCACTGGTAGGGAAAAACAGTGAGAAAAGTAATCAAAATCTGATGCAGCTGATCCGGAGAGCCCACGGACTTGTGGAGAACCCGGATCTGGAGAAACACAGACAGTCACAGGATCATATCGGAGAACTGCTCAGCAACAGCAAGGAGATCCAGTACCGTCCCGTGGATATCGAGGGGATGGATGCGGAATGGGTCAGCGTGAACCGGGCTCATATGAAAAAATATGTGATCCTGCATTGCCACGGCGGCGGATATTCCACCGGCAGCAGCCTCTATGCCAGGACTCTGACTTCAAAGCTGGCGGCAGGAACCTCCATGGATGTACTGTGCTTTGACTACCGGCTGGCACCGGAACACCCTTACCCGGCAGCTACGGAGGATGCCATGAAGGCCTGGAATTATCTGATGCTTCTGGGATACGGAGCGTCAGATGTGATCATCACGGGAGATTCCGCGGGAGGCAATCTGGCACTTTCCCTGGTATTAAAATTAAAAGAGCAGGAGCGTCTGCTGCCAAGAGGGATCGTACTGATGTCCCCCTGGACAGACCTTACCGGAGAGGGCAAGACTTTTCAGACCAAGGCGGATCTGGATCCGGTACTGGACAGAGAGTACATCGACCGGATGACCAAAGCCTATGCCCCGGACAGAGACCTGAAAGATCCGTACATATCTCCGTTATATGGTGATTTCCACGGATTCCCGCCGGTGTATATCCAGGTGGGCGAGAATGAGATCCTGCTGGATGATTCCCTGCGGCTCTATAAGAATCTGGTCAAAGCCGGAGTATCCGCACATATAGACCGTTTCCCCGGAATGTGGCATGTGTTCCAGATGTCCCCGTTTAAAAAAGCCACCGAGGCAATGGATAAAAATGCGGAATTTATCTATTCTGTGTGCAGATAAAAAATGTTACAAAATTTGATTGATTTTTTCCGATAAGTAAAAAGGATTTTTCGGACGGGCACAGAATATTAAAAGTAGGGGCAGGAGGAACTATGACGATCAGAGAAAGCTTGGAACAGTGGGAAAAGGATTATTTAAGTCCGTATGCATCATTGAGCGTGAATTCCAAAGGGCGTCTGCGGCCGGAGGAACAGTGTGATATCAGACCGGTATTCCAGAGAGACAGAGACCGCATTATCCATTGCAAGGCCTTCCGCAGGCTGAAGGATAAGACACAGGTATTTTTGACACCTGAGGGCGATCATTACCGTACCAGACTGACGCATACGCTGGAGGTATCCCAGACGGCCAGGACCATAGCCAAAGCATTAAAGCTGAATGAGGATCTGGTGGAAGCGATTGCACTGGGACATGATCTGGGGCACACGCCTTTCGGACATGCCGGAGAACGTGCACTGAACAGAGTATGCCCGTTTGGCTTTGAACATGCCGAGCAGAGTGTCCGCACGGTGGATATTCTGGAGAAGGATGGCAAAGGACTGAATCTGACCTACGAGGTGCGGGACGGTATCCGGAACCATCAGACTATCGGCAAACCTCATACCCTGGAAGGCAAGATCGTCAGACTTTCCGATAAAATAGCTTATATTCATCACGATATGGATGATGCCATCCGTGGAGGGATCCTCACGGAGGCGGATGTGCCGAAGGACATCTGTGAAGTGATCGGCAGCAGTCCCACCGAGAGACTGGATCATTTCATTCATGATATCGTGACCAACAGCATGGATAAGGACGATATCATGATGTCGGAGCCGGTGGCGGAAGCCATGACGAAGATCCGGCAGTTTATGTTCGAGCGGGTTTACAAGAACCCGGTGGCCAAGAGTGAAGAAGGCAAAGCAGAGATGCTGATGGAGACCCTGTATCAGCATTTCCTGAAGCATCTGGATGACCTGCCGGAAGAGTATCTGAACCTCCTCTCTGTGGGAGAACCGAGAGAGAAGGTCGTCTGCGACTATGTGGGAGCGATGACGGATCGTTTTGCCATAGCGGTATACGAGGATATCTACATACCGAAATCCTGGCAGCGATAGGCACAAGACAATATAATGGAGTAAAAACGTGTATTACCCTGAAGAACTGATAGAAGAAGTCAGAGCCAGAAATGATATCGTAGATGTGATATCGGGCTATGTATCATTGAAAAAAAAGGGAAGCAACTACTGGGGCTGCTGTCCTTTTCATAACGAAAAAACACCTTCCTTTTCGGTATCTTCGAATAAGCAGATGTATTATTGCTTCGGATGTCATGCAAGCGGAAATGTCTATACATTTCTCATGAAATATGAGAATGATACTTTTCCGGAGGCGGTTAAAGCCCTGGCAGACCGTGCAGGGATAAAGCTCCCGGAGGTCGAGGAGACACCGGAACAGAAAAAGAAGGCAGGAAAGCGGATGCGCCTGCTGGAGGTCAATAAAGAAGCCGCAAAATATTTTTATTATATGCTGCGGGATCCTCACGGACAAGTGGGAATGAGGTATCTTACGGAGCGAAAGCTGACGGATGAGACCATGCACCATTTCGGGCTGGGGTATGCCGGTAAAAACGGCGAGATGGTAGTGCAGTATCTACGCAAAAAGGGCTTCAGCGATGAAGAGATCAAGGATTCCGGCCTGGCGGTATTTTCCGAGCAGAGAGGCTTGCGGAGCCAGTTCTGGAACCGTGTTATGTTTCCGATACAGGACATCAACCACCGTGTCATCGGATTCGGCGGAAGAGTCATGGGAGAGGGAGAACCGAAATATCTCAATTCCCCGGAGACCATGATCTTCGACAAGAGGAGGAACCTGTACGGACTGAATTTTGCCCGGACGGCAAGAACGGGCAACATCATCCTCTGCGAGGGCTACATGGATGTTATAGCCATGCATCAGGCCGGTTTCACACAGGCGGTGGCATCCCTGGGAACGGCATTTACCGTAGAACAGGCGAATCTGCTCCACCGCTATGCGGAGAATATCCTGTTAGCCTATGACAGTGACGGCGCCGGAACCAAAGCGGCACTCCGGGGGATCGGTATCCTGCGTGAAGCGGGACTGACAGGCAAGGTCATTAATATGCGGCCTTATAAGGATCCGGATGAATTTATTAAAAATCTGGGAAAAGAAGCATTTCAGGAGCGGATCGATCAGGCGGAGAACAGTTTCTATTTCGAGATCCGTATCTTAAGCGAGCAATACGACCAGAGTGATCCGGAGCAGAGAACGAAGTTCCACAGGGAGATCGCACAGAAACTATGTGAATTCTCCGAAGATCTGGAACGGGAAAATTATCTGCAGGCCATCGCCGAGAAATATATGATCCGGCCGGATGACCTGAGGAAAATGGTTGTAAACTACGCCGCCCAGACCGGTCTCGCCAAACCAATTCAAAGACCTAGGAGCAGCGTGCAGAATAAGAGTGATCCGGCAGAGAACGGGCGTAAGTCCCAGAGACTTCTGATCTCCTGGATCGGAGATGATCCTTCCCTGTATTCGATCGTGCGTAAGTATATTTCCTTAGAAGATTTCACAGAGGAACTGTACCGCAGGGTGGCAGAGAGGATGTTTGCGGAGCTGGACAGCGGACAGTTCCAGCCGGCGGGGATCATCAGCATGTTTGAGGACGAAGAGGAACAGAGACAGGCAGCAGAGCTGTTTCACACCACGCTTCCCGAATTGTCCACCAGACAGGAGAGAGAAAGAGCCTTTCATGACATCCTGGTAGCGGTCAAACGCAACAGCTACCAGTACTACATGGCAAAACTGGGAACAGATGTCAACGCGGTAAAAAAAGCGGTGGAAGGCAAAAAAGCACTGGAAGAGCTGCAAAGAGCCCATATTTCTTTGGAATAATCGGATTCTCGGCTCAGAGTAGTTATAAAATATACGAAATTTGGCTATAAATAATGGCAATGAAAGGATGGAACCACGAAAAATGGATGAAAACACACAGGCAAAATTTGCGGAGAAGATAAAAGAGCTCCTGAATATGGCGAAAAAGAAAAAGAATGTGCTGGAGTATCAGGAAATCAGTGACTTCTTTGCGGACATGCCTCTGGAAGAGGAACAGATGGAGAAGGTTCTGGAATATCTGGACCAGAACAATGTGGATGTACTGCGCATCACCGATGACGATGATGTGGATGACGAGGAGATCATCCTGACGGATGAGGATGAAGTCGATGTGGAGAACATTGATTTATCCGTACCGGAAGGAGTCAGCATCGAGGATCCCGTCCGTATGTATCTGAAGGAGATCGGTAAGGTGCCTCTGTTAAGTGCCGAAGAAGAGATCGAACTGGCACAGAGAATGGAAGAAGGAGATCAGGAAGCGAAAAAGCGTCTGGCAGAAGCCAACTTACGTCTGGTAGTCAGCATTGCCAAGAGATATGTGGGTCGGGGAATGCTGTTCTTAGACCTGATCCAGGAAGGCAACCTGGGCCTGATCAAGGCAGTGGAAAAATTCGATTACAGAAAGGGTTATAAGTTCTCCACTTATGCAACATGGTGGATCCGCCAGGCAATCACCAGAGCAATTGCCGACCAGGCGAGAACTATCCGTATCCCTGTGCATATGGTAGAGACCATCAACAAACTGATCCGTGTGAGCAGACAGCTGCTGCAGGAGCTGGGAAGAGAACCGACTCCCGAAGAGATCGCTGCGGAGATGAATATGCCGGTAGACAGAGTGCGTGAGATCTTAAAGATCAGCCAGGAACCTGTATCCTTAGAGACTCCTATCGGTGAAGAGGAAGACAGCCATCTGGGCGATTTTATCCAGGACGATAACGTACCGGTTCCCGCAGATGCCGCAGCATTTACGCTGCTGAAGGAACAGCTGGTGGAGGTACTCGGTACCCTGACAGAGAGAGAGCAGAAGGTATTAAGACTTCGTTTCGGCCTGGATGACGGACGTGCCCGTACTCTGGAAGAGGTAGGACGGGAATTCAACGTTACCCGTGAGCGTATCCGTCAGATCGAAGCAAAAGCTCTGAGAAAACTGCGTCATCCCAGCCGCAGCCGCAAGCTGAAGGATTATCTGGATTAATGGCGGAGGTTGTATTATCCGATCGAATGCAGGCTTTGACGGACATGGTCACACCGGGCACCGTGATAACGGATGTGGGGTGTGACCATGGTTTTGTATCTGTCTATCTCGTGCAGAAGGGCATTTCCCCAAGGGTGATCGCCATGGATGTACGGTCCGGTCCTCTTGAGAGAGCTAAAGAACATATCCGGGAATATGGTCTGCAGGACAAGATCGAGACAAGACTTTCTGACGGCCTGCAAAAGCTGAATACAGGCGAGGCAGCAGGTATGATCTGTGCAGGCATGGGCGGACCTCTCATGGAGAAGATACTGACAGAAGGAAAGGCACAGGCAAGAAGTTTTAAGGAGCTGATCCTGCAGCCCCAGTCGGAGATCCCGCATTTCAGGGAGTTCCTGATGGAAGAGGGATATCTTCTGTTGGATGAGAATATCATCTACGAAGAAGGTAAATATTATTTTATGATGAAGGTGCACTGGCAGGGAGAAATGTCAGAGGACAGGGTGCGCAGTGAGGTAAAGCGTTCCTGGCTGGGCGAGACGGGAGATATTTCTTTTCCTGAGCTTGCAAGGCAGTACGGAGCAAAGCTGCTGCTGAAAAAGGACCGGACATTAAAGGAATATCTGGAGAAAATGCTGGCAGACCGCAGACAGATCGCAGAGCATCTGGAGAAAAAGGCGGATGCCGCGAATCCGAAAACAATGCAGCGCAGAAGTGAAATCAACGAAGAAATATTGCTGATTACCCGTGCACTGGAATGGTATGATAATGGTCAGGAAGCAGATTGAGAAGACAGCCCGGAAACAGCAGATTACAGAAGGACAGGGTGAGAAAAATGTTCACAGTGAAGATAAACGGCGAAGAGAGACAATATCCTCAGGGAGCTACCTACGAGGATGTAGCCAATGATTATCAGAAGGAATATGACGACTTAATCGCACTGTCAGCGAGAGACGGGAAGATCAGGGAATTGTTCAAAAAACTGACAAGAGATTGTGAGATTACTTTTTTTACATTGAAAGACGATGTGGGTAACAAGACCTATGTGCGTTCTGCCACAATGCTGTTTTTAAAAGCAGTATTTGATGTGTTCGGAAGAACTGTCGTGCAGAACTGCCGCGTGGAGTTCGCTATCGGAAACGGTTCTTATATCTCCCCCAAAGGGCAGATCGCTGCAACAAAAGAGAATGCGGAAAAAATCCGGGGAAGAATGAGAGAACTGGTAGAAGCCGGGACACCGTTCTTAAAAAGATCTTATTCGCTGGATAATGCAATGGAACTGTTCCACAGAGAGGGAATGAAAGACAAGGAAAAACTGTTCCGCTATCGCAGAGGTTCCTTTGTAAATATTTATGAGATGGACGGCTATTATGACTATTATTACGGATATATGCTGCCTAATGCCGGCTATGTGAAGTGGTTTGATGTCATCGCGTACGACGAGGGCTTTATGCTTCTTTTGCCGGATAAAAAGGAACCCACCCTGGTAAAACCTTTTGTGGAGCAGAAGAAACTGTTTCAGACATTGAAAGAGTCTGAAGAATGGGGCAGGAAGATAGGCATAGAGACAGTAGGAGACCTCAATGACCAGATCTGCCGCGGATCTTTGAGTGAATTGATTCTGGTACAGGAAGCGGAGCAGGAGCGTAAAATCGGTGAGATCGCGAAAGATATCATCAGCAGAAGCGGTGTTAAATTCGTTATGATCGCCGGACCTTCTTCCTCCGGCAAGACCAGCTTTTCCCACAGATTGTCCATACAACTGCGGACCCTTGGAAAAACACCTCACCCCATCGGTCTCGATGACTATTTTGTCGACAGAGAGTTTACACCGAGAGACGAAAACGGGGACTACAATTTTGAGTGCCTGGAAGCTATTGATGTAAAACAGTTCAACGAGGATATGTGCAGACTGCTGGCAGGAGAGCGCGTGGAACTTCCGGCCTTTAATTTCAAGACCGGGAAACGGGAATATAAAGGGAATTATAAACAGTTGGGACCGGATGATATTCTGGTCATTGAAGGTATCCATGGATTAAATGAGAAAACCTCCTATGCGCTTCCGGAAGAAAGCAAATATAAGATTTATATCAGTGCACTGACCAATATTAATATCGACGAACACAACCGTATTCCCACCACGGACGGCAGACTGCTACGCCGTATGGTAAGAGATGCCAGAACCAGGGGTGCAGATGCCAGAAGGACCATCGGCATGTGGGCTTCCGTGCGCCGTGGCGAAGAGCAGAACATTTTCCCTTTCCAGGAGGATGCGGATGCTATGTTCAATTCCGTACTGATCTATGAACTTGCGGTCTTAAAACAGTTCGCAGAGCCGCTGTTGTTCCAGATCGACAAGGGAGATCCGGAATACTATGAAGCCAAGAGACTGTTGAAATTCCTGGAATACTTCCTTGGTGTGACCAGCGAGAGTCTGCCCAATAATTCCCTGTGCAGAGAGTTTGTGGGCGGAAGCTGCTTCAATGTGTAGATTATTCTGAATAGTCTGAACTCTGAAAAATTTATGTACGAAAAAGGAGAGTTTTTGTGGTGGGGGATTTACAAAAGATAAAAACGATTGTAAAGCATGCTGCCAACTGGGTAATACGGATCATGGGAAGCCTGATTTTATTTATACTGGTTCGGTATGCATTGACCGGTACACAGTATATGCTTCCGGTGAGTGGTCATGAATTTCCGATAGAAATCAGGGATTCTGTGTTTTTAAATCTGGCGGTGGCAGCCTTGGTGCTGTTATTGTGTGTAGGATTAAATGAAGCGGAACGAAAAATCAGTGCCTCTAAGTCGCAATTCTGCGAAAAAATTGTAGTTATTGCAGCTATGCTTTGGCAGGCAGTTGCCGGGCTGTGTTGGGTGCTGGCAGCAGACAGACAGCCCACCGCAGATCAGCTGCATGTGTACAATGCGGCAGTGGGATTTCTGGAAGGTGATTATGGAACACTGGAGGCAACACAATACAGCGGTATGTTCCCCCACCAGTTGGGGCTGGCGTTTGTCGAAGAGTTGGTGTTTCGCATTCTGGAAAATACAGATTATCACGTCATGCAGGTGTTATTTGTATTGTTGAATGCAGGAAGTGTTTACTTTATTTATGGGATATTGAAAGAGCTTTCCGGGCGGTTATCTGTAGTCGTGACAGGAACAGTGCTGGCAGGAAGCTGTATAGCTTCTATATTTTATTCTAGTTGGATCTACGGCGAAGTTCCGTGGGTGTTTTTTTCACTCTTGACTGCCTGGATGGTTGCTAAATACAGTAAGAAGTCCAAGATATCTACCATTGTGGTGGCAGTTGTTTCCATGACAATCGGAACCTTAATGCGTAAAAACATGCTGATTCTGATCGTGGCTTTTTGCCTGTTAGGGATTTTGTGGGCGTTTGAAAATAAAGATAAGAAGTTTCTGATTGCTGTTATCGTAGCGTGTGTATTGCCGCAATTATGCTATCAGGGAATTTTCATGATGTATGAGATGCGTTCCGGCATTCCGCATTCTGATGGAGTGCCGACCAATGCTTATATCTATATAGGTATGGAGGAGACGAAGGGTAGATTCGGTTGGGATTTCTCAAATTCCAGCGCACAGTATTTTGCCAACGATGCTGATACAGAAAAATCCAATGAAATATATGGTGAAATGATTAGAGAACGTTGGCAGATTATGAAGGCAAGCAGGGGATACTTACGGGGATTTTACAGTGGCAAGATTCTATCTCAATGGAATGAACCGTTGTATCAGTCATTATACTTTAATTTTGGACACGAGGAAACACATAACGCAAAACTGACAGCTTTTGAAGATCGTTTGAAAGATGACCTATTTGATAGGGTATTGTGGTTTGCTGATCGTTTGCAGTTTATTATTTATGCCGGCTGTCTCTTATATTTTGTTTTTTGTGTAAAAAAAGACAGTAACCTTCTGCAACATTTATTAGCGGTGGCAATCATCGGCGGTTTTCTGTTCAGCATCATCTGGGAGGCAAAGGCAAGATATATGTATGCCTATTATATGATGATGTTCCCTCTTGCAGCGCTGGGATACGGAGAATTGATCCGGCTGGCAGAAAAATATTGCTTTTTCCGAAAGAAGAAGATATAATCGAACAGGTGTAAGTAAGATAGATGATCGCGGCTGCTTCGTGCAGGTGAGGAAAGTCCGGGCTTCACAGGGCAGGATGCCAGATAACGTCTGGTGGAGGTGACTCCAAGGGCAGTGTAAGAGACTACCGTCCGGCTGGTAACAGACGGAGCCATGTAAACCCCATCCGAAGCAAGACCAAACAGAAAGCGATAGGCCGGCCCGGTCTGCTTTCAGGTAGGTCGCTTGATGCGGCTGGTGACAGTCGTACTAGATAGATGATCGTCA
>CAKRRU010000083.1 GCA_934394515.1 uncultured Acetatifactor sp.
GAGACGTTACAGCTGCCGGAAGGCATTCTGTTCGTTCCGGGAGTTCGTCCCTTTGCTTCATTTTAATTAACTTTCAATTTACAGCAAGCTGTCCAGTGTCTCTCTGATTGCCTTGATGAAATCCAGGCTGTTGAGGATCACGGGATTCTCGCAGGTAGAGATCAGAGACAGACTCTTGGTCATCTTGCCATCCTCGATGGTCTTGATGCAGGCTCTCTCAAGTTTGTCCGCAAAGGAACACAGCTCAGGAATCTGATCCAGTTCGCCACGCTTTCTGAGAGCTCCGGTCCATGCAAAGATGGTAGCGATGGAGTTGGTAGAGGTCTCCTCTCCCTTCAGGTGCTTGTAATAGTGGCGCTGTACGGTTCCATGCGCAGCCTCGTACTCATAAACACCGCTGGGAGATACCAGTACGGAAGTCATCATGGACAGATCGCCGTATGCGGTAGCTACCATGTCGGACATCACATCACCGTCGTAATTCTTGCATGCCCAGATAAATCCTCCGTTGGAGCGGATCACACGTGCTACGGCATCATCGATCAACGTATAGAAATATTCGATTCCCAGCTCTTCGAATTTTGCCTTATACTCATTATCATAGATCTCCTGGAAAATATCCTTAAAGGTATGATCATATTTTTTAGAGATGGTATCCTTGGTGGAGAACCACAGATCCTGCTTCGTATCTACAGCATAACTGAAACATGCTCTCGCAAAGCTCTCGATGGATTTATTCGTATTGTGAATACCCTGGATAATACCTGCTCCGTCAAAATTATGGATCAGTTCACGGGTCTCCGTGCCATCTGCTGCGGTATATACCAGTTCTGCCTTACCGGGACCGGGTACCTTGATCTCTGTATTTTTGTAGACATCACCATAGGCATGTCTGGCAATCGTGATGGGCTTTGTCCAGTTCTTGACATAAGGAACGATTCCCTTTACCAAAATAGGTGCACGGAATACCGTACCGTCCAGAATTGCACGGATGGTTCCATTGGGACTCTTCCACATTTCCTTCAGGTTGTACTCTGTCATTCTGGCAGCATTGGGGGTAATGGTCGCACATTTTACCGCTACTCCATACTTCAGCGTTGCATTGGCAGAATCCACTGTTACCTGATCATTTGTTTCATTACGGTGCTCCAGTCCCAGATCATAGTAGTCTGTCTTCAGATCAATATAAGGAAGCAGCAATTCATCCTTGATCATCTGCCAGAGGATTCTGGTCATTTCATCTCCGTCCATCTCTACAAGAGGGGTTGTCATTTTGATCTTTTCCATAATGATTTCCTTTCCGGTATTTATTCTTATTATTCTGCAATAACTATTCAGAACCGCATTCGCAAAATTGCCTCTACGAGGCTTACCTTTTGCAAATGCAAGAATTCAAAGCCCATTCGATACTTTTTACATAGCTCTGAATAGTTACATTTTACAGTAATTTTCACAGACAGGCAACCTATTCCTGTGGCTTATCCTGTTGCGCATAGGCTTCGTTCAACCCGTTCTTCACCATGTTTTCATAAGCATTGATCATGTGCTGATGTGCCAACTGTTCTGCAAGATCAGCATTTCCTGACTTGATGGCTTCCATAATCTGTTCATGCTCTTCGTTGGACTTGGGTCCTCGGTTGGCGCTGGCCAGTGTCTTCTTGCGGACACGCAGGACATACTGATGAAAGTCCTTCAGCTGATGCTCCAGCATTTTGCTGTCACAGGCTTCATACAAAATGTCATGAAAACGATTGTCCAGCTCAGCCAGCTGTTCAAGATGCCCCTTCTGGGCATGAAACTTGGACAGATAGACATTCTCTTCCATCTCTTCCATCTGCTCCTTGGTGATATGTTCCGTAGCCCAGCGTGCGCACAATCCTTCCAGCAGAGAACGGATCATATAAATATCTTTTACGTCCTTCTGCGTGATACCGGTGACATAAGCGCCCTTATTCGGGATGATCTGAATCAAGCCTTCCAGTTCCAGCTGACGGAACGCTTCTCTGACCGGGGTTCTGCTGACTCCCATCTCCTCGCCGATGGCCACCTCTTTTAATTCTTCATGCTCCTGATATTTTCCGCTTAAGATATCCTCTCTCAGCTTGTGAAATACCCGTCCCCGCAGGGAGAACTTGTCCGTTACTTCCTGCTTTACATCATACTTACTCACTATCTTCCTCATTTCCGGACAACGAAAACGTCGTCACCAATATAACTATTCCAACCTGTCCCGGTCTATTCGCCGATCTTCAGATTCTTCTCCAGGCAGATACGGTTAACGCAGGCTACGATCTCTTCATCCGTGAGCACGGTAACACGTCCGCCGGCATATTCGGCATCCACCCACTTCTTGATCTCTGCTACAAGCTCAGAATTCTTCTGTATCTGCTTGTCTCCCTTTAATTTATAATACGTATTCAGCCAGTGTGCGATACCTGCCAGACCGGAGGTATTGGAGATTGCACACAGTACCGGACGGTTGAGGAATTTCTCGGTATCAAAAATATTGTAAATCTCCTCATTCTTCAAAAGTCCGTCCGCATGAATACCGGCTCTGGTAACATTGAAATTCTTGCCGACGAACGGAGTTCTGGGAGGAATCTGATAACCGATCTCCTTCTCGTAGTACTCAGCAAGTTCCGTGATTACACGGGTGTTCATGCCGTTGAGATCACCCTTCAGCTGCGCATATTCAAATACCATAGCCTCAAGAGGTGTATTACCGGTACGTTCTCCAATACCGAACAGGGAGGTATTGACACCGGAACAGCCGTACAGCCATGCAGTAGTGGAATTGGACACAGCCTTGTAAAAATCATTATGACCATGCCATTCGATCAATTCATGAGGCACACCGGCGTGGGTATGGATTGCATAGATGATACCCTGTACACTACGGGGAATTACGGCACCGGGATAGTTGACACCGTATCCCATGGTATCACAGGCTCTTACCTTAATGGGAATCTGGTACTCCTTCATCAGTTTCATCAGTTCCAGGCAGAAAGGCACCACATAGCCATAGATATCCGCTCTGGTGATATCCTCCAGATGACATCTGGGACTGATTCCCTCCTCCAGGCAGTCACGGATTACGCTTAAATAGTGATCCATAGCCTGTCTTCTGGTCATTTTCAATTTCAGGAAAATATGATAGTCGGAACAACTTACCAGAATTCCGGTCTCTTTCATTCCGATCTCTTTTACCAGTTTGAAATCCTCCTTGCTGGCACGGATCCAGCTGGTAACCTCAGGGAACTTATATCCCCTCTCCATACATTTATATACGGCATCTCTGTCCTTCTTGCTGTACAGGAAAAATTCACTGGCGCGGATCATTCCGTTGGGACCGCCCAATTCATGCAGATAGTCATAGATTTTCACGATCTGCTCGGTAGTATAAGGTGCTCTGGACTGCTGTCCGTCTCTGAAGGTAGTATCTGTGATCCAGATATCCTTCGGCATGTTATGAGGCACGATACGATCATTAAAAGGTATTTTGGGGATTTCGGAATAAGGGAACATATTACGGAACACGTTCGGCTTCTCCACATCATCCAGTATGTACATATGCTCTTCAATCTCCAGAAGGTTATTCTTAGGATTCATGGAGACCGGACGATTCTGAAATGCATCACTTTCTCTCATTGGTATACCTCTCTTCCCTGACATTTGACATCTGCAAGATTCGTTTCTATTTTTACTCTGCGCAGTAAAAATACATTTTGCAGTTCTCGTATCATTGTATACAATCATACTATCTGTGTCAATATCTTTGGCATTTATTTTATTGACTTATTTTAATCACATTTTTTATTTTTCCCATTGATTTTATTCTTTTACTTGTTTTCTAATAATCTCCGTACATTGAGCATGCCGAAACCCTGCTTGTTCCACGGCTCTCCCAGATCAGTAGCTGTAAGGGACAGCAGACGGACAAATTCATCATTGGTAATTCCCGGATATTTTGCCATGGTAAGGGCTGCCGCCCCGGATACAACAGGTGTTGCCATAGAGGTGCCGCTTTTTGCCACATAGGGCCTGTAAATTCTTCCGTTCCGGTTCTGCCAGAACGCATTACAGGAAAGAATCCTTGTCCCCGGAGCCACAATATCCGGTTTACGGGTCACATCATATCTTCTCCCCCTGCCAGAGTATGTCTCACACCTTCCGGGATCATTTTTACAATATCTTCCGTCATGACAGCCCACCGTCAGTACCTTTCTACTGCTTGCCATTTCCGAAATACTTCCGTCTACAGGTCCCGCATTTCCCGCCGCACAGACCACGAGAATATTATGATCCCAAAGCAGTTCCAATGACTCCCGTAACATCTGTTCCTTGTAACGTTCCTTCAGGTCTCCGATCCCCACAGAGATATTCAGAATCCGTATCCCATATCTGTTTTTCACACGCAGTACCCATTCCAGAGCTTCCTGCATGGAATCACACGAGCCCTCTCCTTTTTGATCTAATATCTTACCTACCACCAGTTTTGCCTCCGGTGACATTCCCCGGAATCTCCCTGCAGACAATTCTCCACTTCCGCAGACGATCCCGCAGACATGTGTCCCGTGGCCATTATTGTCATAGGGAAATGACCGGCCTTCCACAAAGTCGGAAAAAGCAAGCAGCCGCCCTGCCAGATCCGGATGATAGGCAATTCCGGTATCCAGCACCGCAACAGTCACAGCTTCCACACGTCCGGCTCCACTATGCAATTGTTCCGGCACCTGTACCTGTTCCCTCACCCGCTGCATCTTGTTCCTTTCCCGTAAAACAAAACCGGCATAAGACTTATTCTATCTTATGCCGGTTTCTTATCCTGGTGTCGGTAAAACCTGATCCTTATTCATTTATAATTTCGATTCCTTCAGGGAATGCGCTGTCACCGATATTCGTGACACTTGCAGGCAGATGCACCTTTTTCAGTTCGGTATGACTGCGGAATGCTTCATCAGCAATCACGCGAATCCCCGCCGGTATTGATACCTCCGGTAAATCTCCCTTATAGGCTACCAGAACATCTCCACTGATCAGGAAATCATCCATACTATTCTCTTCAAACTCATCCATCCATCCAGTATGCATAAATGCCTTGGCTCCCACTCTGGTCACTGTCCCCGGCAATACCACTGATCCCAAAGCATCGCAGTGATAAAATGCCGCATAATCAATAGTGGTGATACCTTCCGGTAAAGTAATCGACTGCACAGAACTTCTGGAAAAAGCAAAACGTCCGATTTCGGTCGTTCCCTCCGGTATGCTCACTGCTCCTACCGACTGGTTCCTGTAATATTTCCATTCCGGAATTTTGCCGTCTTCTGTTTCCGCTGTGATATCCTGCGGTTCACTGTCAGTCTCCTGTCCTGCTTCCGGTTCCGTATAGCCCTGTTGCACAGTTTCTTCCTCAGGCAGCATCATAACCATCGCATGATTTCCTACGACAAAGGTACTGCCGATCACATTTCCGGGCACCGGTGTCGGTGCAGGGGTCGGCGTTTCAGTGGGGGCAGGCTCTGTTGTTGCCTGTGAATCCGAAGTTCCGTCTGCCGCCGGTGTCGCCGTCGGCGCTGCCGTTACCAGAGGACTCTGACTTTTCTGCTCTGCCAGCTTCTGTGCAAACTTTGCAGCCACGCTGCCTTCGTCCGCATGAATCGTTACGTTATCACAATTTAAGAATGCATCGTCTGCGATGCTTGTCACCGTGTCCGGAATATAAATATCCGTAAGGTTCGTACATCCGGCAAATGCCTGTGCATCAATACTCTGTACATTCTCAGGGATCGTGATCTGTTTCAGTCCGGTGCAGCCTGAAAAAGCATATTCATCCACTGAGGTAAGACCTTTGCCAAGTACAACCTCTTCCAGATTATCACAGCCCCAGAAGACATAGGCATCCATGCGCTTCACCGACTTGGGAACCACAACAAGCTGTACCTTCTGGTTATTTTCAAAAGCACTCTCACCCACGACCTCCACCGTATCCGGGATCGTGACACGCTCATCCGTGCCTCTGTATTTTGTCAATGTACTGCCTTCGATCAGAAAATCGGAGGCAGACGCTGCCGCATCTGCCTCCGACACAGGAAGATGTGTCAGGATCAATGCGGTAGCTATCAGTGCCAATACCACTACCCATTTTTTATGATTCATAAACCTTCCCATCCTTTATTTTTTTACATTAGGCTCTGGCCTTACGCAGAGTCTTTTTATCCTTCTTCATGAAGAATACCATAGACAGACAGGCAAGTCCTATGGACAGGAACCACTTCGGATGAATGGCATCTCCGGT
The DNA here is from genome assembly GCA_934394515.1 of uncultured Acetatifactor sp. Taxonomy (GTDB): domain Bacteria; phylum Bacillota; class Clostridia; order Lachnospirales; family Lachnospiraceae; genus Acetatifactor. Next base: position 6,296 of record CAKRRU010000083.1, read on the forward strand.
CTTGGGAGTACTGTCCGCAATAGTTCCGGCTGTCAGATTGTTGGTATCCACATAGATCACATACGGAGAGAAATGCTCTGCCGTAAAGGTAATGCAGGATACTCCGGAAATCGTAGAGAACTTCGGTGTCAGCTTGTCAAGCTTGCTGTCCACTACGCCGGCTACCTTATTGTTACCTGCATAGGTGATCAGGGAATCCGGAATCGGCAGGGTAATGCTGATGGACAATCCTGTGGTATCCGTGATCTTGTTATTGCCGGTGGAATCATAGAGACTGATATCCATCGGGAAATACTTGATGGCACTGATATCGTTGCCATACTCTGCCATCAACGCCTTTACTACTTCCTCTGAAGCAGATGCGCTCTCAGTGATCTTGATCACAAAGTTATCGGAAGATCCGTTTACCGTTGCAGATACCACACCGGTATTGGACAGACCGTTCTTGTCAATAACAACAGTGGTTCTGCCGCCGGAAACATTTCCTGTGGTAGTACTGTTCGGCCTTCTGTTGGAATTGGAATTCGTAGAATTACCACTTCCGGTAGAAGTACTGGTATTAGAACCGTTTGACTTTGTATAGTTTGCCGTAACCGTTACATTTCCTGCTGGCATGGTGATTACCGTTGCCGATAATACCTTACTTGCTATAGTGGTATTGGATGGATCGATCGTCCAGTTGCTGAACTGCATACCCTTGGCCGGATCATTTGCAATGATGATCGGCTGGGAACCGGCAGCATAACTTCCGGAACCGGAACCATTCTTAACTGTCAATGTGTACAGTTTTGTTGTAGTGTTAGTCCCGGGCGCCGGTGTTGCTGTCGTTCCCGGTGCCGGTGTTGCTGTGGTGCCGGGAGCCGGTGTTGCCGTCGTTCCCGGTGCCGGTGTTGCTGTGGCATTCGGATCATCCTGGCTTCCGGTAATAGCATACTGGGCATAAGTATCCGTATCCTTGGTGATTCCGGTAATGGCAGGTCTCCATCCTGTAAAGGTATAACCGCTTCTGGTAGGGCTCTGTGGTGCAATGGCATCTTCGCCGGACGCTACCTTCTGCAAGTACAGCACCGTATCATCGTAATCAATGAAACGTACCGTGAATTTGGAGTCTTCGGAATCATTCTTCTCATACTGGGCATAAATCGTGGTATCCGCCTGAATGTTGGTAACCGCAGGTCTCCATCCGATAAAGGTATATCCTTCTCTCTTAGGATCAAAAGGAGGTTCTGCATCCTTTCCGGGAGCTACCAGTCTAGTTATCAATACGCTGTCATTCCAGTCAAGGAAAGTTACCGTATATTTGGAAGCATCCGGATCATCTGCTTCGTACTGGGCAGTTATCTGCAGAGGCGACTGCACCCCATGATAATCCGGAACCCATCCGGTAAGGGTATATCCCTCTCTGCCCTTAACTTCAGGGGGAACTGCATCTTCCCCTGCTGGTACCGTCTGTGTATCCAGAAGCGTATTATTCCAATCCCAGAAAGTTACGGTATAGAACAGTTCCAGCGGCTTTGAGGTCGTCATAATACCGTTCTTTGTTGCATAGATATATGCATTACTGCCATCTACGCAGTAGAACTGCAGTGCACTCTTCTCGGTTTTTCCACCGAAGGCATCATTATCCAGATAGCTGACACTTTCCGGCACTTCCATGTAGGCAATACTACTGTTCGTAAAGGAATCCTTACTAATGGACTTACAGGTATCCGGCAGATAAACTGCGAACAGCTTCGGAGTATCCATAAAAGCACCTTCCGGAATATCTGTCACAAAGGAGGTACGCAGATCCACGGAACTTACCTTGGTGCCCGCAAATGCTTCCTCAGCAATTCCGGTGACTCCCTCTACTTCCGTAGGAGCTACCACTCCGCTGGCTCTTCCTTCCAGAAATTCAATGATATCTTTCTTCTTTCCGTTTTCCAGACTGTAGATAATAGAATTATCACAGGTGAAATAAGGACTTCCCTGGAAATCCACCGTTGTCAGTTTCTTACAGCCGGTGAAAGGCCGTTTTCCCATTGTTGTTGTGGTGGCAGGTACTGCCACACCGGTCAGATTTGTACATCCCTTAAAAGCATAATCATCAATCTTCGTAGTTCTGTCTTTCAGATAGACACCACTCAGATTCGTACAATCCTTGAAAGTCTCCTTGCCAATCTCCAACAGTCCGTAAGCGGTCAATGTCTTGGTCGTATCGGACGGCAGAACTTCCGAAGGTTCTGTGGCAGTAAACAGATCTTCTTGAATGGTTTCAATACCGTAAGGTAATTCGATCTGCAGTGCCGCATTGACGATCTCGCGTTCATAGTCTGTTATAGAAGGATCTTTACTAAGGTATTTATTCACCGCAGTATTGGCAGCCGTCTGATAATCCAACGTCATATATGCATAATTAGCGGTAGTGTATTTTGTGCCGGACTGAATATCATTAAAGGTAGGATAATCTACCAATTCATTTTTGTCCGTATCCGGGTTATACTTTACTTCCAGATTCTGCGGCCAGCCACTGTAATAGGTAATATAGGTTCTCTCCTGGCTTCCTCTGTTAATATAGCTGTTCGGATCCATTGCATAATTGAACGGTGCCGAATCATCCGAGACTGGTCCAGTGAAGTATAACGGCTGTACAGCCGTCGCACTCGGATTCGAGCAGTCTGCCTTATGGTATTCCACTTCCTGGGTTTTGAAAGCATCTGTACCAATACTTGTAACGTTTACCGGATCCTTGAAAATAACATCCTTCAGATTATGACATCCCTTAAACGCATTATCCTCAATCGTTGTAATAGAAGATGGAATCGTAATTCTCCTCAGATAACAGTTATTACGGAAAATGCCGGAACCAATCACTGTAATCTGATAAGGACCTACGGTATCTGGCATGGTAACAGTCTCTAATTTATTGTCAAATTCACAATAAACCAACTGATTGGAGGAATTTACCCTGTACACGGCCTTTTTGCCATCGTCGGTTTCCTTTACCGTCAGTTCATACAGATCCTGTTTGGTTCCGTCAGAATTCAAGTAGCTGAACGCCATATAGTTTTCCGTAGCACAGTTATGGAACTGGGAGTTATCCACACTTTCCAGATAAAACGCTGCCGGTACATCCTTTTTAAACGAATCAAAGGTGTAAGAGCCATCCACCTGTCCTCCGGTAATTTTCAGAGATGAATTCGCTGCAGTGACGTATTTCAGATTTTCACACCCCCGGAATTCGGAAACGTCGATAGATCCCTGAGTCTTTCCGCTGGCATTACTAAATGTTCTGGGGAATGTCACGGATCTTAAATTTGCGCAGCCCTTAAATACATTATTTCCCAGATTATTTAATGCTGTTGCATTATTTGCTGCAGCCAGTTCCTCGTCCACAGAGAATCCGTCTGTTTCTTCTCCATCTGCCAGATTAATACTTTCCATGGAATAGCAGTCTTCAAATGCATTGTCGCCAATGGTTGTTACATTGGGAGTTACCGTAAAATGCTGCAGAGACTGACAGTTTGCAAATGCATAGTCTGAGATATCCGTCAGGTTATTATACCGATCCAGGCTCACACCTGTCATTGTAATACAGTTTGCAAACGCATAATCGCCAATGATTTTCAGACCATTTCCCAATGTAATGTAACTCAGTCCGGTACAGCCATAAAACGCATATACTCCCACACCTTTTACACTTTTTCCAATAGTAAGAGAATGAATATTACCGTTTCCGGAGAATATACCGTGGTCGCTATCAGTAACGGCTCCTGCAATGCTCCAGGTGCCTGTGTCGTCCCCTGTACCTTCCTGCAGATACTGATTACCAATATACCATACTTCCGCACCCTTGATCCGTTGCTTGTTCGAGTCGGTTGTTTTGGCATAAACCGGCACTCTATCGCCTCCTGATACTGTGGTTCCCGACTGATAATACAAATCTTCCGAAGATAAATTTTCCCACTGCGCACGATCTTCGTAACGACACGGCTGATACGTCACACTTACTACGGTCTCCACCCCGGTCTCAGGATCCGTAATCGTCTGTTCTATAGCATAGAACAGAAAATCATTTTCTTTACCTACCGCTACATAACCGCCATTTGTACCATCACTGTAGGAATATTTTTTATAGGCGTCCAGACCATCCGGAATTACGAGGCTGTTACCTTCCAGATATCCGCCGTTATAGCCAAGAATTACTGCACCTTTGTCACTACCGCCATCTGTTACATATGCGAACTGGTACTTACCGTCACCGGTGGTATAGATTTCCTCATTGTTGTCCAGATAAGGAATCGGCATCTGCTTCAGGTCGGCTTCTGTGATCGTTTTCTCCGTACCATTTGCTGCTCGCAGTCCTTCCGTAGGGATTGCCGCTACCACGATCGCCGAGATCAGGAACAATGTTCCCAGGGTCTTCCTTACTGTCTTTTTTAATCTTCTGTTAGTCTTCTTTTTACCCTTAGTCATCCTTTACTCCTTTGTTGTCACCTTTTTGGCAACCACTACAAATCTGCCGTTTTTCTCCTGATAATCACAGGTGGACAGCGTTAAAAGCTGGTCACCGAACGAAGCCGTGACTCCCGTATCATACAATGACAGTTCACTCATGTCATTCATATAAGAGTCAAATTCCTGCTCGCTCTGGGCGTCTATAAACTGATAGTATTTAAATACGATTTCATCTTCACTATATACCCTGGATCTGAATACATACATGATCTCATACAGACCTTTTTCATAAATGGTATCAAACTGTATGTAGGGATGTTTCTCATAGTAACTCTGGTCGCTGTATAAAGATAAGCTTCCAAACATCTGCCCGCTCTTCATATGATGTCCATATAAAATAAAATTCGTGCTGGGCTTTAGCACATCGCAGTCCTTATCCATAAATATGGATCCGTTTTTATCATACTCCTGATTCAGGTTATGATCCAGATAATATTCATTATCCGTTGTCTGCATTACAGGGTAATCTATATTAGTATCGTCAATTTTTACCCATCCGATTAGTCTTTTGTTCTTATTTAATAAATTTTTATA